>RPQS01000208.1 GCA_003818605.1 Candidatus Zhuqueibacterota bacterium | reverse complement strand
GGGGTCAGTGTTACCCGCCGTTCATCCTGCAGAGAATCGTTGCACCATAATCTTACGGCGACGCCGCGCTGTATTTCCGAGCCTCGGTTTTGCACGGCAACGCGGATGGAAACCGGCACGAACTCGAGATAGGAGGGTTGAATGCCGACCAGATCCATGACGGCAAAATCCGCTGGAGGAGCAATATACTCATACTCATCGGCTCCGCGATCGGGCGGAATGAGTCGCGGATCGTCGTCTATGTCTTGCGACTGGCCGGTAAGAATGGCACCGTTCTGGTTGGCCAGACCGTAAGATGGCATAATGTGAAGGTCGGTGGAGCTGACGAATCCCGGATCTCCCGCGAAACTGTGCTCGTCTCCGCCGGTCGCCGCTTTCCAGAGCGCGAGAGTGACCTGATCGGTTAGCCACCGTCCCATGCGATAGTTCGATCCGGTACCGTAGAAAATATTATAATCCGAGTAGAAGGCGGCGCTTCCCGATAAAACAAAGATGCCGTAGGCTATGCTGCTGCTTTCGCGGTTGGCGAAGATGTTGTTGCGGATCGTCGTATAACCCGCGCTTCCCACGGTGCCGATGTAAAGAGCGTAGGATGCGCCCGTCGCCGCGACGTCGTTAATCTGAATGCTATTGGACTCGATGAGGCAGCGTCCCGCCGTAATATAAATGGCGCGTACCTGCGAAGAACCGGTATTCCCGAAATTGCAGATGGTATTATTGTAGATGCGCACGACGGCAGCGGCGGAATCCGGTTTTATGCGGATCCCGACGGCGTAGGAACCAGCCGTCACCACGCGACTGATTTGATTGTCATAGATAAAAACACTGTCTTCCGGCAGGGTCGTGGCTACGATGATTCCATCGGTTTCATCAAAAGAACCGGCGTCCACCGCAAGTCTGCTGCGGCGGATGTGGCACTTATTCTGTCGGGCGACAAACACTCCGCTGCGCACCGTGTCGGTTTGACAGTGCTCAATGATATTCCCCGTACTGGAACCTGAACTTTGTGAATCCAGATGGAATCCGCGCACGAAGCGCCGGACAGTCAGACTGTCAAAACGGTTTCCGTTGCTGTTCGGCCCGACGAGATACACTCCCCGGCCATTGGAGACTTCGGCACCCGGGCCGATAATCAGGCTGTTCCGTATGCAATTGTTCTCACTTCCCGCCGCCAACTCCACGCCCATTCGCGGAGATCCTCCGGAGATGCGGAAATCCACGCCGTCGAAGGTCACGAATGCCGAGCCGTTCAGCTTCAGAACGCTTGGTGCCGTTCCGTTCCCGATAATCGTTACCGAAGAATCAGAGGCTATTCGACCGAAATACAGAGGATGATCGTCCGATGTTCCCGCGATTAAAGGAATCGTCAGAGTCTCATAGTAGGAACCCGGTGCAGCCCGTACGGAAGTCGGTGCGGAGATGCCGAAAGCCGCGAGTTCGGATACGGCTTCAGCGAAGGTGGCAAAGTCTCCGTTCGCGCCGCCGATTCGATAATTACCCGCCAGCGGTCCGCTGTCTGTCGTGAACTGCCAAATCGGTCCCGGCATAGTCCCGTTGAGATTGCGGCAGACGGCGCGCCAGTAATAATTCCGGCCGGAAAGCAGGTGCGAAGGAGGCCGAAAGCTCTCCGTAGCCGCGCTACTCAGCACACGACAGCCGGGATTTTGTGATTCGATATCAGCAAGGCTGCGGGACAGATATACATTCACGTTGGTTGTGCCGTATCCGTTTGTACATTATATATCAAAGGCAAAGTCAACTCCTGATGCGTTGTATGTCGGCTGTGGATTGTAAGGCGGGGAAGGCAAGAGAACCGGCGGGCCATTCACGCTGTCCAAGAGAACGGCGCAGTCTCCGCTCCAGTTTGCATAGACGAAAGCGAGAAACACCGGCAAACCGAGATAGCTGTCGAGCGACAGCGAGTACTGCGTGAAGTTGGTAGAGAAATCGCCGCCGGTGCCGGGAATAAAATAAGCCAGTTCAACAGAAAAATCGGATTCCGATTGACCGGTTTCAGACAGCAGCACAAACAGCGTGTCCGCGCTCATGGGGCACGTGTTTAAAGTCCGTATATAAAACGAAATGGAAGAATTTCGAGAATCAGGGCTAAGGGAGGGAGTCAGAAGCCAACAGCGGGAGGGCGGAACGACTGAACTGTCTTGAGGGGTCCGGGCGCTGAATCCCCAAACTGGGTTCAGAGTATCGGAACGAATCCAGCCCGAATCGGTGCCGTCCGTTGCGGTCAACCATCCGGGCGGCGGGAACAAGCCGTTAAAAGCTTCCTGCAGAGGAGTCGCGGACACAACCGCAGCCCATCCGAGGAGGCAGGTAATAATCCAGGTTCGAACAATGCGAAAATTCACATCCATGCGCCAATCCGAATCACGTCTATACCTATCAAAGTCAGGAGCTTATCACACGATTTTCGGGCGTTTTTACGATGACTTGAATCCAATGACTCCAACTAATTAAGATAATGTCTGACAGCCGTTCTGTAAAGTGTTTTTTAGGAACTAACCAAACATTTCTCAATTTTCCTGACCCCGGAAAGCTTGCCCTTCAGACCGGAAACCGCTATCTTTAAAATCGGCGTTTTGCTGATTTAACCCGGATGCATTCAGTAACACTTGAGGAATACTCAATGCCTGATCTTGAATCCAACTATAACGAACTCATTTCCCGCTATAAGGAAGTTGCGGTAATTGGTTCCGTAAACGGACTATTGCAGTGGGATATGCAGACTATAATGCCTCCCAAAGGGTCCGAGCGACGCAGTGACCAACTGGCTTTGCTGGCGGGAATTGCCCATAACCGTATGACATCGCCGAGAATAGATGAGCTGCTGACTGCTTTAGAAGCGCATTCCGGCGAGCTGCCGCCGGAAGAGCAGGCCAATATCCGGGAGATCAGACGCGACCAAAAAAAGGCAGTTAAGGTTCCTCAGGATGTGGTCGAGGAGCTGAGCAGGCATGAAT
>RPQS01000207.1 GCA_003818605.1 Candidatus Zhuqueibacterota bacterium | reverse complement strand
TATCTCTTATTGAGCACTCGTGGTGAGCCTCGACATCCATCATACAAGTCTCAGCATGAACGGAAATCAATGATATCAAAACCCCACCGTTCGTCCTGAGCACCGTCGAAGGACTCCGACGGAGTTTTTCAGCATCCTGCTAGTCGCTGCCAAGTCTTTCGGGAAACAATCTCAGGTCAATCAGGCTCATAAAGCAACACGTATTGATGATTCATCAGTGGGCGGCGGACGCGAAGGGATACAATCCGCTCTCCGATGTCCGGACTTTCTTCGATGCTCAGACATTCAGCGGAGTTGCATCTTTCCGTTTCCACCGTGTTCACGGTGCGGGAGGCTATGGCATAGGCCAATGCGCGCTTTGATCGGATCGTCGTCTTACGGGGAAAGTGGATCGACAGCAGGATGCTTTCCATTTCATAAAACACATCCCACACCCGGCCGTAGTAGATTCTCCCGTCGACTTTATATTGTTCCGGAAAACCTTCTTCATCCGCCATACGGGCAAGTTCGGCGCGCTTGAGAGGGAAAAAGTTATTGACCGTAAACTCGCGCCGGTAGCCAAACCGCTCCCCTGGAAGCAGCGGTGGATCCACCGTGACGAAGTACGGAATTTCGCGATCGGTCCCCTGCTCGAACTCCAATGTCGCGCGGTGCCGGCTCGATTCCAGTGTCCCTTCGATCTCATAGGCGTCGGGCGACACAAGTCGGATGCACGCCGTCACCCGCTTATCCATGCCAGTATCAATATGATGATGAAACTGGGCGCACTCCTGCCGCGCCACGACTTCATGATAGATATCCATCACGAGTGTACCGTTGCGCTGAATGCGGTTTCGCGCAATCACCTTCGTGAAGAGGCAGGGTTGATTTCCCGGCGGGAGTTCGATGCGGCGCTTCAGATCGAGGAGATGTTTCAGAACATGGTGAAGATTTTTTGCGAAGTCGAGAGTATCCCAAAAATCGAATCGCGCCGGGGTTTGCAGCGGACGAATTGATTCCGGCACGCGGGTTCCGGGATGAAGAAAAAGTGCTACGGGCTTCTCTTTGGCCACGGCGTAGACACCTTCCTCCGCCGGCCAGTGGGCAGGCTCGATTTCCCTCTGTCCCATGGCAGGCTCCCTGGGGCCCAACAGCAGCACAACACAGTCGGCGGCTACGATTCGTTGTTGAACCACGTTAATCGGCGGCCGGCCTAAATCAGGACCATCGAACACGTCCACTTGGAACTCCAGGGTCTCCAGTAGACGCCGTACGGACTCCATGACCGGGCGATAGCACTCACTATAAGAAAGAAAACATACCGCCATAGTGAATTACCTTGAGGGATCGCATTGCTACCCCATGTTGTCGAAGCAAGAACTTTCAGCCGATGGGATGACTAGCAGCCGCGATCCAGTCGGATCTTCTCGATTTACCAAGACTATATGCGATGTTTATTGGTTTGTCACGGTTTTCGTTTCGAGCCCAAATCCTGGCACGGCCTTTTGTTGCTCCCTCGATGATAGATGCCGATGAGTGATTGCACCCAGTCTGACCGCGGTGTGATTGCCAGTCTTCTTAACCATCCAGATCAGTTCAAGTTGACAGCTAGTCCGTCAACGAATACGTTCGACGCAGACGAGTGGCGTTCACACCGGCAAAGCATGTTGTCGCCAAGCCTCTGGAATAGTGATCGAGGTGGGGTCATGCGGACAAATGGCCGCAGTTTAGTCATTGCGGTACTTCTCATAGTTTTTCTTGGTGCTCCCGCTCCAAGCGCGTTGGCGGCGCAGGCAAACCCGCTCATTACCGTCGTCGTCGGCTATGGTTCTACCGACGGCGGGGTCGCGGTATTGGGGTTTGCTAAGGAAACCAAACTATTTGAGAAGCGCGGCCTCGATGTGGTGCTCGTCGGCATGGGCACCGGATCGGTGTCATTGCGGGCGCTGATCGCCAAAGATCTGGAAATTTCCTCGCTCTCCGGTTCCGGCTTGGTGCAAGCCGCATTGCAGGGGGCCGACACAGTCCTCATTGCTGCGCTTATCAACGGATTTGTTTTCAAGGTTTTCGCCGCGCCGGAGATTTCGAGCCCGGCGCAACTCAAGGGTAAAAAATTAGGCGTCAGCCGTTACGGCGCCACGTCGGATTTCGCCGTCCGACTGGCGCTAAAAAAATGGGGTCTGAATCCCGACCGCGACGTCAATATTCTGCAAATCGGCAC
>RPQS01000206.1 GCA_003818605.1 Candidatus Zhuqueibacterota bacterium | reverse complement strand
TGGCTATCAATAAACTGATCCGACGTGATATCATATTCCTGAATCAGGTCTTCCGCCAAAGCACGTCTAATGACTGCATCCAATTGCAGCACGTTATTCAACCTTTCGAATCGGAGCGAACTTTACCGCCAGCAGTTTGGATCCGACACCTTCAAACGCCACGCGTATCTTGAGATCCGCCAGATCTCCCGATTTTGCCGTGACAACCCCTAAGCCGAACTCCGAATGCTGCACCATATCGCCGATTTGATATGGCATTATCGCAGCAACCGATGGATTCGTGTTCGATTTTCGCGCATAATGACGGGGCTTATGCTCATGGAGAATCATGGCCTCACCTTCGTCATCCTGAGTCTCCACGCGCCGCATACCGGGCAAGGACCAACCGCGTAAATGTTCTTGTGATATATCATGAAGAAAACGGGACGGTTCTTGAAACTCCAACATGCCGTTCAGATATCGCGTCTGCGAATAAGTCAGATAAAGTCTCTCGCGGGCGCGGGTCACTCCGACATAGAGCAAACGTCTTTCTTCCTCTAAATCGGAAACACTGCCCATGCTGCGCTGATGTGGGATCAATTTTTCCTCTACACCGACGATAAAAACGACCGGAAATTCCAGGCCCTTCGCGGCGTGCATCGTCATTAAAGTAACCCGTTCGGGCGCTTCATCATATTCGTCCGCATCGGCAACCAAAGCAATCTCATTCAAAAAGTCCACTAATTCGTACTCGGGATGCATCTGCGCCCGTTCGCGAGCGGCTTCGACTAATTGCGCCAGATTGGCAATTCGCTCATCCGACGTTTCAGGATCAATCCGTTCATAATACGAGGCCAATTCACTCTGTTCGATAGCCTGTTCCACACATCGAACCAGATCGCTTTCCCTGGATTTTTCTTTAAGCGCGGCTATTTTTTCTGTAACCGGCTCCAGCTTCGCTAAGGCCGATTTCGTGATGCCTGCGGAATCGGGTAAAGTAAAGAGAACCTGTCCGATGCTGCGGTCTGTTCTTCGGGCCTCATCCTCCAATATTTTCAGTGTGACGGTGCCGATTCCACGCGGCGGTGTGCGCAAGATTCGCCGCCAGGCTTGCTCATCGTCTCGATTCACTAAAACCCGCAGGTAAGCCAGCAGATCCTTTATTTCTTTCCGTTCGTAAAATCGAGTCCCTCCCACGATGGAATACGGAATCGCCTGACTGACCAGTACTTCTTCAAATTGCCGCGACAAGGCGTTCACTCGAAACAGGATTGCGAAATCTTTCCAACTGTAGCCCTTGGTTCGCTGGAGGTGGTGGATTTCGCCGATGACTTCATGGGCTTCATCCGCCGTACGCGCCACCTGACGCAGAGTGACTTTCTCTCCCTCGGCGGCTTCCGTCCAAAGCCGTTTGGCTTCACGCCCTTTATTCCCCGCGATGAGATCGTTCGCGACATCCAATATCTGTCTTGTGGAACGATAGTTCTGTTCCAAACGGAATACTTTTGTTCCCGGAAGATCGTGTTGAAATTGAAAAAGATTTCGGTATTCCGCTCCCCGCCATCCATAGATGGATTGATCGTCGTCCCCGACAACGTACAGGTTGTTCTGGGGAGCCGCCAGCATTCTGGCGAATTCATATTGGTGACGATTCGTGTCCTGAAACTCGTCAATTAAAACGTGATCGTACTTCCGTTGAACGATCTCCAAGATATCCGGTCGGGCTGCGAATAAGTCCAGCGGCAGCCGTAATAAATCATCGAAGTCTAAAGCCTGCGCCATTCGCAGCCGTTCATTGTACACCGGCATGAGTTCGCGCGCGATGCGATGAAAGGGATGCTTGCCGGATAACGTTCCGCCGTTTTTCATGAACGATAACCATGAGCGCAAGGTCGCGGGCGACAATTCGTCACGGGAGATTCTCTGGTCGCGCAGGATTTCTCCAAGCACCTGATCGGTGTCATCCGTATCGTAAATCGAAAAATCGCGGGAAACGCCGATGGCTGCGCCATACATTCGCATCAACCGGGCACAGTAGGAATGAAATGTACCGGCCCAGGGGATCTCGCAGCCGTCACCCGCATAGCTGCGCAGACGTGATTGCAGCTCACCGGCCGCTTTATTTGTGAACGTGACAACCAGAACCGCATTCGCGTTCACTTCCTGCTGTGCTATCAGATAAAAAGCCCGCCCCGTCAATACGCGAGTTTTTCCCGACCCCGCGCCGGCCAGTACGATTGCCGGACCATCGGCCGCCGTTACGGCATCGCGTTGAGCGTCATTCAAAGAACGCAGAAAACTTTCAAGTCGTTTCTTCACTGATGAATTGTAAGTAAGCGTTAACCCGTCCGACCCGTGTCGGATCTTGCGGCTTCGCGACGGATGCGATCCAATTGCTGCTTGGCAGTCAAATGATCGGACAGCGTTGATGTAAAAGCATGAGTTCCGTCACCC
>RPQS01000205.1 GCA_003818605.1 Candidatus Zhuqueibacterota bacterium | reverse complement strand
TTCTTTGATTGCGGCGGCATCGGCGGCGGTTGCGCCGACCACGTCCATGCAAGCGGGTTTCAATTGTGCGGCGCGCGCGAGTAGTTCGGTAAAGTTCATTTTGCCTCCCCGGCCACCACGGCAGCCAGCGCTAAAGAAGCCATCTTGTTTTCGGGCGGATCGGAACGCGACACGAGCGAGAGCGGAACTTTCGCGCCGGAAATCACTCCCATGAATCGCGCATTGCGCAAGTTGCTGAGAGTCTTCACGGCAATGTTAATCTCTTCAATAGCGTTCGCGATCACAATGTCGGGATCTCCGGCTACGTCGCTCTTCCAACCGGGTTTTCCTGTTAGCGCGGTGCGCAAAGTCATCGGACCTTCGATAAACGGTGTCAGGCCGCGCACTCTGCAGGCCTGCGCAACCGCCGCCATCTCCATGGAAGATGGATGTTCGGGATCGGCTCCATCGAAGGCGGACAAGAGCGCAACTTTTGGCTGATGAATTCCCAGCAGCTTGCTCACGCGGATTGCATTTTCCACGATGCACATTTTCTGCTGAAAATCGGGAGTCGTGAGCACGCCGCCGTCGCTGAACGAGAGCAGCTTCGTGTAGCCCGGAACTTCCGAGACCGCGCAATGCGAAAGCACTTTGCCGATGCGCAGTCCAGCCTTGGGAGACAGCACCGCTTTCATGAGATCGGGTGTCGAGACTTTGCCCTTCATCAGAATCCGGCATTCGCCTCGACTGCACAGCGCCACGGCTTTTTCGATCGCGTCTTTCGGATCGGCGGCGTCGGTGATCGTAAAATCCGCCGCGTTGAGTTTGAGTTCTTCGAGATATTTTTGGATCTTGGCCGTGTTGCCGACGAGATGCACGCGCACAAAGCCGTCCTTTTGCGCGTCGGCCACCGCGCGCAGCACGTCGTCATCCTCGGCTCCGGCCACCGCCACCACGGGCATCTGCGAGCGGGACAATTCGCGGGCGCGATCCCGCACCATTGGAATGGATTTCAGCATATCAATAATCCTTTGCCGTTTCTTCGCCGCGCAGAACGCGGTAGGCTCCTTGTCCCAACGCTTCGAGTTCGCGTTCGCCGGGATACACAATCGTGCGTCCCAGCCAGCCGACGTATTCGTTCAAGCGCGCGAGTAGATTTTGCGAATTGGCAAGTCCTCCCGTAATCACCACCGCATCCATCTTGCCTTTCAATACCGCCGCGCACGCGCCGATTTCCTTGGCAATCTGATAGATCATCGCGCGGTAAATCAAATCGGCTTTCGCATCGCCTTGCTCCACGCGCGTTTCCACTTCGGGCAGAGCGTTCGTTCCTAAATATCCTTTCAATCCGCAGCCTTTGGAAAGATAGGTTTTGAGTTCCTTAATCGAGTATTTGCCGGAATAAGCCAGATCAACAAGACCCTCTAATTGTGTGGCACCCGCGCGTTCCGGAGAGAACGGGCCCATGCCTAATAGTCCGTCGTTCACGTCAATAAGCTTTCCACCTTCCACCGCGCCGACGGAAATTCCTCCGCCTAAATGCGCAATAATAAACCGCGTTTCGGCCAGCGGTTTTTTGATTTCCGCGGCTGCGAGGTGCGCGCACGAGCGAATGTTCAGCGCATGCGAGCGCGACCGCCGCGCAATTTCCGGCACCCCGCTCACGCGGGCCACGTCCGTGAAATCGTCCACGGTCACGGGATCCACAATGTACGCGGGCACCTTCCACTTCGCGGCAAAATGTCGGGCCAACGGCGCGCCCAAATTGGAAACGTGCGCCGACCATTTTTCACTGAGCAGCTCTTCAATCAGCGTGTCGCTGATGTTGTACACGCCGCCGGCGAGCGGGCGGAGCGGGCCGCCGCGTCCGGCCACCGCGCGCGGTACGAGCGGTTCGTCCATTTTATCCAGCAGCTCGCTGATCTGTTGAGCGCGCACGGGTACGAGGTCGCGCATCTTCAGGCCGCCGTCGTCTTCGTGACGGACGGTGATGTCCCAGATGATCTTTCCGTCCGGCCCCACAAACGCGAGCTTGGTGGACGTGGAACCGGGATTGATGGCTAATACGCAGTCTTTCACAGAAGTACTCTATTCAGGAATGATGATTGATGAACTATGAAGAATTGGCGGAAATATTTTTTGACCAAACGAACTGTGTTACCGGATTGTTTTCAAGAGATTGCGCTGATTTTTTTGGCGCGGAAATGACGGGCAAAGCAGATTGCATGAGCAGATGATTTGGGCAGAAGTATTGTTATGAATATACAACACGAACGGGTTGAAATCAAGGGGGTGAATTGCTGAAGTTAGGTCTTAACGATTGTATAGTGTGCGGTTGGCAAGTCGTATGAAAATATGTACAGAGGAATGGGCAAGGCAGAAATGATGAATGAGGAACGATGAATGATGAACTGTAGGGGCACGATATATCGTGCCCGTTTTTTTGTAGCGTAGGGGCGCAAGGCGTTGCGCCCGTTTTTCGTCTGTCATTCATCCGCCAAGCCGGGTTATAACTAGAGCACATCTCAAAAACATTTGACAGTTAGCTCGCGGTCTCGTATCTTGTGAACCTCTCATTTTGCGGAGGTTCAGAAGATGGATTT
>RPQS01000204.1 GCA_003818605.1 Candidatus Zhuqueibacterota bacterium | reverse complement strand
ATTGTCGGAAATAGCCGGACAATTCTTCATACAACTGACGGCGGTCTGAATTGGTCTGTGCAGGACAGCGGTGCCGACAACTCATTGAAGAGTGTTACTTTTGCAGACGGTGATAACGGATGGATTGTCGGCGGCAACGGCGTGATTCTGCACACGACGGACGGCGGCGCTCAATGGACTCCGCAAACCAGCGGTGTTACGAGGACACTTTACGATGTCGAGTTCACCGATGCGGAACATGGATGGATTGTCGGAACGTACAATACGATCCTTCATACGACGGATGGCGGTAACTCATGGGTAAGCTCGCCTTCCGGTTGGTCAATTAACTGGAATGCCGTAGAATTTATCCATCCGGATACGGGTTGGATTGCGGGTTCGGGAGGAAACGTTCTGGTTACAACGAATGCCGGGGCAACGTGGGCGAATGAACCGACCGGATCGTCGAATTCCTTGTTGGCTGTTTCAATGGTAGACGCAAACCACGGTTGGACCGTTGGCAATAACGGCGTGATTATGCATTATACGGGAATCATTCCACCGGCACACACACAGCCGAATCGAATTGTAACACGTTTTGCGCTCGCGCCCAACTATCCCAATCCCTTTAATCCTTCCACAACATTGTCTTTTTATCTGGAGCGAACAGGCGTAGTTCGGCTTCGCATCTTCGATATTCTGGGACGGGAAGTCGCCGTCTTGACAGATGGCGAGCGGACAGCGGGCGCGCACCGTATCGAATGGAACGCTGCGGCTCAAACCAGTGGAATGTATCTGGCCGTTTTGGAGGCGGGCGGGCAACGTTTCGTCCAAAAGATGGCTCTGATTCGTTGATATGTATGATGCAATGTTTTGGTCAAGAAAGATGGAAGACAGGAATTGCCTGAGATGAGTGATCGGGAATTTCACACGGTCGGCAAGCCGGTTGAGCGGCAGGATGGACCGGAAAAGGTGATGGGATGCGCGCGCTTCGCCGACGATATATCGTTCGCCGGACAGCTCGCGGCCGTCATGGTGCGAACGCCTTATTCGCACGCGAAAATCCGTTCCGCGGATTATTCGGCAATCGAAAAACATCCGTCGCTGGTTGCCGTTTGCGATGCGCGCGATATCTCCGGCGTGAATAAAGTGGGTGTGGTTCGCAAGGATCAGCCGGTTTTCTGCGATGAACGCATCGTGACGCCCGGCGACGTCGTGGCCATGCTGGTCGGTGAGTCCGAAGACGACTTATTTGCGTTGCGCGATAAAATCCGGATCGAGTGCGAGCCTCTACCGATATTGACCGATCCACTGAAAGCGCTGGATGCGGATGCGCCGCTGATTCATCCGGACCTGAACAGCAATCTGATTAATCATTATCCACTCCGCAAGGGTGATGTAGAGAAGGGATTGGCCGAAAGCGAGTTCATTCTCGAAGAAACCTATAGCACACAGTGCATAGAACATGCCTATCTCGAACCGGAGTGTGTTACGGCAGTCCCGCGCGAAGGGAATCGGGGTGTAGATGTAGTCGGTTCGATTCAAAATCCGTTTACCACGCGGCGGATTGTGGCGGAAGTGTTGAATCTGCCGCTGAATCGCGTGCGGGTTCAACAAGCGCAATTAGGCGGATCTTTCGGCGGCAAGGATGATACGATGTGCATCCTGGCCGCGCGCGCGGCTGTTGCCGCGCTGAAAACGGGTAAACCCGTAAAAATCCGCTACCGGCGCGAAGAATCCATTCTCGAATCCTACAAGCGGCATCCGTACATTCTGCATTATAAAGTGGGCTACAATCGCGACGGCCGCATCCGCGCGATGAAGATTGACGTGCTGGCCGACGGCGGCGCGTATGCCTCCATGAGTCCATTTGTGACGTGGCGCACGGTCGTGCAGGCGACGGGACCCTATGAAATTGAGCACGTTTGGACAGACGTGCGCGCGGTTTACACGAATAATCCATACACAGGAGCGATGCGCGGCTTCGGTTCCCCGCAGCCGATTTTTGCGCAGGAATCCATCATGGATGAGATTGCCGCGCGACTAAATATGACTCCCGATGAAATTCGCCGCGTGAACGCTTTGCGTAAAGGATCAGTAACGGCGAGCGGTCAGATACTGGATGATCACGACGTGAACGTGATCACGGTGCTTGATACGGCAGCCAAGACAACGGATTTTGCCGTCAAGTGGCGGGAGTTTCAGTCAGAAAACAAACCGGCGTGGAATCCTTCCGATGTCACTTTGAAACCTGAAGAGTTCATCCATCCGAACCATCAATGGCGACGCGGAATCGGTCTGGCTGTTAGTTATCGCGGCTGCTCGCTTGGCGCGGAAGGGGTGGATGCCGCTGCCGCCTATCTGGCGCTGCAGCCGGATGGCTCGGCTTATTTGCTTTGCGGCTTGGCGGAAAACGGACAAGGACTCGGCACAACTTACAGTATTATTGCGGCGGAAGTTTTAGGAATACCCGTCAGCAGCGTTGTGTATCTCGACCTCGATACCAGTCATATTCCGGACAGCGGCCCGACCGTGGCCTCCCGCGCAACGTTGATGGGCGGTGGAGCCATAAAAAATGCGGCGGAAATCGTTCGCGCAAGATTGGAAGAGATCATTCGCAAAGAGTGGAATCTACCTGTCGAGGTGCCGCTCGCATTCTGCGGTGGAGCCGTCCGGAGCGACAAGGACGCAACGCGTAAAATCACGATTGGCGAT
>RPQS01000203.1 GCA_003818605.1 Candidatus Zhuqueibacterota bacterium | reverse complement strand
GCGGCTGATTGTGCTCACGAATCTGCACAATCCGACTCAGGCGGTGTTGGATGAAGAACGAGTGCGGGAAATTGTACGGATCGGGCGGGAAGCGGGCGCGTGCGTTGCGTTGGATGAAGTCTTTCTGCCGATGCTGGAAACGGATTTCCGGAAACATGGTTTTTCGGCGGGGGCAATTTCCACAAACAGCTTGGGGAAATGCTGGGGTCTGGATGCGCTGCGAGTAGGATGGTCCATAGGGCCACAGGAGATTATTCATCGCGCTTACCGGTTGAATAATTTACTGGGTGTGAACCAGCCCTATATGACGGAAGATCTTGCGTGGCGGATTCTGAACGCGCCGGCGGCCGTGAAATATCTGCTTAAATATCGAAAACAAGCGGCAAACGGCCGGGAATTATTTGACCGCTTTTTAGAGAAAACTCCAAGCGTAACCTGTATGCCTCCTGCTGCAGGAATTTGCGCGTTAGTGCAATTACCGGCGGGTACGGATGATCGCATATTTTGCGAACGGCTCTTATCCGAGCAGGATACGGCAGTTTTTCCCGGACATTTTTTTGAATGTCCCGGCGCAATTCGGGTTTGCTTCGGCGGGCCGCAGGATGAAGTGGCGGAAGGGTTGAAACGTTTAAGCAGCATGGTGCGGAGTCTCACGTGATAAAGCAACATTGGTTCGTCTTTCTGTTGATGACCGCCTGCATAGGCGCTGAAACTCTGGCGGCTGGACAGCCCAATCGTGAAGTGATCGTCAAGTGGAGGACGCAGCCTTCGCGATTGGATGCGGCGGAATTGCTTCCCGATTATGCCAACCGGATTGAAGCGATGCAGGAAGCCCTGCCCGTGATTTCGCGAACGGAGATCGGTCTGGAACGCATTACCGTTGTTACCGCGGCAAGCACCGATGCGGCGGCGGAACTTGCGGAAAACCTCCGTCATGATAGCCGGGTCGAATATGCCGAATTGAGAGCTGTGCGTTATTTAGACGGAAATTCCTCCGGATTTCACGAAGCGGGAGGTACACTGGATGGTGTGCCGAACGATCCATTCTACTCACGGCAATGGTGGCTGCCCGCTATCGAAGCCGAGGCGGCCTGGAATATCACGCGCGGAGATCCGTCCGTGGCGATTGCGGTTGTGGATTTGGGCGTGGATTTTACGCATCCGGAACTTGCCGCGGCACGCTGGCAGAACGAAGCGGAGCTGCATGGCCTCGGAGGAGTGGACGATGACGGCAACGGCTACATAGATGATTTTTACGGATGGGATTTCATGGACGGCGACGGGGATCCGACGCCCTCACCGTATGAACCTTTGCAGTCGCACGGGACGCATGTCGCGGGCATCGCGGCGGCGGCGCGCAACAACGGGCAGGGGATTGCCGGGCTCGCGCCTGACTGCAAAATCATGGCCGTGCGGGCGGGCCAGTTTCCTGAAGTCTATTACGGATATGAAGCGATTTACTATGCCTGCCGCGCCGGAGCTAAAGCCATCAACTGCTCTTGGGGCGGTTATACCGAGTCTGCATATGAACGCGACATCATAGAATACGCAATTGATCACGGATCGGTAGTGGTCGCATCGGCCGGTAACGATAATGTATCCAGCCGGCATTATCCGGCGGGAATCGAAGGAGTCGTTAGTGTCGCCGCCACGCAGATGACGGACTTGGCCGCGGTTTTTACACAATACGGGCCGTGGGTGAAGATCGCCGCTCCGGGAACGTACATACTGTCTACAGTGATCGGCGAAGGCGGGACGCACGATTACTCCTCGTATCAAGGCACCAGCATGTCGGCGCCGCTGGTCGCAGCGGCGTGCGCGATGGTTACCGGGCGTTTTCCGCACATGACTAGTCGGGCAATTGCCGCGCGTGTCGTGTCATCGGCTGATCCGATTGATTTGCGCAATCCGACGCATGTGGGAGAATTGGGAATCGGCCGACTGAACGTATGGCGGGCTTTAAAAGACACTCTTCCGGGAATTCACCTCGGTGACATAATCTATACGGAATTTTCGGGAAACGGCGACGGACGGATTCGCGAGGGAGAATCGGCGGATTTACGTATTTCGATCTATAACGAGTTGGATGAAACGGATGATGTCATCGGGCAGATTTCTATCCCCTCGAATGATGCATATCTTCAGCCGCCGACTTGCGTGTACCAGTCGGTGGGATCGGGCGGACCATTCTGGAATGCAACGCCGCTCACCGTATCACTCCAAACCGGAGTTCCGCGCGGTTTCGTGCTTCCATTGAGCATAGATTGGATTGCCGGAAACGGGAGGGTTTTAGGCCGCGCCACCGCGCAAGTACTACTCGATTCAACATTCACCGTTGTTGACAACGGCTATATGAAACTGGGTTTTGCCGAAAACGGATGTCTCGGATATCGCGATTACATCCGCGGCATCTATCTCGGGACGGGATGGAAACTGGGCGATCATACGAATGCGCTGTATCATGGCAGTTTTTTACTCGCAGCTGACGGTGTGGTTGCAGATAATGTTTACGGCGATTCGCTTGCTCCGCGATTCGATTGGCTTGCGAGTCCCGACAGCATAGCGCATGGAGTGCCTTCGACGCGGGCGGACGTTGAAGCGCGGGCGAGTTTCGAGGATCGGTGCTGTCAATCCATGTTGTTCGCGCGCGTTGAAGCTGCGGCTTTGGCCTGGCCGCAACCATCCGAGAATAAATTCTGCAT
>RPQS01000202.1 GCA_003818605.1 Candidatus Zhuqueibacterota bacterium | reverse complement strand
GCACTTATACTGCCCGAGATCCACCGTGAAACTGGTCGTAGCTGAATCCGTCGTGCTCACACGGACATAGAGCGAGTCATTGTTGGTGGCGGTAAGGTACGTTCGCGCCCAAAAGGCAAACACATCCGTTGTGTTATTCACATACAGCTTCGGCGTGATGAGCCACCGTTCCGCTACTTCACCGGATGTGACATTTTCTTTTTCGATATACGCTTTGCCGAGTCCTGAATGCGTTGAACCGGTGGTTCGGATGAAAATATTGACTCCGGCACCTGTCTCAAAACTCTGCCAAGCCACAGGAGGAAAAGTGGTGACATCGAAACTTTCGTTCAGATCTACTGCCCAAGCTGAGGATGTGAGCAACACAGCAAAGAACAGCGCAACCCAAAACGGAAAAACTCTTCGTAAGCTAAACATAGCGCCAGTCCCTTTCTTATATGACCAATTCATCGTCTGTATCGTGCAAAAATCGCAAAATCTCAGTTTTATCGTTATTAATCTAATGTCAAACAGTGCCGGAGTCAATAGAAGAAGCGCCTTCCGGAATTTTTTTCGGAATGAATCGAATTGGGAATGGGGAAAAAAAGCGACGGTGAATCCTCATTAATTGTAAATATTTCTTTAAAATACAGGTTATTATAATAATTTCAAGCAAGTGTTGCGATCCAGTCAAAGGTTCATTATACTTTAGATGCATCGAAGATCATTCCGAATGCCTCTGCGCAAAATATTACGCACCCCTGAGCACAAATAAATCCCGTGATAGGAGCCACTGCAACATGTCGCGCTTCATCCTTGTTATTTTAGCATTTATCTTTTTCACTCAGACAGGCTTTGCGGCGAGCGAAAAGATTAGTCCGGATTTGAAATTGGCCTTGGATGCCGCCGGTGAGAATTCGTATATAAGCGTCATTATCCTCCTACAGAAACAAGCAGACATCGGAGCACTTGATCAGCAGTTGCATGATCAGCGGGCATCGCGCGCGCATCGCCATCAAGTCATCGTGGAAACTCTCCGGGAAACAGCGGAGGAGAATCAGAAGGATTTTTTACGCTATTTGGATCTGAAAAAGATTTCGGGCGGCATAAGCGGGTATACTCCGTATTGGATCATCAACGCCGTTGTGCTGCACGCAAAGAAAAGTGTGTTAGAGGAAATTGCCCGTCGCACCGATGTAAAGAAAATTGATTCCAACTTCGCAATCACGTTGATTCATCCCGTGGAACCGTCCGTGGCCAGATCGCGCGAAACGCTCGATCTCAATCATGGCGTACCCGCGGGAATCCGCGCCATTCGCGCACCGGAAGTGTGGTATGAATACGGGATCACGGGAGCCGGACGTCTGGTGGGCAATTTCGATTCGGGCGTTGACGGGAACCATCCGGCCTTGGCGTCCCGCTGGCGAGGAGTAACGGCTCCGGCTGCGCATTGCTGGCGAGACGACGCGTTGGGAACCGCTTTTCCAACGGATAACCACAGTCATGGAACTCATGTCATGGGAACAATCTGCGGAAATTCGGAAGTTTCGAATGATTCCATCGGCGTTGCTCCGGAAGCTTCATGGATCGCCTGCCGGTTCACGGAAGTACCGAGTCCCGAATTCGACAATACCGCGCTCGCCGCTTTTCAATGGTTCGTAGATCCGGACGGCATTCCCAGCACAATCGAAGACGTTCCCGACGTCGTGCAAAATTCGTGGGGAGTCGGCAGCGGAATGCCGGGGTACACAGACTGCTACCCGCTGTATAACAACGTCATCATCAATTGTGAGGCCGCAGGAGTTGTTGTGGTCTTTTCGGCGGGTAATGAGGGACCGCAATCGGCAACCTTGCGGAGTCCGGCCACGTATGAGATTGATTCCGTAACCGTTTTTTGCGTCGGCGCAGTAGATGCCACGAACTATCCGACTCCCCCCTATCCTATCGCCAATTTTTCAAGTCGCGGGCCGGGCGGCTGCCCGCCTTACGCAGCTACCAAACCGGAAGTCTGCGCTCCCGGAGTGGATGTATACTCCTCTGTCCCGAGCGGAAATTACGCCTTCATGAACGGAACGTCCATGGCGGGGCCGCACGTGGCCGGTATTGTGGCACTTTTACGGCAAGCGGTTCCCGACGCGGAGACACGCGAGATCAAATCCATACTCATGCGCAGTGCGATTGACTATGATCCGATAGGCGAAGACAATACTTTCGGTTTTGGATTCGTGGATGCCTTTGCGGCGGTTCAAATGCTGTTAGCCAATCAAGGCTTTGTTACAGGCACGGTTCGGAGTCAAACATCGAGTCAACCTATATCCGGAGCCGTGATCCAATGCCTCGAAACCTTACGCCGGGCACGCACGCGAAGCGACGGAACGTATTGGATGGTTGTGCCGGGCGATTCGATGATTCACCTGCGATTCAGCGGTTTCGGCTACCTGCCGCAAGCTCTTCCTGTTATCGTAAGCATCGGCGACACTGTAATACAGAATGCTTCTCTGATTGCGGCCCCGATGGGAACGCTGCGCATCGGCGTAACGGCGGGGGCTTCCATTCCTGTTCGAGGCGCTCAGACCCTGCTGCCGCAAACAATCCTCTTGCCGCAGCAAACGGACTCGTTAGGATTTGCGGAATACCAACTGCCGGGAGATACGTCCTATGTTGTGCAAGCGTCCTACCATGATGCCGTACGGGATACAACTATCTTGGTTCCCAATAATCAGATCACTTCATTGACCATTCGGCTGGAGTCCGAACGCAGCGTCATATACGGACCTGACAGCAACGGATATCGAACCTTTGAACGTTATGATAATCAATACGCACCAAATTTAAACTGCCTCGAAAT
>RPQS01000201.1 GCA_003818605.1 Candidatus Zhuqueibacterota bacterium | reverse complement strand
GGATAGTACCGATTATAACGGCTGTGTTCTGCTCAAATCCGTGAACCGGAAGTGCAGCCGTTTCGGAGGACTGGTCTGGGGTGTTCCGTCTTTGTTGACGCTTGGAATATCGAATCTGTTCGGTTTTCCATTTTATTCAGCCTCGGCATCGGTCACGCTTCAGGCGGATGTCTATTCCCGGACTGGTGAAAAGATCGCTTCTTACACGGATACGGGCAAAGGGCGGGGCTACGTGGCCGTATACTGGGGTTTTGGCTTTTCCGGTATGGCGCATTTTAAGGCCGCGCAATACCGGGCATTGACCGACGCCTGTCGAAAGATCGAGACAAAAATCGCTCATGACGCTGAGATGCTGAATAAACGGTTGGCCGCTGAATCTTAACCTTGCCGGAATCTGTTTGTCCGCCGAGCCGGGGCTCCTGACCCGGCCGGAATCTGAATCCATATGTCCGACAACCTTTTCAATAATAATCCTGTCTGCTCTTTCTTCAACATCCGCTTTCCCATCATTCAAGCCGGGATGGTATGGGTGTCGGGATGGAAACTATGCTCCGCCGTGTCGCGGGCGGGCGGGTTGGGTTTGCTTGGCTCGGGTTCGATGAAACCCGATCTGCTGCGTGAGCATATAATAAAGACGCGCACCGCTCTCGGGGATGAGTTTCCGTTCGGTGTGAATCTCACGCTCATGCGCAAGGACGTCTCCGACTTGGTGAACGTCTGCCTTGAAGAGAAGGTAAAAATATTTTTCAATTCGGCCGGCAATCCCGCGCTGTGGACGGAGAAATTGAAAAGCGCGGGCGCGATTGCCGTGCACGTCGTACCGAATGCGAAACTTGCGAGGAAAGCCGCAGAGCGCGGCGTGGATGCGGTGATCTGCGAAGGAGTGGAAGCGGGCGGCCACAACGGTGTGGATGAAATTCCCACGTTCACGCTCGTGCCGCAGGTGCGCGATGCGGTAAAAATTCCCGTGATTGCCGCGGGCGGCATTGCCGACGGGCGGGGGATGGCGGCGGCGTTTGCTTTGGGTGCGGACGGAGTGCAGATCGGCACGCGCTTCGCTGCGACCATTGAGTCTTCGGCCTCCGACCGCTACAAACAAGCCGTTGTTGACGCGGGTGAGTCCGATACGGTTTTAGCTTTGCGAAATATCGGCCTTACGCGCATGATTAAAACTCCTTTCGCTCTGCAATGCGTGGATTACGAAAAACGCGGTGTTAGCGCGGATGAGACGCGCGCGTTGCTCGGCGAGAAGCGAGAACGTAAAGGCATCTTTGAAGGATTGTGGGGAGAGGGACAATTGGAAGCGGGGGTGAGCGCCGGTCTCATTCGCGAAGTTCTGCCCGCCGCAGTGGTGGTGGAGAACTTGATTCGCGAATATACAGAGACCGTGCAGCGTTTAGGCGGCGCAAGCCGCGCTTGACGCATTTTCTTTGCGATGAAAGAGAGGCGAACCATGAAACGGGAAATGATGGGTGCAAAGATCCACGGAGCGCATGTGACACACGTCAACCTGCACTACGAAGGATCGTGCGCCATTGATCAGAATCTGCTCGATGCGGCGGGCATCTTGCCCTACGAACGAGTGCACATTTACAACGTGACCACGGGCGTGCGGCTCGACACGTACGCGATTCCCGCCAAGCGCGGCAGCGGCAGCATCGGCATGAATGGCGCGACCGCGCGGCTCGAGCATATCGAAGACATCGTCATTATTGTCACCTATGTTCAGTTCGAAGATGAAGAAATTGCATCCCATCGCCCGACCGTTGTGGTGGTGGATGAACATAACCGGCCTGTTAAAACGCTGCACCACACCATCCGGAGTAAATCATGAAGATTGCGACGGCCTTTGGCCCCGTGAAGGGCGCCCCCGGCGCCGTAGCGGTGTTTCTCTTTGATGATGAAATCAAATCTCCGCGCTTGCCGTCGCTGAATCGTGCGACGAAGAGCGAAGTTGTGCGCCTCATCGCCGCCGCGAAATTCAAAGGCGGAAAGGATGAACTCGTGCAGCACTTCAGCGAACGCGCGCTCGCGCCTGTACTCATACTGCACGGCCTCGGCGCCCGCCGCGATTTCGAATGGAAGCGCCTGCGTATGGCCGCCGGAGCGGTGACGCGCGCGGCTCGAGATTGCGGAGCGAAAACGCTTGTGCTGCTCAGCGAAGAGCGGCTCGCCTCCGATCTCTCCGTTGAAAATGTCACCCGTGCCATTGTAGACGGCATCGTTCTCGGCAACTGGAAGTTCGATGTCTACAAGAAGAAGGACGAGAACGCAAAAGAACTCGCATCCGTTACGTTTTATCTCACGGACTCCGCGCGCAAGCGAGCTGCCGACCGGATGCTGCATCGCGCGCAGGTAGCCGCCGAATGTACGAATCGCGCGCGAGAATACGGCACGCATCCGGCCAACGTGGTGACTACGGAGTATCTTGCCCGCGAAGCGAAGCATCTTTCCAAGCTGGGACTGACCGTTACGATTCTTAACAAGCAGAGTCTGGTTAAGCTCGGAATGAATCTGATGGTGGCCGTGTCGAAAGGCAGTGCCATGCCGCCGCGTTTGATCATTATGGACTGGCATCCGCGCGGCGCGAAGAAGACGTACGCGTTCGTGGGTAAAGGACTCGTGTTCGATTCCGGCGGTCTCAATATCAAGGTTGCTTCGATGGATGAGATGAAGTCCGACATGTGCGGAGCCGCGGCGGTGCTTGCAGCCATGTACGGAGTCGCTGAATTGAAGCCCGCTTGCCGCGTGATCGGCGTGATCGGTGCGGTGGAAAATTCCATCGGCCCCGAAGCCTATCGTCCGTCCGACATCTATACAGCTTATAACGGTAAAACGGT
>RPQS01000200.1 GCA_003818605.1 Candidatus Zhuqueibacterota bacterium | reverse complement strand
CCGCCCGGCGCCGCGCAAAGATCGAGTACTCGCTGGCCGGGATCCGCCGTCACCAGTTCCGCCGCCAACCCTGCGCTCTCGTCGTGAACGGTAATTTTTCCTTCATCCAGCAGCGGCTGAAGCTGGAAGAGCGATGACGTCGGCAGCCGGTAATAACCGCGCAGCAAATTCGAGGGATCAAAACGCAGCGCGCGCGCCCGCAGAAACTTCAAAAATTGATCGTCATCCCAGCGCAGGTAGTTTACACTTACGGTCAGCGGAGCGCGCGTGTTATGACTTTCCAGCGCGCGGCTCAATTCTTCGTCGTTGAATCGCTTCGCCAATTCCCGTAAAATCCATCGGGGATGCGAATGTAAAAAGGCTAATTGCCCGGTCTCATCCAATCCTTCCGGCGGCGTCGTCCAATGCTCGCGTTCGCGAGCCAGCCGCCGTAAAATTGCGTTGATCAAACCGGCGGCGGATTTATTCATCCGCGAAACGGCGATCTCCACCGTCTGGCTTACCGCCGCATGATCCGGAACACGATCCTGACAATAAAGCTGGTAAGCTCCCATGCGGAGCAGCACGCGGATTAGCGGTTGGGCCCGGCTGAAATCTCCGTGAAAAACCGGGACGATGACCGAATCCAGTCGTCCGCGCCAGCGAATACTGCCCCAAAAAAGGTCCGCCGCAAGAGCACGGTCGCTGCCTCTCAATCCGGATGCTCCGAGGTGCCGCGAAATGACGTCATCGGCGAAATCGGCACCGCCCTCTACTTCGACCAGCGCGTCGGCGGCGACACCCCTTGATGAGATTAACAAAGGGGTCGTCATGTGCGCCATCCTGTTCAAATTAAGAATTTTGCTCGAAAACGCAAGGTCTTCGATCTTCAACCCTTGACATTCCAGTGGAATTGCCTTTATTTACACGCAACTCAGGAATTTTCAGTTTCCGCGTGCACCACAAAATCTCCCACCGGCTCCAGTATTTTGCCCTGATTCTCTTCTCCCTTCCGCTCCGCTGGCTGCCTCGTCGTGCCCGCTCGGCAGGCGGGGCTTTTCTCGGTCAACTCATTTAT
Source organism: Candidatus Zhuqueibacterota bacterium (assembly GCA_003818605.1). Classification (GTDB taxonomy): domain Bacteria; phylum Electryoneota; class RPQS01; order RPQS01; family RPQS01; genus RPQS01. Next base: position 1,969 of record RPQS01000200.1, on the reverse strand, counting down.
CTTATTGGAATTCGCCGCAAAGTTACCGAACAAAACCTGCGAGCGGCCTTCCCTTCTATGCCGACAGGGGCAGTCCGTCAGGTTTGTGCCCGGGTTTACCGGCATTTCGGCCGTGTGGCGGTCAGTTTCGTAGCCCTGCCTCGCATTTCGACAAAAGATCTCGGCAAATGGATCTATTTTGACGGTCTGGATGTCCTCCAGCAGATCCTCCACGAAGGCAAGGGCGGTATTTTCTATTCCGGGCACATCGGCAATTGGGAGGTCATGGGGGCAATTGCCGCCCAGTTAGGATTACCCGTCACCTTTGTCGTAGCCAGACAGAGCAATCGCGATGTGGAAGAACTGATTGACCACTACCGCGAATCCGCCGGAATCGAGGTCGTTAAACGGGCGGATGCGGTTCGCGGCATCCTTCAAGCCCTTCGCCGGAACCGGCTCGTTGCCATCATGATAGATCAGGATGCCCACGAAGACGGGGCTTTTGTCCCGTTCTTCGGCAGGTTAGCATCCGCTCCCCGCGGTCCCGCCGTCTTTCATATTCGTTCCGGAGCGCCGCTTGTTTTTGCTCTTAGCAGGAGATTACCCGGAGAAAAATACTATATCCGTTTCACCCGCATGGACACCGAGGGTGAAACCAATCCCGATGTGTTGACCGCCCGCATGACAGCCGTCCTTGAGGCCGCTATACGTGAGACTCCCGAACAATGGTTTTGGATGCACCGCCGATGGAAAACCCGCCCACCCGCATCCTGATTATTGATACGGCATGGCTGGGCGATGTAGTCTTTACTACATCGCTCCTTGGTGCAGTCCGTAAAGCTTGGCCAAAAGCGGAGTTGCATGCCCTTGTCGCGCCTCGTGGCGAATCCATTCTCCGCAATCATCCCTACCTGAATCGCCTCTGGGTCTTCGACAAACATGGGAGTGATCGTTCTGCGGCAAGCCTTTGGAGGCTTGCTTCCAAGTTGCGTGCGGCTGGTTTCGAGTGCGTACTGAATGCTCACCCCTCCTTTCGCAGCAGGCTTCTTACGTTCCTGACCCATGCCCCCGTTCGCGTCGGATATCGCGGCTTCGGTGACGGCATTTTCCTCACATATCGCGTGCAGAATGATCTGGCCGTCGAACCGGATCATGTGAAGCGACGAATTGCTCTCTTGAAAGCGCTCGTTCCAGAAGCGGAACCCGCTCCGCTCTTGGTAGAGGTCTCGCCTGAAGAAATCAAGTGGAGTGAGCGATTCATTAAAGAGAACAAGGGCAACGATAAACCACTGCTTGCACTCATTCCGGGTTCCGCTTGGGAAACCAAGCGTTGGCCTTCGCAATATTTCGCAGAACTTGCGGCAAAATGGATTATCGAACGCGACGGTTTTGTTGTTGTCATCGGCGGTTCTCGTGAGCAGAAAATAATTTCTGAAATCTCCGCACGCTCCCCTCGCATTCTTCCCTTCATCAATCAACCCATTCCCCGAGTTGCCGCTTTACTTTCCCGTTGCAATGTTGTCGTCGGCAACGACACCGGTGTTTCTTTTCTTGCTGTCGCCGCAGGTGCGCAAAGAGTACTTATACTCTATGGCTGCACGCAAGTGGATTATGCATTGCCTTCACCGCACCAAGCCATCACCGCCGGAGTTCCCTGCTGTCTGCCCCGCACGGGTCACGGTGCTCACCGCTGCCGTTGGAGTGATCAGCCGTGGTGCATGCAGCAAATCAGCGTGGATAGAGTCTGGAATTTGATTTAACCGCGAGCGGAGTTAACAATGGGCTTAAGCCCATTTCCATGCACTCTACACGAAATCTGATTTCATGTTTTAGCACTTACGATGTGACGGCAGGTGCAAGCGAGTTTATGGAAATTTTTAGAAATTGAGAATATTGGGATTATGCTGTCAACAGAGTGTGGATAGTTCAGTCATAGGGGGAGAGTGGCTCGAACCGTCTTAGTCTTACATAGAAATTGGGTTTACGATTT
>RPQS01000199.1 GCA_003818605.1 Candidatus Zhuqueibacterota bacterium | reverse complement strand
TTCATGGGTGGAAGTATGGGGAGCGTCGTCGGGGAAAAATTTGCGCAAGCCGTTAACCGGGCCATTCAAGACCGGCGCGGACTGATTGCGATTTCGCGATCCGGCGGAGCGCGCATGCAGGAGGGTGCAGTGTCTCTCATGCAGTTGGCAAAAGTGAGCGTGAAATTGGTAGAGCTTTCCGATGCGGGATTGCCGTTTATTTCCATTCTCACCAATCCGACAACCGGCGGTACGACGGCCAGCTTCTCGATGCTGGGCGACGTGAATATCGCCGAACCCGGTGCGCTCATCGGTTTTGCGGGACCGCGCGTTATCAAGCAGACGATCGGTCAGGATCTTCCTCCCGGATTTCAGCGCAGCGAATTTTTACTGGAGAAAGGATTTCTCGATAAAATCATCAGCCGCAGCGAGATTAAGCCGACGCTGATTACCATGCTGAAATTTTTTATACAGCCTGCGGAGCAGTCGGAGTGAGAATACTAATCTCGAATGACGATGGAATCCAATCTCCGGGACTGCGCGCGTTAGTGGAGGCTCTGCGTGATTACGGCGAACTGTGGGTGATTGCTCCCGACCGGGAGCAATCCGCGGTCGGACACGCGATTACACTTTCCGAACCGATTCGGCTTTTCCCGTGGACGATGGAAGGCGTAGATCATGTCTATGCCATCAGCGGCACACCGGCCGATTGCGTGAAACTGGCGATTACCGAACTTATGCCGGAAAAACCCGACATGGTTTTATCGGGCGTGAATCGCGGCGAGAATACGGGGATTTCCGTGATTTATTCCGGGACGGTTTCCGCCGCCACGGAGGGTACGATCAACGACATTCCGTCTGTTGCCGTATCGCTTGGATCGTTTACTTCGACGCGATTCGAACCGGCGGCGGAGGTCGCTCGCCGCGTCGTGGATTTGGTCATTGCGCGCGGCTTGCCCGCCGACACGTTATTGAACGTGAATGTTCCTGACCTGCCGTTGGAGAGACTCAAAGGTTTTCGTGCGACTCGACAGGGAAGAGCTCGATTCCAGGAAACTTTCATAAAGCGAGCGGATCCGCGCGGGAAAATTTACTATTGGATGGACGGAGCGAAAGTCCCGCTGCAGGAAACAGAGACCGACAGCGCGGCCTTGCATGAAGGCTACGTAACGATTACGCCGATCCGACTGGATTTCACGCATCACGAATTCCTGCCGGAATTGCGGCGCTGGCCGCTGGAGCTTCATGCGGAGGCGAAGGCGTGAAGCACGCAGAACGAATTGCGATTCTCGATTTTGGTTCCCAAACTACGCAGCTGATCGCGCGCAGACTTCGCGACAAAGGCTTTTATTGCGAGATTCTGCCTTTCAATGTAAATGAAGAATTGTTATTCACGCCGGAAACAAAGGGGATCATTCTGTCCGGCGGTCCGGCCAGCGTTCATGAAAAGGATTCACCGCATCCGAATCCGGCTCTATGGAGCGGCCGATTGCCGATTTTAGGCATTTGCTACGGAATGCATCTGATCGGGCAGCATTTCGGATCTCCCGCTGTGCCGGGGAAGCAAGGTGAATTCGGACGCGCGGCCATTTTGCTGCAGAGTGATGAAGCGATGTGGAACGGACTTGGCGACCGGATGGACGTATGGATGAGTCATGGCGATCATATCGAACACGTCACCGAACCGCTTAATCAGATTGCGGGAAGCGACGTCGGTTTAGTGGCGGCGATTGCGCACAGCGAACAGCCGGTTTTCGGAGTACAATTCCACCCGGAAGTTTCACATACGACGCGGGGCGGAGAATTACTGCGTAATTTCGCGGCGAACGTGTGCGGCTGCCGCGGAGACTGGACGATGGAGTCCTTTGTGGAGCTGGCAACGCGCGAAATACGCGCAACGGTCGGAAACCGCAAAGTGCTCTGCGCCGTTTCCGGCGGAGTGGATTCGACGGTCACCGCCGTTCTTCTGGGAAGAGCCATCGGGGAGCAGCTCATCAGCCTGCACGTGGATACCGGCTTAGGACGCAAAGAGGAACGGCAGGAAATCGAGAAGTTGCTGGCGAAGCAAGAGCACATCCGGTTGCAGGTCGTGGATGCGTCCGACGAATTTTTCCGCAATCTTTCCGGAGTAACGGATCCCGAGCAAAAACGCAAGATTATCGGACGCACATTTATTGACGTCTTTCAGCGGGAGGCGGCGCGGGTTGAGGGAGTTCAATTCCTTGCGCAGGGGACGTTGTATCCGGACGTGATTGAAAGTGTTTCCGTGCGCGGGCCATCGGCCACGATTAAGTCGCATCATAATGTGGGCGGCCTGCCCGATACACTGCGTCTGACGCTGATTGAACCGTTGCGAGAGTTATTCAAGGACGAAGTTCGCGCGGTAGGAAGGTTGCTCGGACTGCCGGATGCGATTCTGATGCGCCATCCGTTTCCGGGTCCCGGCTTGGCTGTCCGGGTATTAGGCGAAGTCACGCGAGAACGCTGCGATCTGCTGCGCCGGGCGGACGCCATTTTTATGGAAGAGCTTGTGCGCTCCGGCTGGTATTCCCGAACGCGGCAAGCTTTTGTCGTATTGCTGCCGGTGAAAGCCGTGGGTGTGATGGGCGATCACCGCACCTATGAAAACGTCTGCGTGCTGCGAGCCGTGGATACGGACGATTTTATGACGGCGGATTTTACGCGGCTTCCCTATGACGTCTTGGCCAGAGCGGCCAATCGGATTGCCAATGAAGTTCGCGGCATTAACCGGGTAGCATACGACATCACATCCAAACCGCCGGCAACTGTGGAGTGGGAATAAATTCAACCCTGCTGAGGGGTTGACTGCAATCGTGGAGAATTTACGGCATGTGTGGAATCATCGGATACGTCGGCAAACGCGAAGCGGTTCCCGTTTTGTTTGGAGCATTGAAGCGGATGGAATATCGCGGCTACGACTCTGCCGGAGTGGCGATATTCTCCGATCATGGTTTGATCATCGAGAAGGATGCCGGTAAAGTTCAGAATCTGGAACAGAAAGTGTCCGCCATGAATTTAGCGGGTCATGCGGGAATCGGACACACCCGATGGGCTACACACGGCGCTCCGAACAAGACAAACGCGCATCCGCATACCGACGGTGAACCGAAGATCGTTCTCGCTCATAACGGGATCATCGAAAATTA
>RPQS01000198.1 GCA_003818605.1 Candidatus Zhuqueibacterota bacterium | reverse complement strand
GGCGCCGCAGATTTCCAACAGCACTTTCTGAACACGCACAAAAATACGAGGGAATCTTTCCGTTTGGGTCAAGAGCTTCAGACTATCCAAGGGAATCGGTAAGTCTCCCTGAATCGAATCCGAACCCAGACCGACGGCAAAATGCAGCGAGTAATCCGTATAATACACCCAGGCGTACTGAGCGCCATAGGTCGGGAGCGAGGTGGTGATATTCTGATACGCCCATTCCTGATCCAATTCGGGAGCCTTCACGAAATTCAGCATTTCGTCCCAATAAGAATAGTCATAGGCATAAGTCCGGAGGCTCTTGCCCAGAACATCCACAGCCCGTTGAAACAGAACAGCTTGCTCCTGCTTCCGCTCGCGCACCAGCGCCAAAGCCTGTTCTTTCTGCTGCCACATATGCACGTGCAGAATCGCGACGAACGCCGCGGTGATCAACGTGGTCAGCACGATAATACGGGTCTGGATTCTTAAAAACATCTTTCAGCCTCTCCGGAAAACACCGGAAATCAATCTGCTCATCCAACGGCCAATGCGCCTATAAATCCGATGCCGTTCGTCAACGCGGCTGCTTCTCGGTGGAATCGGTTCGCCGGTTTCAGTGCAAGAAAAGTTCCTATTTTAACATGCGGCTAAGAGTGCCGTCGCGTGCGCAGGAATAACGAGTTACGGTGGACAGAAAATAAAAAATCCGGCCAAAGCCGGATGAAAAAACGCAGCATGTCGTGATATGGCTACATCGAATTCACCAACCAGCGACCGAGGACGAATTATCCTCCGAGAACCAACGCCCGGGACAAGTGCTGAGGGACTTCATGTTTACGAATGAATTGCAGGACTTCGCGTGCCCAGTGCATGGAACAATGCGCGGTACAGATTTCGAGATCAGACTGTTCCACACAGCGTCGGGAACATGCCGTTTGTCCGGCTAAGAGCATATCGAACACCGGACCTTTATAAAAGTCCTTAAAATGACGGATATGCACGGCCAGCGTGGTGCGGCAATCGGGAATGACATGCGTCAGCAAAATCAGCCCGTTGTCGGCATTGATGAAATCCGACTGATATCCGTTGACCAGAAGATTTGGATCGAGCACGAATTCATAGCGATCCAACCACTCGTACTTGCAGAACGGGCACGTTTTAAACGGCGCGGGATCCAGCATTCACTTCTCCTTGAAAGATCGCATTCCAAATGCGATGTCTAATAAATCGCAAAATACGCTCCATTTGTTGACCATCATGTCCGGCATTCGGATCGAACCACCGATATTAGTCATTCAAAGTTGGAAAACAGAAACGCCCTCGGATGCGGGGGCGTTTTCGTACAACGTGTTTTTGCCGAATGGCGGACAGATAATTTTACTTAGGCGGAAGCCGGCGGAGACGCGGTTTCACTGGAGCCACCGCTTTCCGCATCGGTCTCCGGTTTCACGGGCGGGTCATTTACGAGATAACGGAACCGCTTCTCGAATTCATCCCTGCTCAATTTGCCGATGAGCGCGAGACGGGCTGTGCTTTTGACCTCAGAAAAATCGGAAGGCTCCAGTCTGACCATATACTGCCGGGCTACTTTGTACGAATCGGAATCCACGTCCACCTGCCGGATGCGCAGCCGGCCGCTGCCTTCCTCGGCCAGATCCTGAAAGCTCAGCGGAATGACTTTGCCGCGATTGATGGCCACGATGGCTCCCGAACCGCCGTTGAGCAGATAGCGCACGGCGGCATAGCCGAGATCCTGCACGTATTCGCGGTCGAAGGGAATGGGCGATGCGCAGCGCAGTTCGTAGCCGATGTCCTTGGCAACCAGCGTGGCGGGAATACCTCGCTCTTTCATGCGGCGGCTGACTTCGTTCTTCAGCATGCGGCCCAGATCAATTTCTGAGAAGCGAATATTCCCGTGCGCATCGTAATCGAGATCCGCCACGCGCATGAGTTCGTTCTTATCAATGCGGTCGAGGATTCCTTCCGCTAAAACCGCCACTCCATAAGGACGGCCCATCGCCATGCGCTTAATGGCGGAAGTTTCCAGCATATCGCAAACGGTCGTGAAACTGATCTTGCGATTGCGGAATTCTTCGCCAATAATGGTTAATGTCGCGCCTGCGGCTTTACCGATGCCGAGTGCGAGATGGCCGGTCTTGCGGCCCATGCTGACAACGTAGTACCAGCGGTTGGTCGTTTGCGCATCTTCCATGAGCGTGCGGACGATTTCCGCTCCCACGTGGCGCGCGGTTTCATAACCGAACGTCGGCATATCGCCGGGCAGAGGCAGATCGTTGTCAATGGTTTTGGGTACGTGCGCAATTTGAATCTGCACGCCGACGAGTTCATGCAGGCGCTGCGAAGAGTAGGCCGTATCATCGCCGCCGATGGTGATGAGATAGTCCACCTCAAGCTGAGTCAGCGCGCGGACAGTAGCTTCCATCTTGGCGGGAGTTTCGGTCGGATTATCCCGGCTGGTGCGCAGGATGGAGCCGCCGAGGAAATGGATGCGGCTCACGTTTTCGGTATGGAGTTCGGTCGTGCGGCTGGAATCGCCGCGGGCCAGCCACTTAAAACCGTCATAGATGCCGATCACGCGGAGGCCGGAATTGACCGCTTCGATGGTGATGGAGCGGATCACGCCGTTGATTCCGGGGGCCGGGCCGCCTCCTACAAGGATGGCAACGGTCCGGCGGCGCATGCTGTCTTCAGCACGGAACATTTTGTGTTCTCTTTATTTAGTCTTTTTTGATGCTATATTACTGCTCATGGCAGCAAGTACAATGTACGCTTTGTGAGGAAATCCCGCAACAGGCGGGGGGTCTGGATAAATAGTACAAATATCGAGCCAGAGGGGGGAATAAACCGAAGACGGCCAGAAGTCTTGCCTTGACAGCGGATATTGTGTATTTTAGGGGATGTGGGTAGGCTCGAAAAAAAAAGACTTGAGACTATAGACTTGAGACTCGAAAAATGATCCCCCCTTTCGGGCCTATCCTGAAATAACGAAAGTGCGTGTCTTTGATCGCCGAGCCGGGCTAAAAACTAGCCAACACCCTCCTGGGTGTTGGTCGCAACCCGGCCAGAATCGGTTTGTGCAAATCGAGATTATTGAGCAATTTGATTCATTTGAGCAAACCCTTTCGCTCAGCTTTCACACTATTTCGAGATAGGTTCTCATCCCCCCGCTGAAGCCACTACTGTCTTAATGTATAGTGCCGTGGGGTGAGGGTTTAGGTGGAAGTCGTGTTAAAGAGTCGGGCTAAATCAGCCGGGACGGGGTCAAACAGATAGAGTC
>RPQS01000197.1 GCA_003818605.1 Candidatus Zhuqueibacterota bacterium | reverse complement strand
TGCCGCCGAATAATACTGCAACGCCAGAACTTCCTTCTGAGGCCCGTTCCGTCCCAATACGGTCAGATCAATTCCATCCGAATGTCGTACACTGAGTAAAGCTTCGGACAAGCGGGCGGTATCGCCGAAAGCGGAGTGCAGGCTGCCGTCGGGATAGAAGAGAGCGATAGCGCGCGGCACGCCGAATTCTTTCGTCCATGTGCTGCGCATGGATTCGAATTTAGTTTGTACACGCCATTCGGACCATTCTTCCGGATGATCCAAGACGGCCATCAGGCCATGTCGCACCACTTGGTCACGAAAGGTGGATCGAGCCATTTCCAGCCGGGATTCCCAAAGATGAGCGAGCGCTTCCACGCGAGCCTGCTCAGAATGAACGGACTGTGCGCTCGATCCCCGAAGGTTGCCCATCAGCAACAGCGTTCCGCCCAGAACGGCGATGACGGCGCAGCCCAGAGTAGCGGTTCTCCAGAAACGTGACATAACTCCTCTCGCGGATTAGCATAAATCGTATTTGTCGCCATAAGAAGTGCAAATCCGGTGCCGCTGAGTATAGAGGCATGTTTGCTTGACAAAGTATGAGAAAATATGTACCTTAAATGCTTAGATGAAGCATTCTGGGCGCGGAATTCTGCCGCTGATGGGCGTTTCGCGAATACGTTTGCAGGATGCATCAGTGGTGTTTTTCACGGCCTACATGACTTTAAGACCGGGACGCATTTCGTGGATATCTCCAAATCCTGCGGTTTAAATTCAATTTATCGTATGCCTCTTCGGTTTATCGCCGTTGTAATGGTTTTCATTATATCCGGGCAGACAAGGGCTTTGCCGCCGGATATCCTGTCCATCCAGAGCTATACAGAGCGAGGGTCATTTGTCTCGGTGGTTTTGGAAGATTCGAGTGGTGCACCGCAGCACGTGCTCCTGGCCGGAACCGGGACCACGATTCAATTTCAATTCTATATCGTTCGTGTTAACCCTGTCGGGCAGCCGGAATGGTCACGTTTGTACGGCAGCTACGATCACTGCGAAACCATGATTCGCGCCTCGAACGGACGAGCGTTGATGGCGGGGTACACAACCGAAAACACGACAGTTGACTACCGCATCCGGCAGATCCTGATGAACGGGCAGTTAAGCGAAAACTGGGAATTCGGCGGGAACACGACGGCGGATGTTGGCCGCGCACTTTTGGAAAAGCCGGATGGCTGGCTGTATTTGGGCGGACAGGTATCACCGACGATGGGTGCGAACGGCGACCTTTCTTTAGTCCGCATTTCCCTGGGGGGGCAAGTGGAGTGGTCGCGCGTTTTCAGCGAAGGCTCGACGGTCAATGCGATGGGCACGGATGGAGATTCGCTGCTGTTTTTATATGCAACATCCGACAGTTCGGACACGCTCAACGGACGGGACTTCCAGGCCGTGCGCACGGACACGCTGGGAGTGCAGCGCAGCGTGAGACGGTTTGTTCATGCCGGGCAGGACTTATGTACAGATGCGATCAGGCTGTCGGCGGATCTTACGATTATGATCGGAGGATGGAGACAATATGGAAGCGGAGCGAGATTGTGGGACATATTCGTATTAGCTACGAATGACGCGGGCGACAGTTTGTGGTCGCGCACGTACGGCACCGCAGCCAACGATTATCCGAAAGCGATCGCGTCTACCATCGAACCGGACAGCGGTCTGGTCATTGCGGGATGGTCGGAAGACCCGGCGACGAGTCGCCATCGCGGACTGCTTATGAAAATTTCGCGCGGGGGAGACAGTTTGTGGAGTATAATTCTGGACGCGGCGTCCTATACAGAACTGGCCGACGTGGTGCAGGATTCGCTCTATCGTTATCATGCCGTGGGCCGGATTCGCACAGAAGAGGATCACGGCTTATATGTGGTCACAGAGCCGGATCCGTGTTCCCCGGGCGAACATCCGCCGCTCATGTTTTCGTTAGCGGCTCCCGTCAATAGCGATACACTGGAAACGGATTCCGTAATCTTGCGATGGGCGGAAGCCGTTGATCCGGATGCGGAGGATACGGTTCGATATCAGGTGTGGCTTAGCCGGGATACGTTATTCACGGACACAGCAACCACGGTGTTGGGTCCGCTGGACAGCACGCGGGCAGTGTGGATTTCGGAATTGGATGATATGTGGATGTATTGGCGCGTCCTGGCGGAAGATCTTCAAGGGCATAGACGGATTTGCCGGGAGCGGCACTGGAGGTTTTGCACGTCGGTACCCGATTCCACGCAGCCGTTCAGTTTGGCGGAACCAGACAGCGGCAGCACACTGGCACGGCCGTATACGGTTTTTCGCTGGGAACGAGCACAGGATCCGGACCGCAACGACACGCTGACCTATACGATACATTTTCTGGCGGCGGACACGGCACAGACGATGGCCGGATTGCGGGATACGTTTATCACAGTGAATTTCACAGGCAATCCGCTCATCGGCGCGGCGGACACGGTCGAATGGTACGTGACCGCGACCAGCTGCATTCCTCCGATGACGATTCCGTCGCGGGAACAATGGATGTTTATTACGTGGTCATCGGATGCGGAAGAACCGGCGGCGATTCCATTGGAATTTGCTCTGCTTCCGGCTTTTCCCAATCCGTTCAACGCCACAACGACGCTGAGATTTACGCTGGACAGAATGGAAGACGTGCGGCTGGAGATTTATGACATTCAGGGCCGGCTGGTTGAGACTTTAGCGGCGGGTGTTCACACCCCCGGTGCGTATACGATGATTTGGGACGGTACTGCAGACGGAAAGGCCGCCGCATCAGGAATATATTTTCTGCGTTTGGCGGCGGGAGTCCGGCAGCATACTGCGAAACTGATGCTGGTTCGATAGGAGGAAGGCACATGCGGAGGCCGAACAACAAAGTGATCATCATCGCGATGGCCGCCGGACTTCTTTACGGCCTGCCTTTTCTGTATGCGCAGGATTTTGCCCGAGAAGTCATCACGTACAATGCACTATCGGCCTATGCGGCAACCACGGCTGATTTTGACGGCGACGGGGATTTGGATATCGCGGCTTCGAGCATGTTGTCTTACCATGTATTCTGGATTCAGAACCGACCGGGCGGATACTCCGTCTATACGGTTTACACGAGTGCCGCCGGACAATTAAAAGGAATTACGGCCGGAGATTTCGACGGCGACGGCGATGCGGATATTGTTGTAGCCGGGTATCGCGAGGACCGTTTTATCTTGCTGCGAAACACCGGTACGGGAACGGAGGACCGGTTTGAAGCATCTACTTTATTCGGATCGGCCACCGGCGCCTATGCGGTGAATGCAGGGGACGCCGACGGCGACGGCGATTT
>RPQS01000196.1 GCA_003818605.1 Candidatus Zhuqueibacterota bacterium | reverse complement strand
GCTTCCCCCATAGGTGCGCGTCCAGAGAGTATCTCCCTGACGATTCGTCTTCAGCAGCCAGCAATTCGAGCTGACAGGAATGCCTGTACCGTAAGAGCTGGTGCCTCCCGCTGCGATGTATCCCCCGTCAGCAGTCTGTCGAATGGAGTAAGCGATATCGGAACCGCGTCCTCCATAAGTTCGCGTCCAAAGCGGGTTGCCTTGGCTGTCTGTCTTGACGATGTACGCATCATTGTAGTTCGAAACGGAATACTTCAATCCACACACGACATAACCGCCGTCAGCGGTTTGCCGGACGGAAAAAGCTTCATTTTCGTAATTCCCTCCGTATGTGTGCGTCCAAAGTGTGTCGCCTAGGGCATTCGTCTTGACAACGAAGAGATCGTAAATTCCTGCGCCGAACGACCACGTGGTTCCCGCCAGGATGTAACCGCCATCGCTGGTCTGTTGAACGCATCGGGCTCGGTCATGGTTGTTCCCACCGTAGGTCCGAGTCCAAAGAGGTTGGCCTTGGCTGTCCGTTTTCACCAGATAAAAATCGTGTAAACCCGCTCCGAACGAATCGGTGGTTCCCGTTAAAATGTAGCCACCGTCGGCGGTCTGCTGAATGCACCCGGCTCCATCGTAGCCGCTTCCCCCATAGGTATGAGTCCAGAGCGTGTCGGGATTGGGCTGTGCGAAAGTCACCGCCGCTGCAAACGCAATGACCGCGTAGAAGACAACATTCGTCAATGAACGTTTCATCTTTCAACTCCGGATTCTCGTTATGCAGTTATTGGCTGTTAACCGGAAAACCTATTTCAACACCAGGAATTTCCTCGTCTGCGTAATGCCTCCCGCATCCAGACGTATAAAGTAGATTCCCGAAGCCAAACCGCTGCCGTCGAACATCACGCGGTGACTCCCCGCTTCCACAAAGCCGTCCTTCAGTACCGCCGATTCCCGCCCCACAATATCGTAAACTCGCAGCGTCACTTTGCCGTCGGCGGGAAGATCATACGCAATCATTGTTGCGGCATTGAACGGATTCGGATAGTTTTGGTGCAAACGCGGATACTTCGGAAGCGGATAACTCCGCTCTCGGTCAGTTCCCGACGAGATACCGACCTCCGTGGGCAGCAGCGGGCGCTCGCCGGTTTCCAAGTCCACGGGAATGATGAACTGCCCGGCCCCAAGCGGGGCGGACAGCGCACACACGGCATTGATGCCGTGTGTCATTTGCACCGATCCGATCAATTGATAGAGCGTATCCGCCAGCGAGTCGCACGTATGCACGGCAATCGCGTGCTGCCACGTTCCATAGATCGAAACGGATGCGTCTCCCGCCCGCGGAAGCGGTTCCTGAAGGGCGGGCATGAACGTTAAAAACTCATACGTCGGCAGAATCAGCAGGGCATCGGCCAGAAAATCGCCGTTGGGGTCGGGCAGAAAACACACCGTTCCGTACGGATAAACCATGTCGGGAAAATCCACGTCCTCTTCGTTGCACGTCAAGCCCGGCCCCAGAAAAGGATGTTCGGTCGGAGCAATTCCCCGCGCCGATTGCAGCGCCGAAAAGCCCGGCCAGGCCGCGTCGCCGTAAACGCTCACGATAAAATCCGGAATCCGATCCGCGTCTGTGTCCAACAAATTCACAATCCGGTCATTCAACGTGTCGAGCACAAAAAACAGTCCGGGGTCGTCGGACTGCGCAGCGGCATAAAAACACATCGGAGATTCAATCGGCGATCCGAAATCGAGCGTATCCGTCGGTCCGATGATGCCGTCATCACTAATATTGAAACACAGAATTCGTGACACGTTGAAACCCGCCGCCTTTCCGAAAACCATCGCCAAATGGTGGCCCGGTCCGAACGGAAGGTAATCGCTGAGAATCATCAAATCCGATCCGCGGGTCGCGCCTAACGGATAGGAATGCCGCGTGATATCGCCGTAGTCGAACGAGATCAGCGTGTCTTCGCCCAGTGCCGATGTATCGCGGATAATCCCGTATAATTTCGATCCCGCGCCGCGCGGATTCCAGAACCGCACGTAGTCCGTGCCGCTCGCATATCGCGACTCCCAAGTCAGCATCGTATGGCGGCAATCCTTATAGTGCTGATCGCCGGGATTCCAATGCATGGTGTCTTTCCATGTCATCGTGGCGCGCCAGGCATCCGCCTCGGCATGGCGAAGATTCCGGCACGTCAGACTGTCCTGCCGCTTATGAATGTATTCATGAATCAGCACTTCTTCGAGATATTTGGTCTTGGAAGGCACGATCGCCCATTCCGACAATAGATCGGCGCTGATGTTGATCAGATCTCCCCAAGTGGATTCCAGGCTGTCCGGCTGCGTGCGAGCTACGAATCCGCGTCCCCTCCGGCCCTTTGTTGCCAGTGTTTCCGCTTTCATTCGCCCGCTTTGCATCTGCTGACGGATCACGTCCGCGACCACGGGAGTATACAGCGTGCATGCCACGTTATCCGCATCCCGATAAATGAACATCAGCCCGCGGCTGGCAATACTGTCGCATGCTCTCTGCACGCCGACTTGTTCATGCGGATACAGCGGCCGTCCGGAACAGCCGTACGGATTGTCCCGATTCATGGTCGCGTTCGGAAAAGGCGGATCCTCCGGGGAAGGCCGCGACGCCCACACAGCCATTCCCAGCATAGCGGTCATCCAACAACAACCCAGCCATGTTGCCCGTTTCATGATCGCCTCCCGTTTGCACAGCATTGGAATCAGGGGGAAATTTAAGTAAAAATCGGCGAATGGCTTTCCGGAACTGTCATATACCCTTAAGAAGGGCATATCCCGTCAACTTGCCCCCTCTTGCAATGATTCAACTTAGTAAACTATTTCCCAAGAGTCAATGAACTATGACACAGCGCTCGGTAAATGCTGTTTCTACAACATGTAAAAACCCTTAGCATAGTATCCGCAAGCAAGGATTTTCATGGAGATCGTGGGCAAAATACGGGGTGCAGTACACCTCGTATAAAAGCACACCAAATCAATAGTTCGGAAACAGGCTCCCCGTTTCCGAGGAGCCTGTTCTTGGATCACTGTTTCCCATCGTGTCGCCTTGCATGCAGGGGCTGGAAATAATGGGAACCTATGCCGTTTTCTACGGAGTCATGGCACAACGAAATCCGAGCCACCACGAGGAAATATATGCGAATGTGTTGCTGCGAACGGCACACCTGGCGTCCACGTCAAAATAGTACCAGGCACCGCCCCGATAGATGCGATAGGGTCCGCGAGGATAGTCGATCCAGGCGCTGCCATTCGTGGGAACGCCGCTATAATTTCCATGCCAATCATCCTCGCACCACTCCAGGACATTCCCCGCCATATCGTAGCAGCCGGCGGGACTGACTCCATTAGGATAATGGCCAACCGGTGAAGTATAGATGTAACCAT
>RPQS01000195.1 GCA_003818605.1 Candidatus Zhuqueibacterota bacterium | reverse complement strand
ATCAGAACTATCCGAATCCGTTTAATCCGGCCACGCGGCTTTCGTTTGACGTACCGGTGGCGGCCAATGTGACGTTGAAGGTATACAATCCATTAGGCGCGGAAGTCGCAACGTTAGTCAATCGCGACATGAATCCCGGCCATCATTCCGTGGATTTCGACGGCGCGCAATTGACGTCCGGTCTGTATTTCTACAGCATTCAAGTCGGGGATGCCTATAAAGCCACCCGCAAGATGCTGCTCGTGAAATAAGCGCGCTTCAGTTTTCGACAATGAAAAGCCCCGGTGCACATGCCGGGGCTTTTTCTATAAGCGTGCCGTTGTATTACGCGACCACTTGAACGGCTTCCAGAGACGGATCAATCGGGAATTGCGCCAGAATGCGCAGAATATGTTTGGTCAGCCGCGTGCCGCTGGGGATAATCTTCATACCGGTGCGGCTCCACATGTCTTCGGCCAGCACCATGCCTTCTCCCAAATCGGCAATGCGCACCCAGCGCGTATTTTTTTTATACGCTTCGTTATTTTCCACTTTGTGGAAATTCTCGACCAGTTTCACCAGCAGCGGATCGTAGAGTGAACCGCGTCCCTTATCGAGAATGCTAATGACATCCGCCGCCGAGCGCGCTTTGTCTTTGCTGTGGAGAATCGTGGAAAAAGCGCTGGCCACGCGCAGTACGCGCGACCCGAGCGGAATTTGATGCGCCATCAAGCCGGCCGGGCCGCTGCCGTCGAAGTTTTCGAGCTGGTTTTCGATCATATGAGCGACGTTGCGAAAGGCGGGCAATTCTCCGATCACGCGCGCGCCCAGAATCGGATAGCGGTCGTAAGACTGTTGTTCATCGGGAGTGCGCTCGTGAAGCGGCGTGAACAGGAGCTTGTCCGGCAAACCCAGCTTGCCGATTTCCCGGAGCCGCGCGGCACGCAGCAAATCTTTCAGTTCGTGCGGCGGCAGACAGAGGTGATTTCCGATCCACAGCGACGCTTCGAAAATCCGTTCTGAACGTTCGGGATATTCGGGAATGCGCAGCGCGAGCAGATGTTCCAGCAGGCGGATCAGATCTTCGATGACGCGCCCGCGGCATTGCCCCATATCCTCGGCGCGGCACTCGGTCGCGCTGAGTTGAAACGAATTGGAGATCGAAACGAGAAGATCGAGCACCGTCCGCAAATCTTCCACGGAGATGTGCTCCGATACATGCGCGGCCAGCGCTTCCGAGCGGGATTCCCCGAAACAGAGGACGGGCAATTCCAGCGAGGAGACGGCTTCGATAGCGGCGCGGGCATCGAAATCATAAGGTCCGCGGAAGGCGATAAGCTGCGGCCCGTATTCGCGCGTCGGTCCGTCGGGGCCGGTGCCCGCGCGAAGCAAATGGATGCTGCCCGACGCCCGGATCAGACTTTCCGGCGGACGGCTCTCGCCGGAGCGAAGCAGATATAGAATGCGCGCTCCCTGCCTCACGGTTTGCTCTCTTTTTTACCGATGGACAAGGACGGAATCGGCGTGAGCGCATGCCCATTGGCCGCGCCGTTTATGCCGCCGGCGATGCGCAGCCCTTCCGGACTCATCAGCAGCATGCTGATACGGCGATTGCGCGGATCTTTGGTATCGGGGAATCGCGGTTTGCGATCGGCAAAGCCGCGGATCATGAATATTTGATCTTCCTTCAGTCCACTGCCGATGAGTACGCGGCGGGCTTCGGTGGCGCGCTGCGTGGACAACTCCCAGTTGGTCATGCTGCTGTTTGCGGAATACTGATAGGAATCGGTATGTCCTTCGATCACGACGCTATTGGGCATTTTCGAATATTCATGCCCCAAGACCCGCAGAGCGTCAATCAGTTTCTGCGATAAGGCGGCGCTGCCGCTTTCGAAAAGAGCTTCGTGTTCGCTTTCGTTGATTTCAACGCGTACGCCTTCGGGGGTGACTTCCACGCTGATCTGGCCGGTGAGCGCTTTGAGATCCGGCTGTTCTTCGATCATCGCTTTCAGTTTATCGGCTTCCTCTTCGAGCTGGCGGACGGGATCGTCTTTTAAATTGATCAAACTCGGATCCACACCCGAGCCGTTCTGCTGAATGGTCATGCGGGCGGGCTGCCCGGGAGTGCCGCCGGAAATCAGCGAGGCTCCGGGGTTGCGAAAGTATCCCGCTACGGATTTCTTCGTTTCCTCGGACTGACCCAAAATCCAGAGCACGATAAAGAGCGCCATCATCGCGGTGATAAAGTCGGCATACGCGACTTTCCACGCGCCGCCGTGATGGCCGCCGTGTTGGATCTTTTTTACGATCCGTATTACCGGAACTTCGTCGTGATGGTCAGCGTCGGACATGGTTTAGGCTGCTGCTGAGTTATTCTTCTTGGCCGCGCGCATCATTTCTTCCACTTCCTCGAACGTGGGACGTTCGCTATGGAAGATCGAGCGGCGGGCGAATTCAACCGAAACGGAGGGCGCCATGCCCTTGGCAAAAGCCGTGATGCCGGCTTTGATAACGTGCAGGAGCCGCGAATCGTTGCGATTCTTGGTTTCGAGATTGGCGGCCATGGGATTCACAAAACCGTAAGCCAAGAGCACACCGAGGAACGTTCCTACGAGCGCGGCGGCCACGTGATGGCCGACTACGGCCGCGCCGCCATCCATGTGACCCATCGTAATAATGATACCCAGCACGGCGGCTACAATTCCCAATCCGGGCAAAGAGTCTCCCACGCGGGCCAGCGTAGCCGGGGAAATGCCCGCTTCCTCGTGGTGGGTGTCTATTTCCGCGTCCATCAGCATTTCGATTTCATGGGCGGGGACGGAACCCGCGAGGAACAGTTTAATGGTATCGCAAATAAACGGCAGAGCCGAGTGATTGTGAAGGATGCGTTCGTAACGTTTGAAAACCGCGCTTTCGTGCGGCTCGTTGACATGGGGTTCGAGAGCGATGATACCGTCCTTGCGGGCGATTTGAAACAGGTCGTTGAGAAGCTGCAACACCTCGATGTAAATCGTCTTGTCGGTTCCCTTGCCTTTGACGATGCCCAGCACGTCGCCGACCAGCACTTTCAAGGTCTTGATGGGGACGGAGATCAACAGGCTGCCTACGGAGGCGAAACCGATGGTGATAAACTCGGCGGGCTGGATAAGAACGAGGAGCTTTCCGCCTCCCAGCGTAAAGCCTCCAACGACACCCAGCGCGACGACTGCAAATCCGATGATGGCAAGCATAAATGTGTACTACTTTGACCTGTTCGTTGCGTATCACATCCGAAACATCTCACAGACAATATTAGCAAGCCATGTGCCTCCCCGGTTTTGGGGGGATCTTGCAGGCGGTTGCTTTTTTGGCATGGGTCGCTTAGATTGCAGTGTTGACAAATTTCGACGCCGGCGGCCCTTTGGACGCATGGTTGGCGGGTGCGCAGGCGCGGGCGGCCTGCCGGGGAATT
>RPQS01000194.1 GCA_003818605.1 Candidatus Zhuqueibacterota bacterium | reverse complement strand
AGGCCCGGTCAATATCGTCGTGAGAAATTTAATCTGGCTGAACAGCGAAGTCATTCGAATCGCCGCCGACGGTCTTGAAGTCGGAGACATCCGTTTGCGGCTTGACGTTTCACTTCGGTATGATTCACGAGTGGAAATTCCGGAGACCGTTCGGAAGGATCGCTTGCAAACCGGAGTATCGTGCTTTAATGCTTGTCTTCGGAAATGCACTCCGGAGAAAAGCATGCTATTTCTACTTGATGAAACCCGAATGCCTTTTTTCGAATCGGATTTCGAGAGTGTTTTAGCGGATTGTTTTCGCACCAGTATTAAAGTGATCAAGATGGGACTGCTGTTAGACGGTGTTAAGGGAATCAAGGGACATGGTTTCGGATTTACCCCCAGCGGCGACGATTTCGTTGCGGGTTTGCTTATCGCGTTCCATATACTGCAGAAGCTCAACCTGTATCACTACAAGGAAACCATCGAAGAAGTTTATGCAGCGGCCCTGTCCGAGAATCGGCTTGCCGCAGCGATGTTGTGCTATGCCTATCAAGGTCGGGTGAACGAGAAAGCTAAACAAGCGATTCAAGCCATCTTCAGTACGGATGAAAATAGGATTATGGCTGGTGCACAAAATCTTATTTCCATCGGTGCAACATCCGGCGCGGATTTCGGCGCGGGATTGGTTTTTGGGTTAAGCCATATCAAATCAAATGAACGTTAAAGGCATCATAAAAAAGGGCGAGTATTACGATTCCGTCACGCTGATGATGGCGGCGCGCAAGCTGAATGAGCTGCCCGGTGTGCTGGACAGCGCGGTGGTAATGGGCACGAGGGAAAACCGGAATATCCTTGCGGCGTCGGGTTTGATGCTCGATATTTTTGAATCCGCCGCAGATGCTGATTTGATCATTGCCGTGAAAGCCGAAGATGAATCCCGCGCGGATCAAGCTCTCGCGGAAGTGAATACTGTTTTAAAATCCGTGAGGAAACACGCGGATTCCGGCTCCGCGCCATTACCGCGCAACATGGATTCCGCATTAAAGATTTTACCCGAAGCCAATATAGCACTGATCTCCGTGGCGGGACGATACGCGGGCGACGTAGCCATGAATGCTCTGCATCGCGGATTGAACGTCATGCTGTTTTCCGACAATGTCCCGCTGGAGCAGGAAATCGCCTTGAAACAGTATGCGGTCGAGCACGACTTGCTGGTCATGGGGCCAGATTGCGGTACGGCCATCATCAACGGAGTGCCTCTGGCTTTCGCGAATGTTGTCAAACGCGGCAATATCGGAATTGTGGCGGCGGCGGGCACGGGCTTGCAGGAAGTGAGCTGCCTGATCTCCAATGCGGGCGCGGGAATTTCGCAGGCTATCGGCACGGGCGGCCGCGACATAAAAAAAGAAGTCGGCGGCTTGATGTTCATCGAGACGCTGCGGCGGCTTGCGGCGGATATGCAAACCAAAGTGATTCTGTTAGTGTCCAAACCTCCACACCCTTCAGTCCTCGAGAAGATCACTGTTGAAATGCGCGATATTCGTAAGCCGGTGATTGCCGTTTTTCTGGGGGCGGATTCAACCGCACTTAAAAAGTATGGAATGATTCCGGCCTTGTCGCTGGCCGAGGCTGCGAGTCTTGCCGTCTCTTATTCGCGCGGACAAGATCCTAAAGGAATTTCGGATTCGCTTTCTCAGCAGAAAGATAAATTGGTTGCGACAGCCAGACTCGAATCCGACCGGCTTTATTCCACGCAAAAATATATTCGCGGTCTCTTCAGCGGCGGCACGTTTTGCTATGAAGCGCAAGTATTGCTGCAAGAATATATTGCCGACATATATTCCAACGCGCCAACCGGGAAATCGCAGAAGCTAAAGGACAGCTTGCACAGCGAGCGGCATACGTTGATTGACTTGGGCGAGGACGAATTCACGGTCGGGCGTCCGCATCCAATGATTGACTATTCACTCCGCAACAAGCGCATTATTGAGGAAGCGCAAAATCCCGAAACCGCCGTAATATTGCTGGACATCGTGTTGGGTTTCGGTTCGCATCCAGATCCGCTTTCGGAAATCGTCCCGGCTATTCGCAGAGCGCAGGATATTGCCGCGCAGAATCAGCGGCATTTGCCTGTCGTGTGTTCCGTAACCGGAACGGATCGGGATCCGCAGAATCGTTCAACGGTTGTATGCGGATTGCGGGAGATTGGAGTTCACGTGCTGGAGTCCAACGCCGCCGCGTGCTTGCTCGCGGGATTCATCATATCTTCCAGAAAGCCTAAGTAGCATGTCGCTTCTAATCAGCACGGAATGGCTTGCCGATCATCTGCATGATCCGCAGCTTGTTATCGCGCATGTCGGTTGGGAAGCGGAATCACCCCATGCCGCGCGCGAGCTGTATCAGCGCGGGCACATTCCGGGAGCGCTTTTCTTCAATCTGGATACGGATCTGTCGGATCGTTCCGATCTAAGTTTAGGCCGTCACCCGCTGCCGGATCCCCAACGATTTGTCTCGGTCTTGGCAAGCAAAGGAATCGGTCCGCGCACCAAACTTGTGATTTACGACGACAAAGCCGGTTCTATCGCTCTCCGCTTGTGGTGGATGATGCGTTGGATCGGCGCGCCGGAAGCTATCCTCCTCGATGGCGGCTTCGGCAAATGGCGCGTGGAAAATCGGCCTGTTGAACTGGGCAGCGGGCGAATTCCTGAACCAGCAACAGAGCCGTTGATACCGCGTGTCAATTCCGCCATGATTGCTTCGACGAATGAAGTCGAATCCATTGCGCAAAATGGAATAATTTTACTCGATGCGCGCGCGCCAGAGAGGTTCCATGGCGAGATCGAACCGATTGACATCCGCGCGGGGCACATTCCCGGTGCGGTAAATGCTCCCTGGGCGGAGAATCTTTCCGATCCTGCGACGGGAACGTTTAAAACACCGGCGGAATTGCGCGCACGATTCGAGTCGCTCGACCTCACTCCGCAATCGCAGATCGTTTGCAGTTGCGGTTCGGGTGTCACGGCTTGCCACGATATTTTTGCGCTTGAATTGGCAGGATTTCAAGGCTCGCGACTGTATCCCGGTTCATGGAGCGAATGGATAGCCAAACATCCGGCATAATCCGATTTCACACGATATGAAAAATTTGTTCGAGCAGGAACTGCAAGTCATCAACATCGGGCTGCCGTCTTTTAAAGAGACGCTGGATGTTTGCGGCGTAAAGTCCGTTCAAATGGATTGGCGGCCGCCGTTGAGCGTTTCTGCGCAATCCTCCGCTATGATTGCCGCCGCCCGCGAGCGCATTGAAACCGCCAATGCCGAAGCCGTGCAGCGGATCATGAACGGCAAACCGTTTCTAACCGGTCTCGGAATTGCGATGGATTTAATCCCCGGCATGAAAAGGAATCTGCTGCTGCATGCCGGGCCCCCGATTTCGTGGGATCGCATGTGCCGGCCGGTGCGCGGCGCGGGGATCGGTGCTTTGATCT
>RPQS01000193.1 GCA_003818605.1 Candidatus Zhuqueibacterota bacterium | reverse complement strand
CGCGATGTATTTACGTTCAGCCAATCGCACTTTTTCCGTACCCGATTATATTTACTACTTCATAGGCTTCCGTGTTGTTCTTCCCGAAGAGTGACGGACGCTCGATCATGGTATTTCCCTCGATTCCTTTAATGGATGCACCCAAATGAAACGGATCACGATATTTGCCTTGCTCTTTTTATGTGTCGGATTTGCCGGAGGTCAGACGGTTGTAATAAATGAGTTCTTGGCCTCCAACAACTCAACCGTCACTGATCAAGACGGCGAATATGATGATTGGATCGAGCTGTATAATAACAGTGCCGCTGATGTGCCTTTACTCGGCTACTACTTGTCCGATGACGGGGATGATCTGACGCAATGGACGCTTCCTGACACGATCATCTCCGCACACAGCTATTTGATCGTTTGGGCGGATGAGGATGAAGAACAGAGCGGTCTTCACGCCAATTTTAAAATATCGGCGTCGGGCGAGGCGCTTTACCTGTCGAATGTCAGCGCCGCTGTCATAGACGAAGTCTCATTCGGCGCTCAAACTGCGGATATCAGCTATGGCCGCTATCCGAACGGCACCGGAAATTTCCGCGCTTTGTATCCGACTTCCGGCGGGCCGAATAACAATCCGGGGCCGGGAAACGTGGACTCCAGCCATACGGTTTTCGGCGATACTCTGATTCACACCATCGGCTTGCAGTTTTATGTGGAGCATTGGCAAGACACGCTGGCGTACAATTACGAAGTGCTGGATCAGGAATACATGCCGGCACAATTGACGTTCGACGGAGCGGTTGTTCTGGACAGCATTGGCATCCGCTATAAAGGGCACTCGTCTTATGAACTCTCCCGGAATACACCCAAGAAACCGTTTGAATTCAAATTCGATGAGTATCGGGATGACCAGAGACTGCGCGGCCTAAAAAAGCTGAATGTGCAAAACTGCGTCAGTGATCCGAGTTTTATGCGGGAGACTATCGCTTACGGCATTGCCCGCCGGTATGTGCCCGCTCCGCGCACCGCCTACGCCGACGTCTACGTAAGCGGCGTCAACCTCGGCTTCTATGTCCTTGTCGAGCAGATTGACAAAATATTCTTGTCAACTCAGTTTTCAGACAACAGCGGCAATCTTTATAAAGCGGGAGATGACGGCTCCACTCTTGAATATCAAGGAACCGCCCCGGCGTCCTATCAAGATGAGCTGGAATTGAAAACGAACGAAGAGGACAATGACTGGAGCGGCTTGATCTCTTTTCTGGATCGGCTCAACAACACTCCGCTTTCGACATTCGTGGATTCGTTAAGTCCGCATTTCAATCTCGACGGCGCTCTGCGATTATTGGCTTTCAACATGGTTCTCTCGAATTTCGACAGCTATACCGGTTCAAGCCGCAACTTTTATCTCTACGATGATCCGTGGTCCCGACGATTCAACTTGATGGTTTGGGACCTGAACGAATCCTTTGGGGTCTATCCCAACGGTTGGAACGTGATCACGCAGGACGCGCTGGATATTTCGAATCTTTCCCGCCGGCCGCTCAATCGCAGGCTGCTGGAAAACGATTCGCTGCGCGGCGTGTATTTGAACTATATCGGTGAGATGATCGCGGGCCCCGCATCCTTCGATTCCATTGCGGAGAAGATTGGAATGCTGCAGCCGCTGATCGCCGACCACATTTTTGCCGATACCAACAAACTGTACAGCGATCAGAACTTCCTCAATAATGTCGAGCAAGATGTTTACGTGGATATCGGGCGGCGAATCCCCGGCCTTAAATCCTTTGCTCGCGCCCGGAATGCGAATCTGGCTTTACAGCTGTCTGAAGAAAGAGTATACCCCGGCGATACCGACAATAGCGGAGGGGTGGATGAGTTCGATGTTTTACCGATCGGCGTCTATTTCATGTCCGTTGGCGCGGCACGCGATTCGATTACTTGCGTATGGGGCGCGCGCAGAGCCGTTTTGTGGGATAATCCGGCAGCTACGTATGCGGATGCTGACGGAGATGGTATTGTAACCGAGCGTGATGTTGTTGCCATCGGCGTAAACTGGAACAATCAGCATTCGAACGTTAACCGTTCCTACGTTTTGAATCTCGCCGACCGACATGTCCTTAATGAATATTCCCGAAACTTCCGCATCCTGTATAACTCGTTATCGGGCGAGAGCGAAGCTGTGATTGCCATACGAACGCTGCTCGAAACAATTCTGGATATAGATCCGGCAACGCCGGCGTCGTTTTCCGTCAGTCAAAATTATCCCAACCCTTTCAATCAGGAAACGGTTATTCGATTTGCACTTCCGGAGCGGCAAACCGTCCACCTCACGCTGATCAATGTCTTAGGTCAGGTTGTTTCCCAGCCAATAAATGGACAGGCATACGAATCAGGCACTCACGAAATTCAAGTCAACGCAGCAGGATTGTCGAGCGGCGTTTATTTCTACCGTCTCGAGACGAAACGTTACAGCATGCTGCGCAAAATGGTTATTCTCAGATAAGGCCGCCACCATGAAAACAATTTGCTCCATATTACTACTGTCGGTTGTCATGTTCAGCGGCTGCCAAAGCGAGTCGTCTACAGAACCGCCACGGGATTCCGGCCGGAAGCTTGGCTTTTCTCCGGAACAAGTGACGATTTCCAGCGGGCAGCCGACCGAGCTTCATCTCGTTATCGAAAATCTGGCGGATTCCATATTCGCAGTCAGCATGCAGATTGGTTTTGCAGATTCCATATTGTCGTTCACGGGTATCGCGAACGCCGCGTCGGGCGGCTTTTGGGGAGCGAATGCCGTGCAATTTGCTCATGATACTCTATCTGTTCTTCATATTACGATCAGCAGGGTTCAGGGGCAGACGGCGGTGAATGGATCGGGGACGATTTGTACACTTCGGTTCAATGCTGTCGCTGCAGGAAATTGTGTCGTGGAAGTGCTGACAGATCAGCTCGTGTTTTATAACAGCGAAGGAAGAGAGCTGGAAGTCCCGGAGCTTGAAGAAAAAACGGCAGTCATTCACGTGATTTGATCGGATTGCGAACCACATCAGCGGGAGAAAACATGAAGCGCTTTCTAATGCGGTGGATGGGATGCGGTTTAATATTCTACGTTGGCTTGTTTAGCGGCAACGTATCGGCTGAACCGACGATTGCGGAGAGCATTGTGCCACGTTTTATTCAGGGTAGAAACGGCACGAATTCCCAGCGAATCCCCTGCGCCTATTGGGTGCGTATCGGCGGTCTAACCGCCAATGCCACGTATCGCTATTTCAATCAGGTGGTGCGGTCGTCTGATTCTCCCACCACAGACGGCGCCGGCAACTCGATCTTTGCTAATCCGGATGGTTTTGTGCGCACGTCTTCACCCTCTCTATCTACGGCGGGCAATCATGGCGAGTTTACGGCGGATGGCAGTGGTTCCTTTGCAGGCTGGATGGTCACCGAACCGACCGGCAACGCGCGTTTTATTCCCGGTGGATTTGTCTTTTTCCGCATCATGTTGAACGATGGAGCGGACGGAACCGCCATTGCTTTTCGGCTGACAACGGCGGATTCTCTCCATGTATTGAAACTCGATGCGGAGTCTTCCGATAGTTCGGGTACGGGTCTGCGTGCGAATACTCTTGCT
>RPQS01000192.1 GCA_003818605.1 Candidatus Zhuqueibacterota bacterium | reverse complement strand
TAGTAGCAAGGTTTATTCCGTGGTTTTGTTCGGCGCGACCGGACGTATGGGCCGGGAGATTCTCAAGCAGGCCTGGCGGCACGATGATTTAAAGTTTGCCTTCGGGTACGACCTGAAAAATCCGGGCGAAACCGTAGAAAAGCTCATGATCCAAACACAGCCGGATGGCCTGCCCGACGGGATTCGCATTGCCATGGATTTTTCCAGTCCGGACGCCGTATTGGAACATCTCGAACTGGCTCTGGCAGCCGGAGTTTCTTATCTTTGCGGAGTGACCGGACTTCCGCAGGAAGTGGTCAATGAACTGCGGGCGGCGGCGAACGAGATTCCCGTTATGCATTCCGCGAATTATTCATCCGGAATGAACGTGATGTTCAAGCTGGCCGCGCTGGCGGCGCAATCGCTGCCCGGTTATGAAAGGCATATTCTGGAACTCCACCACGCCGAGAAAAAGGATTATCCTTCGGGCACGGCGCTGCACTTGGAAAATGTTGTGCGGGAGCAGGTGAAGGAAGAAACACCGATCACCGCGCTGCGGATGGGAGACGTGACGGGAGAACACCGCATTGTTTTCGGCGGTCCGGGCGAACGGCTGGAAATCGTTCACAGAGCCGACGCGCGCGCGGTTTTTGCCGTCGGTGCGCTGCGCGCGGCCTCGTGGCTAGTCCACAGATCGCCGGGATATTATACCATGAAAGACGTTTTGGAATTATAGGTTATCGGACCATCGTCCGAAACGATAGAACGGACACCATTCAATCCAGAGAGCGGGGTGTGTCATGAGAACAGCAGCGATTTTTCTGGTGATTGGATTTTGCACTTTAATTTCGCAGGCTGATCCGCGCCTGTGGGACTCATGCGGAGTGCCGATCCGGCAGGGGTATCATATCCCATTGACTCCGGTCGCGGTGACGAACGATGCCGGCTTTACGATTGTTGTCTGGTCGGACATGCGCACCGGCGACCGAGACATCTATGCTCAATTGTACAATTCGGCCGGAGTGGCGCAATGGGCGGCGGGGGGAGTTGTGGTTTCGAACGGCCCGAAATCACAGCGCGATCCTGCGGTTTATCCGGTAAACGGCGGATGGATTATCGCTTGGATTGATGATCGGAATGACACATCAGGAACGCGGCAGTACAGTGATGTATGGGCGCAGAAACTCAATGCCAACGGCCAACGAATATGGTCAGCGAACGACTTTACCGGAATATGTGTGGATCATAGTCCGTCCACAAATATGGATCAATCCGTACATATCACGGGCTCCGGAGATAGAGCAATCATTGCCTGGATAGACGGCAATATTGTAAAATCACAGGGGATAGATGACAATGGCAACGTTCTTTGGCCGCAGCCTCTGACAATGACCACTACTGTATACGATTGGGGCGGTCTTGCGGCTTCGAGCGACAGCTTCGGCAACATGTTTTTAGCATGGACTGACAGACTCATTCCCGACAGCTATCTGATCTATGCCGCGAAAATCACGCCGGAGGGGCAACTACCGTGGGGGCCGGGGCATGTCCGTCTGAGTACCGTATCGAATCGTCAGTCCGACATGAGTATTTGTTCAGACGGTATAAGCGGCTGCTATGTCTCATGGGCGACTTCGACAAGGGACATCTTCGTCCAATATTTAAATGCGGACGGCCAGCCGCAGTGGGCAGCAAACGGCATCTCACCCTGTGATACCCTGCATAGTCAGTCAACGGCACGCGTTGCGTTGAGTTTGAACGGAGACACACCGGACGGCTGCCTGCTTGTTTGGGAAGACAGGCGTATGGGAAACTTTGTCAACGAAATCTACGCGCAGAAGATTGATACAAACGGAACCGTCGCCTGGGGCTCCAACGGACTTAATATCTGCGGTGGAACGAACTTCACAAATGAAAGTCCCAACCTGATCAGCGATCTGAACGGTGGAATGGTTTGTATTTGGGAGGATACGCGAAACAGCCAAGGGGAATGGGGCGGCTGCGATTTATACGCCGCGCGCGTACTGGCTAATGGGACGCTCGGTTGGAACGGCGCCTGCGGTATGGAAGCAGCTTCGGGGCCCGGTCAACAAATGCGGCCAGTGATCGGACTTGCATCAGGCTCACAGATCACCGTTGTATATGCGGATTCTCGACTGGGATCTCCCATGCAGTGCATCCAAAAGATAAATCCGGAGAACGGCAGCCGGCTGTTGGATCCGTTAGGTTTCCAGATTGCCAACGGGATCAGCGGCTATGCATGCAATCCGCAATCCATTGCTCTGGGACAGGGTCGGACGGCAATCGTCTGGAAAGACGACAGATATATTTGGGGAGGAGCCGGGCTGTTTTATCAGATCGTCGGCCCGGACGGACAGGTGGAACGAACATCAAACGGCGACACACTGGCTCCCGATAACGAACAATGGAACGAATATCGTCAGAAAAACCATCGGCTGTGTTCCGACGGCAACGGCGGTTTCTTCGTGAGTTTCGAAGACGTTCGTACGGGATACAGTATAATTCGTCTCTCCCACGTTGATGCCTCCGGGAATGTTATAGGAAGCCGCTCCGGAATGGAGGTATTCAGCAGTACTTCGGTGTATGATCAATTCAACGCCTTTTGTGCGGCAGACGGGCAGAACGGATGCTATGTTGCTTTCGCGGCAACTGATGCGGATTTTAATATTGATGTATTTGTGACGTTGCGGAATGCGACAGGGGCTGCGTTGTGGAATCAACCGCTTCGACTGACAACATCCGAATATGAAGATCGCCCGTGCGGAATCGTGGTCGGTGAGGAGGGGTGCGCATACGTCGTTTATCAAAGCATCGCTCAGGAGCAGCGCGACCTGTTTCTCGGCAAAGTATGCCGCGACGGCTATCTTTCCTGGAGCATGTCCGTGTGTGATGCGCCGAATGATCAGGACAATCCTCAAATCGTCGGCGACGGCGATAACGGCGTGTATGTGGTGTGGGAAGATTATCGCAACGGAATTGGTTCGTCGGAACTAAACATCTATGCACAGCACATTGACGGCGGAGGTGTGTCTTTATGGACCGACAACGGAATTCCGATAGTTTCTTTACCCTATTATCAGGGTGTGCCGAAGATCGCTGCAGATGCAGCGGGGAATCTGTGCGTGGCTTGGCGGGATTTCCGCTCGGGGACGCAATTCGATCTCTATGCGCAAAAAATTTCGCCCGACGGACAGACGCTGTGGACGGAAAACGGTGAACTGGTCAGCGAGAGCATGGATGATGATGTTTCCATCGCGGCGACCGCAGCCAATGGAATTTTTCTGACATGGCCTCACCAGCGCATCATCAATCCTTATCGTTCAACAACTCAGATTTACGCCACGGAACTGGATGCGAACGGAACGCCGGTGGCCGATCCGTATTGGAATCCCGGAGTCGGCAGTCCGATCAGCGTCCCCGCCGATTATCAGGATGCCTTGACATTAGCTGCGGATGACGCGGGCGGGTTTGTCGTGGCGTGGGAAAACATAGTCGCGGAACCGCCGTATGAAGAATCGGTCAGCAACATCTACGCGCAGCACATTGCGGGTTATCTGCACGGTGAGGAACCGGAAACGGCTGTGCCGACGCGCTTTTCGCTCGCGCAGAACTATCCGAATCCTTTCAATCCCGTGACGCAGATTAGTTTTGATCTGCCGCAAACGGCGCGCGCGAATTTGCGCGTGTTCGATATTACGGGCCGGGAAGTGGCTACGCTGGCTGACGGAATGCTCGT
>RPQS01000191.1 GCA_003818605.1 Candidatus Zhuqueibacterota bacterium | reverse complement strand
GCCCAGTAGCTGAAAGCCGGAGTTCCCAGAATCCGCTGCTGGGGCAGGATAAGCCAGTCATCATTGGGAACGGAGTTGTCATTAAAGTGACACATCAGAAAATGCGATCCGCTGTGCGCCGAGTAGCCGATACGCGAGTAGACCTGCCACGTGGAACGGCGGGAAAACCATGCACTGTATCCGTTGTCGCGATCCACACTCGTCCATCCGGAGGGGAGCCTGCCGTTCTGATATGATTCGAAATCATCGGCGAGGATCACATCATCCAACGGGCGGCGATCTTCATGGAAACTTAAAACCGCCGCGGTTTCGGAGGACGAGCCGACCGGTCCAATGCTGCGGCGCGCGGCGGGGGCGGTAATTTTAGCAAACGACGAAGCGACAACAAGCAGCAGCAAACCGGCGGTTAGAATACCGAGTGTCCACAACGGATGTTTCATTCTCATGCTCCTTGCCGTTCGAGGCACCACAAAGGGAAGCCGGGCGGCTCGGGATCAAACGAGCCGCCCGGCTTATAACCAAAAGAGACTTCGCTGTTACTTCAGCAGCATGACTTTATGCGAAGCCGTATGGCCGGCCGCCGAGAGTCTCGCGATGTAGAGACCGGACGGCAAATTGGCGGCGTTGAAGCCGACGGTGTGTTCACCGGCGTTCAGCGAACCGTTGAAAACGCGAGCCACTTCCTGACCGGCGATGTTGTAGAGCATCAATTCGACTTCGCCGCTGCGATCCAGAGCGAAGCGGAACTCGGTGCCGGGATTGAAGGGGTTCGGATAGTTGCCGTAGAAGGCAAACTTGTTCGGCGCCATGACGGGATCACCCACCGCACTCAAGGGCTGCATCTGCGCGTTTTGCAACGTCGTGTCGTTCTCGTTGATGTTCACGACATTGATGATCAGCGTATCGAAGTTGGTCTTGGTGTAGCGAATCGAATAGGTACCGACGGGTACAGCAGGAATAGTATAGGCGCCCGTGGCACTCGTGTTGGCGCTCAGTGTCGTCGTCAGAACGGACACGTTTACGCCGAGCAACGGCGACGAAGTGACGGCGTTGGTCACGATGCCGCGGAGCACGCCGGACGCAACCGCCTGCGCGCCTTCCAGCAATACGTCGTCAATCTTGAGCATGAACTCATCGGTTGAGTTGTAGTGAATGCCGATGTAGAACGGCTGATTAGCCACGGTGGACAGATCGTAGGAGAAATAGGTCCACGTACTGGGCAGATCGGTAATGGTCGCAATCAAACGGTTGAAATTGGCGGGTGTTGTACCGGTGGTAGAAACCCGAACTTCAAAGTTTTCGAGCCAGGTCGCGCTCTGCGAACACGCCCAGAAGCTGAAGGCAATCGGGGCCGCGAGAGTCTGCTGCGGGAGAATCAACCAGTCGTCATTCGCAATCGCCGGGCTGTTGTAGGCGTTGGCGACATGGCGAGAGGAATTGTGTCCGGGATAGCTCGTGTTGTTTACCACTTGCCACTGGGACGGGCCGTTGGCGAACAGCGGAGCGATACCGGCATCAATATCCTGCTGAGTCCAGCCGGTGGGCAATTGGCCGGGCGTCACATCTTCGAAATCTTCATCAATCGCGGTGACACCCGTGCCGGTCGGGACCAACTGCACGTTGAGCGTGGTGGTTTGATTGGCGGTGATGGTTACACTCTCCGTATCGGGTACGAAGAAGTTACGGCTGAAGATCACATCATAGGTGCCAACATCCACGCGCGGGAAATTGTATTGGCCATTGGTGCCGGTCGTCGCTTCCAGAGTGGTTCCGACTACGCGAACGGCAACGCCGCCTTGCGGCAGACCGGAAGTTTGATTCGTGACCGTACCGGTCAAGATGCCGGCGGGATTCATGGTCTCTACGACGAAGGCATCCAGGCCGGCTTGCGCGCCATCCTGACCGTAGTAGCGGAATCCGAGTTTCACGTTGGTCTGCGCGGCATACGCGGCCAAACTGACTTCGGTTTCATACCATTCCCAGCTGGTGAACACGCCCTGTGCGGTTTCCGTCCAAAGCGGGGTAGCCACCCAGGTGGTACCGCCGTCGGTCGAGATTTTCAGTTCGAGATCGTAGTTGTCATTGGGAGTAACGCCCCAATAATAACTCATCATCCACACAAAACGGCAGACGGGAGCGCCGGTGTGAGCGGAGAAATTGATCACAGGCGTGATCAGCCACTCGTTTTGCAGAGTAACGTCTTCGGCATAATCAATACCCGCGCAATCGTTGCCTTCATACGGAGTCGGACCGGCAACATTCGTGGAAGCCGGATACCATGTGTAAAACGGATTTCCGTTGTTGGTGACGGTGCGGGTCCATCCGGCGGGCGGCATGGAACCGGATTCAAAGCCTTCATTGATGAGGACTTCATCGAGGTTGTTTCGCGGCGTAAGTTGGTGATGACGCACCACACTCGCCGGCGCCTTCTTGGCATCCAGAGCGGCTCCCTTGACGGAAGCGGTATTTGCTGCTAACGGACCCGCGGCCAAGGCGACAGCCGCGATGACGAGCAGCGCAACAACAGGCAACCATTTACGCATGATCATTTCTCCTGTATGGGTACGGTTCGGGTTTTCAGAGACATTTGGCTTTAGTCAGGATCTGCGGATTTGCAGGTTGTGAACCGTCGAAGCCGTCCGGCGATCCGCATGTTCCCTGCCTATTTGAGTAAAATAATTTTTCGATGCTGTGAACTTCTGCCGATCGTCATGGACGCGATATACAGACCGGAGGCCATGCCGTTCGCTTCGAAACGAAGGGAATGCGAACCGGCGTCGTATGGTTGGTCGGCAAGAGATGAAACGAATTGTCCCAATGTGTTATACAGCCGCAGTGTGACTCGTTCGCGATGCGCGAGATCGAAGCGGAACTCCACCGTGGAATTGAACGGATTCGGATAGCCGCCGAGGAAATGCCAATCGGCGGCGATCTGCGGAGTCGGTTCAGGAGTCGCTTCGATGACTTCGTATTCTACGAGGACGTCGTCTATTTTAAGCACGAATTTGTTCACGGAAATATAATGGAACGCGATATAGAACGGGGTGCCGGAATACGCGGACAGATTATCCGTATACTCAGTCCATTCCGCCGGAGCATTATTCACATTCCGGATCAACGTCGTGAAGCTATCGGGCACGGCTTCCGTTGTGGAGACGCGAACCTCGAAATGCTCGAGAAAATTTAAGTCTTGCGATGCGGCCCAGTACCGCATCGTGATGGTTCCGGCAGTATTTATTTGCGGCAGAATGAGCCAGTCGTCGTTCGCAACATCGTCACCGGTCAACGTGGTATCAATGTAAAAGTTTGCGACGATATTGGGCGCACTATGGGCCGCGAGATCGTCTGTGTCGTTGTCCATTACCTGCCAGACAGTGGAATCCGAGAATTCTGTGCAATAACCGCTGTCGCGGCTGATTTGGATCCAGCCTGCGGGAAGCCGGCCGCGCTCGATGTTGTCGAAGTTTTCGTTGATGAGTTCCCCGCCGCCGGTCCGCAGCATATTCGCAGTGAGTTGTGCAACCTGCCCGGTGATAATCTCTACGCTGTCCACCAGTACCGTGTCATAGAAACGCTTGGTGAAGCGGACAGAATATGTTCCGGATTCCAACTGATTGAAGGAGAATAAGCCGTCGGCACCGGTTGTCATGGAAAAATACGATGGAATCGGCTTGACCAGCACACCGGCTATGGGTAAAAGGGTCTGCGAATCGCGCGCATTGCCCGTAAGCACGATTGGATGATTGATATCTATAGCCCAGCCGGCGATGTAGCCGGAATCCACGCGGAAGCGGT
>RPQS01000190.1 GCA_003818605.1 Candidatus Zhuqueibacterota bacterium | reverse complement strand
GGCTTCAACATCGCGAAACTATTTGTCGGACTGTATAAATTCGCGGCCAACCGGTTGGGCATTACCGGATTCGAGGCTTACGATCTGCTGGCGGTTCTGCTCTGCATCTATGCCGCCTTCGGAATGTTGGCGGCCATCTTAGGCATGGCGGTAGGGAGGCGGGCGCGGACTTTGGATAAAAATCCGTTGCCGGAAACAAGCGACGACCGCGAATTCGGAATCGAGCGGCATGATCCGAAGCAGCGATTCTCCATTTTGTTTTTACTTGTGCATATCGCCGTCATTCCTCTGGGAATGATCGTGATAAATCTTGTTCCCATTTACTGGGCGGCGGCGGGTTTCGCGGTCTATGCGGTTTTTACTTTTCGTCAGTATCCGCGAGCGTGGCGCCGACTGAAGAAGCCGCAGCTATGGATCGGAATCATTTTAATTGCCGCCGCGGCGGGTTTTGTGCTTGGCAGACTGAACGCGGAAGAAACCGGCTGGACAACGGCGGGTTTGGTGATCGGTTTGCAGATGGCCTTGCGCGCGTTGCTGATGCTTGTTGCTTTCAGTTCTCTTAGCGCTGAGCTGCGCAATCCGGTAATCATCCAATGGTTTTTCAAGCGCGGGATGGGGCAGCTATCCGCGGCGTTGGAAGTTGCGTTTGCCGCTCTGCCGCGCATGGTCTCGCAGCTTAAGGCCGAGCGAAAAACACTGCGCCATCCGCTCGATATCTTCGCCCGTCTGCTGGTTGGAGCCACGGTTTGGTTGGAAAGCTACGAAAGAAAGGATGAAGAAAGAGGCAGAATCGAACTGTAGTGCTGCACGGCAGTGCGCTCTTCATGTTAGCCGCCGAGTCAAGTCATTAAACCCCTCTTGACAAAGATAAACATTTATATAAATGGATCTTAAAAATTATTTCGAATAAAAATTATCTGACTACTTGACATTTGAACTTTTGTTCAGTATCTTGAGAATGTCTGCTATTTTGAATCATCGCAAGTGTCCTCCCAACATCCTCAGGACTAACTGATTTACCGGAAAGGGTTATCCATGAACAAGCAAGCACTCGAACCGATGTGGGCTTACCTGCATAAAATTCTTGGCAACGCGCGCCGGCAGGTGGAACTCATCCCCGAAGACAAATTCGGTTTTAAGCCAACACCGGACGTGCGCTCCATCGGTGAATTGTGCATCCATCTGTTCACGTACGTGACCGAGAGCACGGAGACCGTGCTGAAGGGCAAGCATGAGCAGAAGGAAGAGTACAAATTCACCAATAAGGCCGATCTGTTGAAATGGATGGACGGCCGGGTTGAGCAGGGCTATGCGAACTTTGCCAAGATCACCGACGCGCAATTGGCGGCCACGATCAACGCGTGGGGCATGGATTTCCCTGCGTGGCAAATGGTGAGTTTTGTTTTCGATGAAGTGCTGCACCATCGCGGACAGCTCACGGTCTACCTGCGGCTGATCGGAATCACTCCGGTGTTCATTTACGATTACGTGGATTAGTGCGGCTCGGCGGCGAATTCGGGAACGATGCAAAGAAAAATCCCCGGCCCTTAAGAAGGGCCGGGGATTTCCCGTTGAAAAGGAATCGAAGGAACGGCTACTTGAGCAGAATCATCTTCTGCGTCGCGCTATAGCCGTTGGTCGAGATCTTGTAAATGTAGAGTCCGGTCGGCATACCCTCGGCATTGAACACCGCATGGTGGCGGCCGGCATTCATGAATCCATCCGCCAACACGGCCACTTCACGGCCGACAACGTCGAACACGCGCAGACTCACGTTGCCCGATTCCTTGATGTCAAAGGTGATCGTCGTCGTCGGGTTGAACGGATTCGGATAGTTCGGATAGAGCTTGTACTCTTCCACGACCTGCGGATCGCGCTGAACCACCGGAATCGAGTTGGTGGAAACCACTTGGGCCGTGCCGTTGAAGTCCACGGAAATCAGACGGTATTCATACGTAGTGCCCGGCTCGACCGAAGCATCCCGATAGTTGTAATGATTGGCGGTCGTGGAGTTGCCCGCACCGTCAATGCGCGTCGCAATTACCCGCCAGGCATCGCCGCTGCGCCGTTCGATGCGGAAGTAATCGTTGTTGCTTTCCGAGGCGGTTGACCACCGCAACAGAACGGATTCGTTCTCCTGAACGGCTTCGAAACTCAGAAGCTGTACAGGGAGTTGCAAATCGGTCTTGATATAGTCTTCGGTCTCACCCAGAATGCGGTCCACCGACGCGATGGCGGCGTCGCACGCCATGTATTCAGAGAGCAGGCGGAAGCGGAAGATGCCGTCATAGCGGCCTTGACCCAAGAGTACGCCCGGATCTTTGAAGCGGAAACGGATCGTCCGGCTTTGACTGGCGGCCATATCGGTGATCTGCGCACCGCGAATGATGCACTCATAAGCCGTGCCGTCGCAATGACGATCGCTGAAGCTGCAGTTGGCCGGATAGTCGCCGTCCTTCCAACCGTATAAATAAAGGCTGTGGATTTCCGGATTGAAGCCGGGGCCGGTCGTAATCGTGACGTCCACTTCCTCCGAGTCGCAGGGCATCCAGTTCAGAGAATCCACAAACACCACGCCGTCATCGCCTTCGTCCAGATTGACAGAATTGGGGAAGACGTCCGCCGTGACGGTTTCACCGAGCCAGGCGATATTCAGTTCGGAAATGGCATTGGCCGGACCGCCGTTGCCCCACACTTCAGTCGGATAGCACTGGGGATTGTGATCGCCGTAATCCCAGCCGATCACCGGATTGCTGCCGCAATCAAAGACGACGTTGAAAGTGACCGTCCATGGGTCGGAGCGCGCGCTG
Source organism: Candidatus Zhuqueibacterota bacterium (assembly GCA_003818605.1). Lineage (GTDB taxonomy): Bacteria > Electryoneota > RPQS01 > RPQS01 > RPQS01 > RPQS01. Next base: position 1,148 of record RPQS01000190.1, on the reverse strand, counting down.
TGATTGTCAATGGCCACCACTTCCACTTTCCAGGTCTGGCCGACCGTGGTTTCGGAAGCGGGAACACAGCGATCCGTATAAAGCGATTGGAAAACCCAATCGGAAAGTTCCGCATCATACAAATACCAGTGATAGACGTGATTCACAGGATCGCCGTCCGGGTCGGCGGGATCCGGGCCGGTAACCGTCACGCACAAATCAGAGTCACCGGTTACGCAAGCCGGATAGATGCCGACGGGCACGAAGGGCGGACGATTTTCGCGATAGTAAACAACCAACTGTGAACGATGGACATTGACCGCCCAGTTGCACCAATGGCTGAAGTAGTCAATATCCAATCCGACGAACAGATTGCCGTCCTCGGTAATATCGGAGAGGTAGAACGGGATTTTAGTAATGGATAGCGCCTGATTGGATCCCGCCAGTTCTTCCACATAGCGATTTGGCATCTGCTCATCAATGAAGACGATGTCTTTTTCACACGACACGGGCGTAACGCGGTTGGGCGACATGTCGCAGAAGTTGTCCACGTCCCACGAGCAGATGTACACGAAAGCCGAATCCACCGATTGAATGGACGAGCTATTATAACCCGGCCACGTGTGCCGCCAACCGAAATCGTTGTCGTACCAGCTCAGATAATCAAAGCCGTACCAGCCGCCGTTTTCCTGGCAGGGATTGCGGCTCGGCCACGGGCCGTGGTAGAGAGAATCAGGACTGTTGGCGTCCACCGTCTGGACATACCGGTACAAGTTCTCCTGAATTTCACTTGTCCCTTCGGCGAACAGGTTATCCTGGCAGGGATCGGAGCAGGCGGAGATGTGAAGCTGATAATAGCCTTCACCCTGCGGATAGCCGGCTTCCACCACCAAGAAATACGTCCCGCGGTTGAGCGTGATGCATGCGAGCATCGCAGGACCGCAGACCGTACCGCACGCGTCATCATCGCGGGCGATTTAGGTCCCGCTGCAGCAGCCCGTGAGCAAATAAATTTGCGTGTCCGTATAGTTCAATACGGTACGCTCACAGCACGAAAACGTGTACGATCCGGTTTGCGGAATGTTCACTTGATAGATGTGCTCTTCCGTGTTCCGGATTCCACACTCGTTTCCTGCTCCGACTAATGTGGCGGAAGTATCATACGGGAT
>RPQS01000189.1 GCA_003818605.1 Candidatus Zhuqueibacterota bacterium | reverse complement strand
GTGGCCATCTCGCTGTTCATCGCAATGTACACAAAACCCGTGAGACTGCCGACGAAATAGCCCGCTTCAATCAGAAAAGCATCCCATACGCGTGACGCCGCCTGTGCCAAAGCCAAAGCCATATCGCGCGGCACCAGCACGAGCAGCATAACCGCCGCGATAAGGGACAATTCGAAGCCGACTCCGAGCAGCGGCAGAACCACCAGACCGATAACCGCGCCCGCCACCGCCGTCAGAGCGCTGAACCAAAAAGCGGGGCCGAGAATCTGATCCCGTTCGCCGCGCGCGGCGTGAATCACGAGCGGTCCCGCCCACAATCCTCGCGAGAGCGCGCTGATGAGATTCACGTAAGCAATGGCCATTCCGTAGCGGCCGAAATCGCCGAGCGGAATCGTGCGAACGATGAGCAGAATCAAGCCCGCACCGTAGAGTGCGGGCAAAGCTTTCACGGCGAGCGAGCCGCCGGCGCGATGGATTAATGATGCCATACGGCAAGACTCAAGGTGCTATGTCCGGATTCCGGAGCCAACGGATTCATGTGTTTTTCACTCGCCGGTCAGATACGACAAACGATACGGGCTGCAATCGGGCAGGTCCAAGGGCACAACCGCCTGCACGAATTCGCGGCGGCTCATGAAACGGGCCAGAGCTTCATACGCTGTCCGGAGTTCGCGGTCGTGATCGTACGGCAAAAGCACACGCCAACGGAGCTGAACATCCGAGAGCATTTGCCTGAAAAACGCGGAGAGGAAATCCTTCTCCCGCGGATAGCGGCCGATCGTGACTTTTTCTCCGAGCTTGATTTTCGCGAGTTCCTTGGCTCGTTCTATGGCCAGATCGAGACCGCCCAATTCGTCCACAAGCTTGCGCTCCATGGCCTGTGATCCCGTCCAGACTCTTCCCTCTCCTACGGCTTTAACTTCATCCATGCTGAGGCCGCGGCCTTCCGCCACATGCGCGCAGAACTCATCGTAAACGCCGCTCATGTAGCCAAGCAGCACGTTTTTCTGTTCATCGGTCAGGTCGCGATCCACGCGGAAATATTCAGCCCATTTTCCTTTTTCCACCGTTTCCACGCGCGCGCCGATTTTCCTGAACAATTCGGCGGCGGTGGGAAAGAGCGTAACGACACCGATGGATCCGGTAATCGTATTGGGCTGCGCGATGACGCGGTCTCCCGCGCAGGCGATGTAGTATCCGCCGGAAGCGGCCACGTTGCCCAGCGAAACGACCACCGGCTTTTGGGTTTTCAGCCGTTGGACTTCGCGCAGAATGATCTCGGAAGCGAGCGCCGACCCGCCGGGCGAGTTCACGCGCAGAACAACGGCTTTGACATCATCATCTTCGCGCAGATCGCGCAGCTGCGATACCATGCGGTCGGAGACGATGCCGCTTTCCATATCCAGCGGCCCGCTCTTTTCGCTGCGATAGGAAATCTCTCCCTCCGCAAACACCACCGCGATTTCCGCATCGCTGAACGATTCTTCGTTGATGCCTCGCAAATAGCGGGACGGCGAAACGGCATTGAATTTTTCATTTTTTCCGCGCAGCCGCTCCCGGAAGTCGCCCCAATCCATGGCAAAATCCGCGAAGCCTTTGCACACGGCTTCATCGCCGCTGATGCAGAACTTCTCCCCGCACAGGATTTCATTTTCCAGTCTGCCCAGCGGCAAAGCGCTGCGCGAGGCGGCGATTTCCTGCGTATAGGTCCGGTACATGTCATCCAACAAGTATTGCAGGCTTTCGCGGAGTGAACCGGACATCTCATCGCGCGCGAAATTCTCGTACGCACCCTTATAATCGCCCACATGAAGGGCATGGAATTTTAATCCCACCTTGTCGAAGGTGCGGGCCAGATACGTGCTGGAAATGCTCAATCCCAGCATCGTCAGGCAGCCGGAATGAGCCGGAGTAATCACGATGGAGTCCGCCACCGACGACAAATAGTAGTCGCGGTCTGTGGCGATTTCCAGAAAAGCATAAACGGGTTTTTTCGAAGTCTTAAATTTCATAAGACCTTCCCGCAGCTCGCGCAAATCCGCGAAACCCATCGCACCCGCAGGCCTCAGGACGATGCCTTCGATCTTGGGATCGGAGGCCGCGTGATCCAACACTCTCAGAACATCGGACACGGTGACGGGCTTGTTCCGTACCCAGATGTTGATCGCGGGCTGCGCCTGATATTCCATGAGAATTCCCGACAGATCCAACACCAGAAACGTGTTGGCTTTTAAGGGCGCCCGGGAATCTCCGCCACGGATGGAACGGGTCACACTGAGACCGATGCCGATCAGACCCAGCAGCAGTAAAACACCAAGACAAATGGGAATCCAGACGCGAGTTTTACGGTTCATTTTTTCCTCAATTCAGCCCGACAATTTCCGCCTTCGTGCGGGAGCCGAGAATATGTGAAAATCCACCGAAGTCCGTTGAATGCAGATTGGACACCATTCCGGGGAGCGGTGTTGCATGAGCAATCTGCCGAATGCTGATTTGCATCCCTTCCGCCGGGGTGTTAAATTAGCATTGTAAACCCCAAACCTTCATATTATCTATTTTATTGTTATGGATATACTTACATAAATTATACATTACTCGCAGGTTTTACAGGGCATGAGGTTTGCAGAAAATAATACATCGTCTCGGAGATCAGGCAATCAGAGAGCGAAGTGAACAGCGATAAAATCATTATAAGCGCGGTCATTTTAGGAGTTGTGGCGCTGCTAACCATGGTGGCGTTCAATTTCATTTATGCTGTGGGTCCGATGCGTCAGATTTATATCGGAATCTTGGCGTTGTTCACCGTGGCCTTCATCCTATTGTTTCCGCGCGCCGCTCTGATCGTGCTCGGACTGATGGTTTACTCGATACGCTGGTTCACGGACACATTAATGATTTTACCTCGCGAAGCCACGTGGCTGATTGATGTTTTCATTGTCGTATTAGTCATCCGCACGGTATTTATTACGTTTCGTCACGGGTTGCACCCAATACCGGCAGAAAAGGTTATTTACATTCTGCTTTTCTATTCCGTGTTTATATCGTTTGCCAACGGCGTCGGCAACACATCGTTTTTAGTTGGAGCACGGGTAGGCTTGCGATACTTACTACTTTTTATTGCCGCTTTTCATCTCAATATTTCACGTAAATGGTTAAAAGGATATATCGTTTTTCTGTTCATCATCGGTGTCCTGCAAATCCCCATCGCCCTCGGGCAATTCCAGAAAATCGGATGGGAAATACCGGATCGCATAACCGGATCCTTCGGTTACGGACAGACACCCGGTGTGGGGATTTTTATACTGACCTTAGTATCCTATTTATTTGCGCGCATGCTGGAAGAGGGGCGCTTGCGAGCCTCCTTTTTAATCCTTATTGGCTGGCTGACTATCAGCGCCATATTGGGTGAGGTCAAGTTCTACTTTTTGTTCATGCCCATTCTGCTGATTTTCATGGTGCGGGCTATTCTGCTCCGCCGTCCCGCCGTAGCCATTGGCGTCCTGGTGACCGGGGTAGTACTGTTTTTTGCCGTAGATTACGCTATCGTATCCATGAACGCTTGGAAAACCGGGCGGACTCCTCTGGCACTGATTAAGAATCTACGATTCTATTTCAGGCGCGAGATGGAAGTTGCGGACTATGAGAGGTATGAACGTACGTACCATTATACATGGGTGATCCGTTCTGGAATCGAAAAACCCCGTATTGGCTTAATCGGGAATGGAGTCGGATCCGCAACCGAATCGGCGTTTTCGACGACGCATTCCCGCATTTTAGCCGATTTGATTCCGATGAAGCTAACGTCGGCCGGTACGACGTCGGTTGTGTGGATTCTTCTTGAATACGGCTTAGTTGGCGTGGCATTGGTTTTCTATCTATTATGGCTGATTTTCCGACGAGGGCGAGTGTTGATTTCATCGGATGATCCAGAGGAACGGATTTATGGTCGTTTCCTCGAAGCCATTACGG
>RPQS01000188.1 GCA_003818605.1 Candidatus Zhuqueibacterota bacterium | reverse complement strand
TAGGCTTCGATCGGAGCGGACGTGGTGAAGTCCACTCCGGCATCCTTTAAAAGGTCAATGCCGTGTTTGGAGGTGCCCGACTTGAGGTAGTTCAAATATCGCTCGGTCGTGCCGTGCTGGGTTTTATCACCCGCATATTCCGCGCGAATGCCGGTGGCCAGAGCCGTGGCGGCCACATCGCCCACCGCATAGCTGTACACATAGTAGCCGAGATAGAAATGCGGCAGCACTGCCCAAAAAATATCGGTTAATTCATCGCTCTCGAGCACCGGGCCGTAATAGTCCTTGAGCAGACCGGCATAGAGTGCGGTTAGACCTTCTTGCGTAATGGATTCGTTGTTCTCGGCCATCTGATGGGCTTTCAATTCCCACTCCGCGAACATCACTTCGCGGAAAAAGGCGTCGCGGCCATTCATCAGCATCTGATCGAGCAGATAAATCAATTTTTGCCGCGCCGCCTCTTTAGCCACGCCGTTTGCCCGTTTGTATTCCGCGCGCGCATCATCGAGAAGCTTCATATTGAGAAGCGCTTCGCCGGTAGTGGAGGGAACCTCGGAGGTCAAAGACACGTCTCCCCGCAGGGAAATCGGCTGAGCCTGCTTTGTGTAATTGGCATGCATTGTATGACCGACTTCATGGGCAATCGTGGTCACACCATCCGCCGTCAAACCCTTCTCGTAATCGAAATTGAAAATCATGCAGGCCGGTTCATCCACTGAATTATGCGACCACGCTCCCGTGATCTTTCCGGGGCTGGTGAACGGATCCACGAAACGATTATTTGGATCGAGAACCCGCCGAACTTCTGCCGCGAATTGGGGGCCGAGCGGCTTTACGGATTCAGCGACGATGGCCGCCGCTTCTTCCCACGTGCTGCGCTTGTCAATGGCGGAAGCTAAACTGACGTGCGAATCCCACATCTTGTAATGTTCCAATCCGAGCACGCGCTTGCGAATGGCTTCGTATTTCTGGAATGGGGCCAGATTGGCGCGCGTGGTCTGAATCAAGTTCGTGTAGACTTCCTCGGGAACGAAGGTCGGTGAAAGATTGGCTTGGAGTGTGTTGTCGAATTTCCTTGCGCGGGCGTAAAAGACATCGGTTTTATACTGCGCAGTGATGGTGGCGGCAAAGGTGTTGCTGAAGGTTTTATATCTTCCGTAGAGGGCTTTGAAATATCTTTCGCGGAAGGCGCGATCCGGATGCGAGCGGAGGCCTTCCCGCCAACCCGAAAAGTTGGCTTGAATGGAATCTCCTTTTTCATCCGTTATGAAGGGAAAATCCATGTCCACGCTGGTCATGCGGGTAAAAATTTCGTTGGCATTGCCCGCCATGTCCGAAGCCAGGGCAAGAATCCGCTCTTCCGGTTCGGTGAGGGAGTGCGCGCGCAGCGCGAACATGTCGGCATATTGCAGTTGATACGGTTTCAATGCCGGATAGGCTGCGGCCCAAGCGAGCAGAGTGTCTTTGGGAATTTGCAGCAGTTCCGGTTCCAGCCAGGCGATTCTTTCGTAGAATTCAGACCATAAAGCAAAGGATTGGTCCCGGCGGCCTGTCCAAACCTGGTCGGCCATGTCTACCTGAAAATTATAGTAGGCATGCCAGAGCACGCGCGACAGTTCCACGCCGGCACGCTCCTGAAGGGTGGTAAACGATGCCAAGTTCGGCTCGTTTTTCGTTCCGCTTCTTTGAGCGAGTGTTCCCTTATAGGCTTCGAGTTTCGTAAGCCAGACATGCACGGAATCAATTCCGGCCTGCCAAGCCTCATTAGAGGGATAAATGTAGAAAGTTTTCCATTTGTACTTTTCCGGGATGGCCGCGCGGTCTATCGCGAAAGCCGAAACACACAAGACAGCCACCAGGATCAGTGACGTCAGAAGCAAAAACCAACGATTCCTGTGCATGAAACGTCTCCAAATGGTTGATGAATTCTACTTCAGAATCAGAATCTTTTTAAGGATAACGGCGTCATCGCATTCCAACCGCAGAAAATAGATGCCGACGGGCAGAGCCGTGCCGACCAGAAAAGCGGACAGTTCGCCTTCATCGCAATAGCCCTTCAGAATGGGTAAAACCTCGCGACCCTGCGCATTGAAGGTGGAAAGCGAAACACGGCCTGCGCGCGGCAGGGAATAATTAATCGTGGTCCACGCGCTGAAGTGATACGGTTTCCACAAGCGCTGATACCAGCGCACGGGATCTTTATAAGGAAAGGGAGCGGACGGCTGAATGGACATGATTGCGACGGAGGGCGCGCTGTGTCCGAAAAAATCTTTTATCCCCCGCGCAAACGAACCGGCCGACCACCGGTACCAGAACCGCCGGCGTCTGTCCGTGAGATCCACACCCGCGTTGCTGTACATGCCGTTCCAGAGCGGCTCCCCTTCGCGGTCGGTTTTTACAATGCACATATTTCGTTGGCTGCCGTCCAGGGCGATTTGAAAGAATGCCACCTTAAAGCCGTCTTCCAAAACGCGCAGCATCATCCGATCCAGTTTTTCATCACGGGTCGGAAAGACGCGATTCCACAGGAGACCGCCCGCGCTGTCGGTTCGCGTGAGTGTGATTCGTTGCGTGTTCCACAGATCGGAATGACCTTCTCCGGCAATGACGAATCCGCCGGCCACGATCTCTACGTTATGGTATCGGCAGTCTTCACCAAGCGTCCGCCACCACAGAGCCTTGCCCGTACTGTCCGTTCGCAGAAGATACGAATTGAGATCTCCCTGCCCAAAAGAGGTCGTCCATCCGCAAACCACAAATCCGCCGTCGGCGGTTTGTCTCAAACTTGTGCCGCAATCTTCACCGTTGCCGCCGTAAGTCTGGTTCCAAATCAAATTCCCGAAGGAATCGGTTTTCGCGAGACAGACATCCCACTCACCGTTGCGGCCGGCAGCCCAGCCGCAATAAGCAAATCCGCCGTCCGAACACTCGAAAACAGCTTGTGCTCCGCTGCCGCCCGCCATCTGAAATGACTGTGACCAGAGCGCAGAACCTGCGTTATCCAAACGCGTAAGAACGGAAGCGTGCGTTTGTTCCGTGTAAGGATGCTGAGTTGCGGCTAAAATAAAGCCGCCGTCACGCGTTGGCCGGATATCGCCAGCCGAGCAGCCGCCGTTCCCGTACCGCCTGTCCCACAATTTGTGACCCACGGAGTCCGTACGGACAACACAAACGTTGGAGTCAATCCTCTCTTGAATTGTTCCAATCATTATATAGCCGCCATCCGCTGTTTGCCGGATCGTCTGAACCTGCCCCTGATTGCGCCGGAGATAAGGTTCCATCCACAGGGAGTCGGGATTCTGTGCTTGAACCGGAAGGGCGAGGGCGGCGAGGATGAAAAGTAGAATCATATGCGTCTTATTATTGCGGGCGGGTGACACACCCGCCACGGCGGAATGAAGATTCCGGGAAAGTCAGCGACCCTCCCCGGCGGAGAGATAATGATTGGATTTTTCCCCGAAATATGTTGTATATTACAGAGTAATTAGACGGCCGCGGAGGCCGATTCCCTTTTAGCTTAACTATATCATTTTCAACCATGCAGCAAGACCCTAAACCTCAGCAAATCAACGTTCAACTGGACGAAAAAGTGGCCGAAGGGATCTATTCCAATCTGGCCCTGATCGCCCACAGCCCCGCCGAATTCTTTATTGACTTCGCGAGGATGGTGCCCGGCACGGCCAAAGCCTCGGTACATGCCCGGATTATCATGACTCCGGCGCACATGAAATTCCTCATGAATGCCGTGAAAGAAAACATCGAGCGGTTTGAAAAGCAGTTTGGAGAAATCAAACTGCACGGCTCGCCGCAGCCGCCGAGCGGTTCCTTCGGTTTCCGACCCGGCGGACCGGACGAAAAGTAGTTTGCAATCCCATGGGAGGGAGTACTTTGATTCGCACCCGCCAGCTTTACACAGTATGGCTCATCATCACGGTGGGACTTGTGCTGTCCTGTTCCTCGGACAAAGGCCCCGTCGGTCCGCAGCCGCCGTCACCCCC
>RPQS01000187.1 GCA_003818605.1 Candidatus Zhuqueibacterota bacterium | reverse complement strand
GAGGCAGGGTTCTACGTCACTCCGGGGTATGCTTGGGATGTGGCAGTATCCGGGGATTACGCGTACGTGGCGGATGGAGGTAGCGGACTTCGGGTGGTAAACATCACGAATCCGGCAGCTCCATTTGAGTCTGGCTTCTATGACACGCCGGGAGTTGCGTATGGTGTGGCGGTGTCGGGGAATTACGCGTACGTGGCGGATGAAAGTAGCGGGCTTTGGGTGGTGAACGTCACGAATCCCGCCGCGCCTTCAGGGGCGGGATACTACAACACGCCGGGGGCTGCGTTCGGTGTGGCAGTGTCGGGGAATTACGCCTACGTGGCGGATTGGTACAGTCTTCGGGTGGTGGACATCACGAATCCGACTGTGCCCACGGAGGTGGGCTTCTGTTCGACGCCGGGGTATGCTCATCGTGTGACGGTGTCTGGGAATTACGCGTACGTGGCGGATGGAGGCAGCGGACTTCGGGTGGTGAACATCACGAATCCGGCAGCTCCATTTGAGTCTGGCTTCTATGACACGCCGGGGACTGCGAACGGTGTGGCGGTGGACGGCTGCCGCGCGTGTGTGACCGACTACGTTTACTTCGGAATCTATGACTGTTCCGCCGCGATTGGCGATACGTGTGTCGGCGATTTGTCGGTGACTCTCGTTCCCAACAATCCCAACTTCCCCGGTTCGCAGAATGTGTCCGCGTGCGCGCGGATCGTGCCGGGATTGTTCACGCGCATTGTGGTTCCGGTAAACAATTGGACGAATATCCCAACTGTAACAGTTGAAGCCGGATGCGTGAGCGAGCCCAGTTGCGTTCCCGCTCAAGGTTGGAATCTCGCTCTGCCGTGGCAATACGATGCGAACACAACCTCGTTTTTCACGACGATCATGCGCGTGGGCGAAGGCTGCTGCGTGACATTAAGCCTTGATTATGTGCTTCCCGTTGAACTTCTCAGTTTCTCTGCCGTGCCCGGCGATGCGCAAGTCCTATTGCGTTGGCAAACAGCATCCGAAACCGGATGTGATCATTTTGAAATCGAGCGCGACGGAGTGTTTACTCATCGTATCTCCGCGGCGGGAGATGCCTCAGGTCACAACTATTCTTGGATAGATCACACCGTGACCAACGATCAGACCTATCGCTATTCCCTGTGGTCGGTGGAAACCAACGGCGAACGTTCCATGCTGCGCGAAACGGAAGCTACTCCGCGCGCACAAACAACTACCGTAACCGAGTACGCTCTGCATGGCAACTATCCCAATCCGTTCAATCCGGAAACAGAAATCGTCTACGATTTGCCGGAGGCCGAAACCGTTTCGCTCAAGGTTTTCGATTTGATGGGACGTGAAGTCGCCGAACTGATTAATAGCACACAAACCGCCGGACAACATCGCATCCTATTCAACGCTTCGGCTCTGTCAAGCGGAATGTATATATGTCAGATGACCACCGGTGATTTTACTGCATCTCACAAGATGATGCTGCTCCGCTGAAGCATTTCGAATTACGGCCAATAAAAAAGCGGCGCGGGAACAATCCCACGCCGCTTTTCTTTTCAGGAAAGGGGTATAGATCTCTTAAGCAATCACAAAAGTGACTGCATCATCACCTGCAAAATAAGCGAGAACGCTAAACCAGTTCGGCCGCGGTCACTTCGTACGGCGGATGGAGCGGCGGCTGCCGGAAACGCAGCATGCCGTCAATGTCCAATTCCGCGCGTGCCGAATCCGTCGCCAAGTGCTCGATGGTTCGCGTCTCAAGGAAATGCTTAATTTCCTTTTTAATGCCTTCCCACTCTCGGTGCAGGACACAGTTGCAGTTTTCATCGCAGAACTTGTACCCTAACAGACACTGTTCTCCGAAGTCTACATGGTCCGTGAGATGGGCGACATCCAACAGAGTCAACTTCGCCGGATCGCGTTGCATAATATAACCACCCTTTTGTCCACGGGTGGCTGCAACGATTCCCGCTACTTTCAACTGATGTAAAATCTTCGAAAGAAACGGGAGTGGAATGCCCTCTGTCTCTGCAATGTGGCTGGCCAGAACCGGTCCTTTTCCTCTGGCCATGGCGAGATGAACGAGAGCCCTGATGGAGTACTGCCAGGTTGCTGATAACATGATCTCTGACTTGTTGATCGTTACATCCCAAATGTATGGGAAAATCTGCACAAAATCAAGACCTAAGCGTACAGATTTTCATTTTTAATTTACTTAGAATCAAAAAGTTTGCAGGAAACTTGTCAATTTCTTGTCCGGAAGTTCCTCTCTTGAAAATGCAGGAATTACCGATATCTTGCCGAATCAGGAATATTCAGTGCAGTTCTAATTAAAACGGTGTGCAATGTCCTCTCGCGTAGTGGAAGTATGAAGCAAATCGGGCGCAGTTCGAAAAACTAATACCGGCACATCGGCCACCTGCGCCAACGCTTCAGCCGGAGTCTGGGTCTCATACAGCGTAAACCCAGCCCGAGATCCACCGCCTGCCACAATTAGTCCCGCCTTTAACGATCTCGCCACCGTCAGCGTCTTCTCTACTTCCTGGCCGCAAGTTACTTGAATTTCGTAATGAATATCCGACAAATCTGTGTCCGCCAGGAACATGGCTAATTCGCTTTGCGCCCGTTCCAGTCTTCTCTCGATTTCGATTTTTCCCACGGAGCCAAGAACCGAGGCGGCAAGCTGATTCTCGAATACGGCGGTTGTTGCTGCAACTGCAGGAAGCGGAGTGGATTTCCATAACGGACTTTCGATGGTCGGATAGGAAATCGGTTCGGGAACCACGTGAAGAATACACAATTTCGCTTGTAGGTCACGAGCCATGGCCATGGCATGATTCAAAGCCAATCGGGATGACTCGGAAAAATCAACGACGCACACAATTGGCTTCCCAAACGCCAGTTTAGCCCCGGGCTGTATGACTAAAAGCGGTATCAATGCCCGCCGCGCCAAACGCTGTGTAGCCGTTCCGAACCAGGGCTGCAGACGCTCTTCCTGGGCTTCTTCGGTTAAAAGGATTAAGCTGGCGTTATGATGCCGTGCCACTTCTTCGATGTTGTAACAGGCATTTCCTTCGAGAATCGCCGTATAGACACGCTCGGCTCCCGCTTTGAGGAGTTTTCGCGCCGTCTTGCTCAACGTTGTTCGCAGACCGGCGATTTCGCTCGGATCACGAAGGGCAAGATGGGTATGATTGAACAAATGAAGCAACAGCAGCTCGGAATGAAACCGGGCAGCCATATCCGCGGCGATTCCCAAAATCGGATGGCTATCCGACATCAAGCCTAACGGAATCAGGACACGCTGGAATAACATCATGGATTCTCCACACATGGTGGTTTCCATGCTATGATTGGGTTGTGATTTGAGGGTCGCAAAATTCAGCCGGTTTTGGAAGGTCTGTTCGAAGCTGGGGCGAGCAAAAGTCATGAGCAACCCTCGTGGAAGGTGCGAAGTGGAAGTATAAACCGGTTTAACTATCTATATCTTTCTCCTCAATGGAACTGCAAACAACGGGCCGATAACCCGGTGGATAATTTTATTCCCACAGTATTTATAACACGTTTGGAAAATGTTCCGGTTCCAACACTCTTTCTTCATATTAATCATATACTTTAATGCGAATGGTTGTGCCGTCAACGAAAGGGATGGAGAACAACTATTGTCTCGAATCATCTCGGACAGCAGTAATTTACATCCCCGGATTGTGAAATCGTTCCACTATGGCCATATTTGCCTATTATGGAATTGCAAGTCAGGAATCCGGACCCATGCGCTAACGCATATAAACTCTCTGATAGCCCGATTTGTCAAAAAAACACCGCCTTGGCGAGAGGCGGTGGGTAGAAAGAAATCTTGTCTTTTGCGTGGATGTTTACTGCTTCTCAGCGGACTTTTTGCGAAGAATTGCTGATCCCGGTCTATCGAGTCCATGAGGCAGATTCTGGATGCCGTTGACCGGCCGCGTATCGGCGGTAACAACAAAGAATTGTCTCGCGTTGCTGTCCGGAAGCAGAGGCAGGACGTAAAACGTATCGGCGGTTGTCGCCCGGCACCGTTCGACCGTCAGCGGGAAGTCCGGTGTGGTATCCGCATAAAGGTGATAGCTG
>RPQS01000186.1 GCA_003818605.1 Candidatus Zhuqueibacterota bacterium | reverse complement strand
GCCTTACAATCCAGAACAGGCGACACCATGGTTTGATGTCGTTGCTCATGTTCTTCATGGTTGTGCTGCCCATCATCATGATGTGCGTGTTCACCTTCTGCCGGCCCAAAGGAATGATGACCTGCTTTTTCCCGCCGCTCTCGTTTGGTTACTTTCCCATCAGAGAAGTTCAGTACTTCATAAAAACGAGCACGGCCAAAATGCGAGCTTACTGTTTCGCCGTCATCTGTTGCTATTGCAATTACCGAATTTTTGAAATCCATTTTACACTCCTTAATTATTGATTTTGAAATTATTCATGATTTATGAGAAGGATCCTGAAGTGGTTCATCGCTGTTTTGCAGTGCCTGGCAGCACCGCCTGCATTCCACATGCTCCCGCTCACCAACCTCTCTTGATTGCCGACGCCTGCAACGAGGGCACTGCAGATGCTTGCCCCTGCCGAACATAAATGCACCGCCAGTTATTTCTAAACGGCATCCTTCAACAAGTGCTCGTGCAACCTTCGATCTTGCAGACTCTATAATTCTGCCGAATGTTGGACGTGATATGCCCATCTTTTTTGCAGCCTCTTCCTGAGAATGACATTCCAGATCTGCAAGCCGCAAGGACTCGAATTCATCCATCGTTAAAACAATAAGTTCCTTCTGGATGAGGCATCGTTCTTCGTCAGCAGGGTGAAAAGAGTGTGCTGGAGGTGAAAAAGCAAGTCTTCGTAAACGCTTAGGTCGAGCCAAAATAAACCTCTTGTTGTTTCTATATATTGGTTATGAACATATGCTCATAACTAATATACTAGGCGTATATACAAGAGTCAAGCTGTGCATTAATATTTTTCGAAAGCCGGATAATTGCTATTATCAGCAAAAGTATTTAAGCTTCTTTTCATTGAAATAACGACAGTACTATATAGAGATCGAATAGTTCAGGTGAATGAGAAAATCCAAATCAGTATTCTGGTCGATAACAACACTAAGCCCGATCTGAAAAAAGAGCATGGTTTTTCAGTTTGGATTGGAGTCTCTGGTCATAGAATATTATTTGATACAGGTCAGGGGCAAGCTCTCATTTATAACTCCGCTTCACTTGGATGCGACCTCTCGCTTGCCGATGCGTTGATTCTCAGTCATGGGCATTACGACCATACTGGTTCGGTATCCCATGTGTTAAATCATAACCCGATTATGAAGGTATATTGCCATTCCGATGTGCTTCTTCCCCGCTACAGCATTCAGGATATTGCAGTTCCCAAAGACATATCCATGTCTGCTGTGGATAAGACAGCAATACTCGACCTTCCAATAGGACAGGTCTGCTGGATTGCTCATCCGGAGAGGATTTATCCAAACATCGGATTGTCAGGACCTATTCCCAGGATACATTCGCTAGAAAACACAGGCGGACCATTTTTTCTTGATCAGGAAGGAACGCGTCCGGATCCGATTGAAGATGATATGGCAATGTGGATTCAGAGTGAACGTGGACTCATCATCATCACCGGCTGCTGTCACTCGGGCTTGATCAATACGGTTAATCACGTCCGTAGAGTCAGCGGAGAAGAAAAGATTTCTGCAATCATAGGAGGCTTTCATCTTTCACATGCCTCATATCAGCGTCTTGAAGCAACCTGTCAGGCATTGCAGGAATGGAATGTCGATACAATCATTCCCTGTCATTGCACCGGTGATGAAGCGGTTGTTTTAATGCAGAACAAACTGGGTGGAAAAGTTGTTCAAGGATATGCAGGTTTAGTTTGGAAACAATAAATAACGAAGTTTTCTTAGTCCGATTATGGAGTCTGTGCGAAGCAGGAATAAATGTCTGAATCCTGTCGGCAACGCGGAGAATTGTAACTATGCGAACGACCCCAAATAAATCCGATACTGAGCCGGCATCTTTGAAGCCAGCAAACGCCACGCCCCCTGACATCGCTTCCGCGTCGGTTCCCGACACGCTCGCTATACTCCATGTGAATCCCGAAACGGGACTTACGCACACGGAGATAGACGTCCGCCGAAAGGAGAACGGCTATAACGAAGTGGCCGAAAAAAAAGGACATCCGGTCCTCATGTTTCTTGGCAAGTTCTGGGGCCTGTCGGCATGGATGCTCGAGTTGATTATGGTTCTGTCTGCGGTACTCGGAAAATACTCGGATCTCGTTGTGGTGGGCGCACTGCTGGTTGTCAATGCCGTGTTGAGCTTTATGCAGGAGCATCGGGCCGCTGGCGTCGTCGAAACATTGCGGCGAAGATTGCAGGTCAGTGCGAGAGTACTGCGAGATGCACACTGGCAGATTATTCCCGCCCGAGAATTGGTCCCGGGCGACATTGTCCGCGTGCGACCCGGTGACATAGTGCCGGCGGATGTGAAACTCCTTTCGGGCGGCTTGAGTGTCGACCAGTCTGCGCTCACCGGTGAATCGAAGGATGTAGACAAAGCGCCCGGCGATGTACTCTCGTCGGGGTCCGTCATCCACCGCGGCGAAGGCAACGGTGTGGTCATGCTGACCGGAGTAAAAACCTTCTTCGGCCGCACCACAGAACTAGTGCAGCAAGCGCGACCGAAACTCCACATCGAAGCTGTAGTCGCGAAGGTCGTTCGATGGCTCTTCGTCATCGTCGGCGCGCTTCTCGCCGTGGTGATCGTGCTCTCTCTGATCCGCGGCGCACCGCTTCTGGAGATGGTTCCGCTCATGCTCATTCTGTTGATGAGCGCTGTGCCGGTCGCTCTCCCCGTTATGTTCACAGTCAGTATGGCTGTCGGATCGAAGGAACTAGCAAAGCGAGGTGTGTTGGTCACACGCCTCAGCGCTGCGGAGGATGCCGCAACGATGGACGTACTTTGTGTGGACAAGACAGGCACCATCACGATGAACCAACTGGCCATCACGAGTGTGATTCCACTGGAACGAGCGACGGAGACCGATGTGTTATTTGCCGGCGCACTCGCGTCTCAAGAGGCTAATCAGGATCCCATTGACCTCGCGTTCCTGGCGAGGTCAAAAGAGCTGCACATCTTCGACAACCTTCCGAAGGCGACACCCATCTCCTTCGCCCCGTTCGATGCAAAAAATCGGCGGACGGAAGCCGTGGTTGAACAGAACGGACAGCGACTGCGCGTGATGAAGGGTGCCGTGCGAACCATCGCGGAGGCCTGTGGATTTCAGAACCCCGCAATCGAAGCGTTGGAGACACGGGTCAGTGAATCGGCGGTTAAGGGATATCGGACGCTCGCGGTTGCGCGCGGTCCAGAGACGGGCACCGGCACGTTGCTCGGATTGGTAACACTCTATGATCCACTGCGGCCTGATGCCGAGCATCTTATCGCCGAACTCCGGGATTTGGGCGTTCCAGTAAAAATGCTCACCGGCGATGCATTAGCGGTCGCGAGCGAGATCGCGCGCGGAGTCGGCTTACCCAATATCCGGCGCGTGACAGATCTAAAAGCCTCGATGGTAAAAGCCGGCAACGATGCAGTGGACTTGCTGGCGAATGCCGATGGTTTTGCCGAAGTATATCCAGAAGACAAATACATCGTGGTGCAGCACTTGCAAGCCGCAGGACACGTGACGGGCATGACGGGCGATGGCGTCAACGATGCGCCCGCGCTGCGCCAGGCTGAAGTCGGTATCGCCGTCAGTTCCGCGACTGACGTTGCCAAGGGAGCCGCGAGTGTTGTCCTGACCGAGCCGGGATTGACGAACATCGTGGCACTGGTTGAACAAGGACGGACCATCTATCAGCGCATTCTGACATGGATCATCAACAAGATCAGCCGGACAATTCTGAAGGCTGCTTTCGTGGCAATCGCGTTCGTGATAACCGGCAAGTTCGTGGTCTCCGCTTTTGCGATGCTCCTGCTGGTTTTCATGACAGACTTTGCGAAGATATCCCTTGCCACCGACCGTGTGCGGCCATCCCAAAAACCGGAAACATGGAACATCGGAGGTTTTATCGCTGTATCCGTGGTACTCGGCGTTGCCATGGTAGCTGAAACGCTTCTCCTCTTGTGGTTCGGTTGGTCGCATTTCGGTTTAACAACAAACGACAATGCTCTCTACACCTTCAGCTTTCTTATGTTGCTCTACTTTGCCGTATTCTCCATCGTGTCAGCGCGGGAACGCAACTGGTTCTGGACTACTCTCCCCAGCAAAACCTTCCTGTCGGC
>RPQS01000185.1 GCA_003818605.1 Candidatus Zhuqueibacterota bacterium | reverse complement strand
TGATTCTGCGAACGGTCGCCGTGAATCACCGTAATGCGCAGTCCCGTTTTATTCAGCGCGCGCGCAAGGCGGTCCGCCCGCCTTTTAGTGCGCGTGAAAACCAGCACGGAACGCGCGCCGATTTCCCGCAAAATGGCCGGCAAGAGCGTGGGTTTCAAGTGCGAACCCACGGGATAAACCGCATGGCGGATACCCACGGCCGCGGAAGATACCGCTCCCACTTGCACGCGTTCGGGATGTTTGAGCAAGCCCGCCGCTAATGCGGCAATAGGCGGTGGAATCGTCGCCGAAAACAGCATGGTCTGCCGCTGCGTGGGAAGCTGCCCTATAATGCGGCGGATGTCCGGCAGAAAACCCATGTCCAGCATGCGGTCGGCTTCATCCAGCACAAAAACTTCCAGCGCGTTGAACGTGAGATGTCGCTGCTGCAAATGATCGAGCAAGCGTCCCGGAGTCGCCACCAGAATATCCACGCCTTCCCGCAGTTTTTTCGTCTGCGGCACGATGGACACGCCGCCGATCACCGCCGCGATTCTGATTTTCGTGTGCCGCGCATAGTCCGTGAGCGCTTCTTCGATCTGCGCGGCCAGTTCGCGCGTCGGGCTGAGAATCAACACGCGCAGCACGTGATTCTTCTTTTGCTCCCCGATAAGGCGGTGCAAAATCGGCAATCCGAAGGCGGCGGTCTTGCCGGTTCCGGTCTGCGCCGAGCCGATGACGTCTTTGCCGTCCATCACCAGCGGAATGGCTTGCTCCTGAATCGGCGTCGGCCGTTCGTAGCCCATCTCCGCCACCGCTTTTAAAAGCCGCTCATCCAGTCCGAATGCGGCAAACGCATTGGGCGGTGTGGCTGTCGTATGTCCTGTTCTGTGAGGCATGATCTATCTTTCTTGAACGATTTTCTTTTTTCGCGCGCAGCGCGACACAACCGGTGCCAGCCGCGCGGCGGCAGGCATTTCCTTTCCCCCTGCATGCGGGGGGATGAAGAGCCTATCTCGAAATAGAACATTGTCCTATTATTTTGTCAGGCAAGGTGGCTTTAGCCCCTTGTTTTTTTGAATCCTGACAATGGGTTGAAACCCGTTGCCATACTTAATAATTATTTCGGGATAGGTTCGAAAGAGGGTATCTGCAACGCAAACACCGCAAGGTGCGGGCACGATATATCGTGCCCCTACAGCCTATCGGGATTCTCTTTGTCGAATTCCCATTGCACAGGATTGCCGATAATGTACTCGCTAACTTTGTACAATTCCTTTTCGCAGCGGATCACATGTTCATAATACCCGCGCTGCCAGAGGGACGCGGAATTCAATAATCCTTTTTCACGCGCTTCTCGCGTGACCGCCGCTTTGAAAATGCGAACAATGGTTGGCAGCGATGCTGGAACAGGCTTGCCGAATCCTTCCGTTGTAGGGGCACGATATATCGTGCCCGTCTTTACGTTGGTATTCGATGTTTTTGCCTCGTCATTCGAAATAGTTCCCTGTCCACCAAATCCTTCTCTTGTGGGGGCACGATATATCGTGCCCGTCTTTACGTTAGTATTCGGTGTTTTTGCCTCGTCATTCGAAACGATTCCCTGCTCGCCAAATCCTTCTCTTGTAGGGGCACGATATATCGTGCCCGTCTCCTCTTCGGTCAAAAACAGAATCCCGTGAAAATGATTCGGCATGATCGCATATTCGTCCAATAGGACCGTCGGGAAATGTTCAGGGATTCTCAACCAATATTCCTGAATAATTTCACCGATTCGACTAAGAACAATTGAACCATCCTCTATCTTGCCGAGCACGGAGCGTCGTTCTGCGGAACACAACGTCACAAAATAACTCCCGCCTTTCGTATAATCGAATTTCTGAAGACGGACTAATTTGCGTTTCGGAAAATCTTTTTCGTATGATTTGTCTTTCATCTCATTTGGCGGGCACGATATATCGTGCCCCTACAATTCGATAAAACCTTCTACTTCCCCACATTACATCCGTTTTCGGCAGGGTTTGGAAACCCTGCTCGGCGGAGAATCAACTCAATCGGCGCAGGCGGGGCTGTGACCTCTCTCTTTGCTCCCCGATTGAGCATGCTACTGGCTCGGATTACTTCTATCGCTTTTCCGCCACGCGATAACATTCAATACCGTTTCGAGTCGATCGCTTCATAACATAGGTCACATCTGGATAATGCCACGCTACAATGAGCCCGTTATCGTCCGAGCCGAGAACCTCTGTATAATCACAGCTTCCCCGAGTGCGTACTACATCGTCTGCCGGGGTGCCATATCCAATATAGCCCACATTGTCCCCTGGGGAAATAAGCGTTTCGTGCGCCTCTTGACCTGACACATCGCCAACCTTCTTGTGGATCAGTTTCACGATCTCTTCAATAGCCTCTCTTGTCGTTTCGGTACCGGCATACTTCGGATTCCCTGCGAATTCTTCGAGTTCTTTCAATCTCGACTTCTTCGGCCTCTTCATGATCTTGTCGAACTCGGGCTTGGCCAGATCATTGCGAGCCCTCACGCCGGCCGGCGTGTCCGGGAACTTGGCCACCAGCTCATCCATTTTCTTGTCGGCATAGAGCTGCTCGGCCAGAGCGTTGCGCGCCATGTTGGCGGCCGCAGTGTCGGGATACTTGGCGAGAACTTCGTCATACTTCTTGTCGGCGACCATCTTCTCAGCGATCTTGTTGGTCGCCTCGGTGGCGCTGGGTGTATCGGCATATTTAGCAAATATTTCGTCATACTTCCCTTCCGAAAGCAGCTTCTCGGCTATCTTATCCTTCGCCTGCTTCGCCAAAATCCTCTCGTTCTGCCGTTTTTCAAACAACTTCTGAGCGCGCTCTTCAGGTGAAGCACACTCAATCTGCGAGAGGCAGACGACAGCGAAAACACCGAATAAAATAAGTCCTGCTTCTGTGGTTTTCATGGGTGTATCCTCTTCCTGAAGATGGGAAAACGAAGCTGTTGTTGCTTTTGAACCGCTGCGAGGAGTGCCCTAACGTCTCGCCTCGCAGACACAGCAAGCTGTGTCAATACGAGCCGGTTCCGTATTTCAGCTTCTCTGCCTCATCCTTCATCCTTTCCTTCAATCTGCTTTCCACGCCCTATAAAGATGCGGCAGCAATTGGTCGAATGCATGCTTGAATGTGATGATCCCGCGCAGAACTCCGCCGTCGTCTACCACGGGCAAGGCCAAAAACGAATAGCGCAAGAACGTGTCGGCGATTTCCGCAATGGGAGAATCGAGATGCAGCGTCACTAAGCGCGGTTGCAGCAGATTCCCCACCTTCAGCGACGGATCGGACTGCATCAAATGCCGCAAACTGAGCGCGCCGATCAGATTGCCGTCGTCGTCGTGCACGTACACATAGTAAAACGCTTCGATGTCTTCGGCGGCCTCGCGCACGTTCTCCATCACGTCGCCCACAGCCGCGTCAATTCCCACTTCAATGTAATCCGTAGTCATTAAAGATCCGGCCGTGTCGTCACTGTAGGTCATCAATTCCTGCAGATCGGCCTTCTCTTCATCCCCCTCAATCGCATCAATGATCGCCGTGGATGCTTCCTCGTTCAAGCTCGCCAACAGGTCGGCGGCCTTGGCCGGTTCCATCTCCTCTAAGATGTCCGCGGCTTGCTCTTCATCCATGCCCTCGATCACGGATTTCTGCACGTCTTCATCCGTCTCTTCGAGCACGTCGGCGGCCACTTCCGGTTCGAGTGCAGCCATCATCGCCTGCCGCTGCTGATGGCTGAGGTCTTCGAGAATATCCGCCAGTTCGCCGGGATGGAGTTCATTCAATCGCTGCGCGCCGACCGTTAATCGAATCGGTTCCAACTGCGCCGTATGCGAAGAAACCGGCTGCACGAACTTCCACGAGATCAATTCGTCGCTGATGGGTTTGCCGAGCGCGCGCGCTAAGGGTTTCAGCGAACCTTCCCATCCTAATCTGCGCAACAGTCCGGAAAAACCCACGTCCACGTGCACGACCCACTGCCGTTCGCCGATTAAAAGATGCACGTCGTTCACGCGCTCAACTTTGGCTCCTTCCACGTCCACGATCTGCTTGTCCCACAATGTATCGCGCACGCTCATGTCTTCATCGGTCATTTCTAAAGGAGCGATGCGCTGTTCGTTCACTGTCAGATAGCCGCGATGGATGAGATCGAGATACTCTTCACCCGTGGCGGGATAGAGCACATA
>RPQS01000184.1 GCA_003818605.1 Candidatus Zhuqueibacterota bacterium | reverse complement strand
GGACAATCCAAAAGAATGCGTTTGATAGTCCGTGAAAGCGTTGCGGATGCGATGAACACATTTGAAACGATAATCACCGTTGACCATAAGTGTCATCGGCGCGCGCCACTGCAGCGATGGCTTTAACTGAACTTGACTCTCGAGGTCATCCACCGATTCCAAAGGTGTAGGAAAAGAACCCTGATCCTGCAAGTACGCATTTTGATCGCTCTCAGAAAAACCCAAGACATTATAATCATACGTACCGCCGGCCGTGACAGACAGTCCCCAATCCCAACGAGGTAAAGAGGATCTCCGGCGAGCCAACGCCGGATTCGCCACTACCGACAGCAGCACCAGGAGACACAAAAGAACGGTGTAAAACCGTCCGCGCACGACTAATCCCTTTCCAATTGACTGGCCGGCAGCAGGAACCGCAACAGCGTGGTTCGGTGATTATCCGGCATTAAGAATATATAGCGATGCTCTCCGGCGGGTATTTCTACGTAGAAGATCTCGGCGCGACTGGCTACCAGCGAACTGATTTCCCTGTAATTCGTAATATCGCTCTTCCTCGTGGAAAGCGAATATGTGCTTTTTACGCGGCCGTCTTCTTGTACCTGTACTTTCCATTTCTGTAGGCCGCTCATTTTCTGGTCGTACTCGATTCGAGCCAATACCTTCAGGGTTGCCGGACCGATCAGATTCAAGGTCACGTTGTGGCCGGTTCCGATCCGGTAATAGGTTGTAATCTCTTCACCGGAGACAAGATCAACCGGGGTAGTGAACTCCGCCGGTGTCATAGCCACAACCGGAGTCCCATTCGTAAAAGCATTCGTTTCCAGAGCAAAGCGAAAGAGTACTTTCCGCTTGGAATCCTTCGGAAGGTACAGCTTGTAGGTGTGGTCGCCGCGCGGAATATCTACAATTTTGGTGCGGCTGACGCTGAGAGTACCCTCGACAGCTCCCGCGAACGCGACCTTATCGGAATAATAGGTTTGATGAGAAAACGACAAGGTCTTTCGGGAGCCTTTGCGTAAAGCAAGATACGTGTATTGCGTCGAGTCGCTCGCTCCGCTTAAAACAACTCTACTCATAATTTTAAGCCGCGACGGACCTTTGAGCTTGATTTCGATCTGCTGTCCTTCTTGCAGCACGAAGTAGGTGCGCCGCTTGCCTGATACGAGCAACTCTGCCGTCTCGTCATATACGGTGGGCGTAAAATACTGAAATCCCTGGCTCTCATCCGCCGCGCAGGCGGGGAGAATCACCGTACAGAACGCAAGCAGAGTGATGAAAAGTCTCTTGTACATGACTGCACCTTAAATCGAAATCAACAACACTCACATGAGGGTGTCAGGATCCACACCGGCTTCGCGCAGCTTAAACAACCGCGAATCCAATCTAACCAGCACGATAATGAGAAGAACAGCGATGGCAGCGGCAATACCCGCCACGCGCAGATTGTAGCGCTCCGCAACGAAAACTTGCCCCCGGCCAATGGAGGGAAGCGGGACTTGCGCCCCTCCCAAGCCGTACCGCCGGCTCAGTTTCTCCACATCATGAAAATTCACCACCGGGACATCGGTCGAATTAAAAAGGTGAACAACACCGCGCGCCGGATAGTTCTGCAGCGGCAGACGGCGATGATATCCATTGCCGATCAATTCACCGTTTTCAATATGCCCCAGCGATGCTGCTTCGCCGCCTACATTGATATAAGCCTTATACTGCCGATCTTGCGCAACGGCATTAAATAACTCGAAACGTTTCGAAATAGAGTTGGAAATTTCCTTCTCTTCGATAAAGTCCAGATTGTTGCGGCGAATCGCTTCACGGATTAATTCCCGACCGACCTGCGATAGTCCGGCAGCCGCGTCATTCAGCCCCCCTAAAGAAGCGGCGACAGGCCGTGAATGCACAAGTTCTCGCTTGTTGAGAAGAGCTTCCATATCCAACCATGTGAAGTCGGGATCGTTCGCGCCCCACCAGGAAGAACCAACCGCCGTAATCGTCACCGGAGTTGCACCGAGAGCTTCACACGCGCAAAGCACGGCCGTATTGACGCCGGGATATGAACCTGAAAAACCGACGGCGACCAGATCTCCTTCACCCACTCCGGCTTGACCGAGCAAATCTACGGCAACGGCTGCGAAATTGGGATTGGCGCTGGATAGCTTCGCTTCAAAGATCCCCATCTCGGTTGTGATAAGAGAAAACTGCTGGCCGATTACGGCGTCCAACCGGGGATCTTTATAGCTTTCGGTAAATACTCCCTTTTCTGCCGTGGCTTCCTGATATGCTCGCAACGCTCGTTCCATGAGATTTGCGGATCGTATCTTCTCCTCATAAAACGGCTGCTTGTGCTTCACACGGCTGGTCTCACACCACAAATAGAGACCGGAACAAATGATCGCTAGTATAATCAGCGTCCAGATCGAGCGGAGGGATGGTCTATAGAGCATTGAAGATCTCCCCGCCGGTGAAGAGAATCACCAGAATCCGGACTAATGGAGCGGCAATCATCATGGTAGCAACGGTTTTTACTACTCCTTGTCGCTCGAACCAATTGGCGATTAATCCGGGAATAATGAACCCAATCGCTTCCAAGCGAATATCTGCGGAGAACATCTCGTAGGCAATCATCTGACGGCTGATGTATCCGAAAATGAAGCCGAGAAGGATTGCCAGTACCAAACGGCGGCGTCCGTAGATAAACATGAATCGAGATATAATACGGATCGCGAGATACGTAATAAAAGCAACCAACAATGTGCCGATGAGCCGCAGGGGTTCATGCAGATGCATGGCAATATAGCCCGGAACGACAATACCGCCTGCCGCCGCACCGAATACTTCATGGAAGAGCAAGCTGATTAGTACACCGAGACCGATGGTCAGTTCAATCATGCGAGATTCACCCCGACTCGGTTAGAAATCCTGTTCATCAGCATCACCGTTCATTCCTTATGGCTCAATTCTTCGCGGGATTTGAAGCGCTCTCGCGCACTCTTTTTTGGGACGCAAAATAGCGCGCAATATCCAATCCGCCTTTGCCGACGTTGCCGATGGCAAAGACGGTACCGATGTTTTCGGCGCGCAAAAAAACTTCATGAAATGTCCGCTCCGGAGGCACCATGCCCATTTTCACGGCGCGATCTTGGGAAATGCCGTATCGGGGAAGACTGGAATAAACACGCTCCACACTCTCCCCCATTAAAAACAGATAGGAAAAATCGTGAGACATGCCTTCCTGAATCATTTCCAGCAGCTGAATGGTGCGGTCATACCGATCCGCTCGCGTATTTAATAAAACGAACACCGTACCAAGATCCGTCGTCAGCGTCTTCATCTTCTTCCAGATCGCAAGAGTGGATTCCGGATCGTTGGCGGCCATTGCATGTACAAACTGGATAACCTTCTCGCCTTCGGAAACTTCATAAACCCGAAGAGCACCCGCATCGGGGTGACAACTGATCATTCCTTCCAATGCGACATCCCGCGGTACGCCGCAGTGTTCGCATACGGCCAAAGCCAGAGCGACATTATCGGCATGTTCGATATGGTCGAATCGCCCTAATTCAAGATAAGATACACTGTCAGGATCGGCTTGATACAGCGTACAGTTTGCCTTTCGGGCTTGGCGCCGCATCAGCCAAAACATCCGGTCCTCGCTCGTGAAAGCGATCCCGTTTTTCGGCAGCGTATTGCATAATGACCGCGTCACGTTCTCGATCGTCGGCCCCATTTCGAGAATGTGGTCTAATCTGCAATTGGTTATCACGGATACCGTGGAATGCACGAACTTATGTTCGCAGATCCATTGGTATTCCGGATTAACGGCCATGCATTCAATAACAATTGCCCGTGGATTTCGCCGGGCAAAATAACGAAAAACCTTGACTTGTTCGATGATGTTGGTGCGGCCGGGGCGGATGATCGGCACTTCAAGTCCCTGCATATCAATAATGCGCGGGAGCGTACCGGTCGTTTTGGCCATGGTGGGAATGCCTCCGGCCCTGAGACCGGCGGCAATGAGGCGGGTCACGGAGGATTTACCCCGTGTCCCGTTGACATGGATGCGATTGGGGATGGTGACTGCGCGGCGCTGATGGGCGACATATTCCGCCACAGCAGCGACGGCCACTGCCAGCGCAAAAAGAATCAGGAAAACCATAGCAAAGGAAGACAGTTCTGGGATCGGCTGCGCGGCGGGCCGCCCTATTTGT
>RPQS01000183.1 GCA_003818605.1 Candidatus Zhuqueibacterota bacterium | reverse complement strand
TAATCTCGATTTGCACAAACCGATTCCGGCCGGGTTGCGACCAACACCCAGGAGGGTGTTGGCTAGTTTTTAGCCCGGCTCGGCGAACAAAGACACGCACTTTCGTTATTTCAGGATAGGCCCGAAAGGGGGGCGTATTTCCGCCGAGGCATGCGTCTCGCGTGCCCGGAATCTGATGTTCGGCGGAAAAATCTCCTTCGAAAAGGACATTAATCATTTCCTCTTGATTTTTGTCGAAAACCAATGTATATTACTTCACATTACTGGATAGATTTGTCCACAATCGCCTTCGCCCTTTCGGAGGTTACTATGAGCACATCCGCGCGCAACTGGTTGATATTTTTCGGTGCGATTATTCTGACTATAGCCGTAGTCGGATTGCTGGTCAGCATCTTCGAGCACAAGCAGGAAGCCAAACTGACCTTCAACCGCCTTACGGAAATCGCTCCCGGAGAACCGAATTCGGATCTTTGGAAAGCGAACTTCCCCCGCGAATACGACGGCTACATCAAGACCATGAAGACCAGCGAACTGGCTCAGTACAGCAAGTGGGGACGCTACGGCGGTTCCGAAGCGTTTTCGCGGCTGGATAAATATCCGGATCTCACGCGGCTGTACGCGGGCTATCCGTTCTCGGTCGAGTACAATGAAGAGCGCGGCCACATGCATGCCTTAGCGGATATGCTGAAGGTTAAACGACTGGGCGATAAAAAACCCGGCCCTTGCATGACTTGCAAAAGTCCGCAGGTTCCGCAGTTTATCGAAAAGTACGGCGCGAACCGGTTCTATAATACTCCCGTGAAGACTATGGTGGATTCCTGCGGCTTTACGCACACCATCGGCTGCGCCGATTGCCATGATGCGGAAACGATGGATCTGAAGATCCGCCGTCCCGCATTTTTAGAAGCGATGGCCGCGCGCGGCATTGATGTGTCCAAAGCCTCGCGGCAGCAAATGCGCACATACGTTTGCGCGCAATGCCACGTCGAATACTACTGGCAGAAAAAAGATTTGTACTTGACTTTCCCCTGGGCGAAGGGTACGCTCATTGACAGCGTGGAAGCCTACTACGATTCGCTGAACTTTGCCGATTGGGAGCACGGCGAAACCAAAGCGCCGATGATTAAAGTTCAGCATCCCGAATTCGAATTGTATTCGAGCGGAGTTCACGCCCGCGCGGGTGTGGCCTGCGCCGACTGCCACATGCCGTATCAGCGGGAGGGTGCGCTCAAAGTGACCGATCACTGGGTGCGCACGCCGCTCGTCAACATCAGCAATGCCTGTTTGACTTGCCACCGCGAAAGCGAGCAGGAACTCCGCGACCGCGTAATCGAAATTCAGGATCGCACTTATTCGCAGCTCACGCGCGCGGAAAATGCGATTGTAGCCGCGATAGACGGCATCAAAGCGGCGATGGCGGCGGGAGCGACCGACGATGAACTGAAGCCCGCCCGCGCACTGCACCGCAAGGCACAGATCCGTTGGGATTTCATCAGTTCCGAAAACAGCATGGGCTTCCACAGCCCGCAGGAAGCCGTGCGCATGTTGGGCGATGCGATTGACTATGCGCGGCAGGCGGAATTGGTCGCGTATAAAATTGTCATTCAGCATGGCGGAAAGCTCGAAGCCGCGGCAGCCGCCCCGGTGAAGAAGGCCGGATGATGAAAGCGACCAAGACCATCGCCGTGTTACTTGTTGCGGCTTTTGGCATTCTCGTCGGCGTGAGCGGCTACACGTTCGTCTACGCCAAGGGCTATTCGTACATGTTGAACGATCCCGCGGCCTGCGTGAACTGCCATGTGATGCGCGACAACTACAACGCGTGGCAGGTCTCTCCGCATCGCTTTGCCACCTGCAACGATTGCCACGTGCCGCACCATGTGGTGGGCAAGTATGCCACGAAAGCGGAGCACGGCATGCGGCATTCGTACGTGTTCACGTTCGGCGATCCGCAGGTGATTCGCATTAAACATTCCGGACGGCAGATCGTGGAAGACAACTGCGTGCGCTGTCATTCCATGACTGTGTCTTCGATTGTTCACGGCGGCGAGAAAAATCATCGCTGCTTCGATTGCCACAAGGGCATGGGGCATGCGTTCTGAAAAAAACATCTGACCGTATTTAACGAGACCGCCCGCGCATCTTTGCGCGGGCGTTTTTATTCCCCTCCGTTTACGGGAGGATAGGGGGGCGAATCTCAAGTCTTCATCTTTTCTTCTACCACTTCACACACAAACCAACACTCGCTCCACTCTGCAACGGTGCGACTCTCCAGCCGAATTCCTGTCCGCTTTTTGTTTCCAACCGCACTAAATCCGCCTGTGCGGCAATGTAAATCACTCCCGCTGAAATTCCCGCGATCCAGGCATTCTGGTAGTTGCGGTTGTAGTCGTTGTACTTGTCGCGCATTTTCACCGGATCGGTTTCCGCCATATACTCCGCGCGCGAATCCTGCATCTCGATGATCTCCTTGATCATCCAGCCCAGCGTGCCGATCTGCGCTCCGAAGATAATCGCGCCGCGTGTGCGCTTGCCCATCTTCCATTGGCCGCTGCCCGGTAAAATCAAATTCGAGAGCCACGCTTGCCGATCCTGCTTCGTTAAACCTTGTAGAACGGCCGTGGTATCGGGTTTCGGTTCCGTTCCCGGTTTAGGCCGCGCGGCTTTCACGTCGTCAAAGACCACGCGGAATTTCGGACTCACCTGCACCGGATCGAGCGTCAAGTTGGGAACCGCATCAAGCGCGCGTGAAAAATACGAGCGTGCATCGCTTTCTCTGCCCAGCATAATCAGCGCGTATCCCGCCGTCAGATTCAGCCGCGCGGACTCGTCCTCGGTTAGTTTCACTCCCGACTGTAAAATTCTGAGCGTAAGCAGTTCCACTCGCTCATATTCATTGTTCACGAAAGCGGAATCCACCGCGAGCAAATCGGGAGTGGACGGCTGCGCGAAAGCGGCTCCATGATAAAGGAAGGCGATAATAAAAACAACGACAGTTGATTTCATGGCCGGTTTTTCTCCGGCGGTTTAAGAGTGGCGTGGCCGGTGGTAAAATTCATAGTGATAGAGAGCGTTTCTCCGGCGGCGGCGGAAAAGTCCCGCTGCAAGCCGGAAAATTGCGGATGCGATGCGCGCAGCGTGTGTTTGCCGGGAGAAACAAACAATGGCCGTGGCAGCGGCGTCGTGCCGATGTGCTCGCCGTCCAAATAGAGTTCCCCCCACGGTTCCACCTGCACGCGAACCAATGTGGAATAATCGGCCAAGCGAATGTTCCGCTGCTCTTCCGCCTGCGTAAGATTCAGCGGGATGCGAACTAAAGGATAAGCCGGATTCCGCAGCAAGAGTTCGTGTCTGCCCGCGGGCAAGCGCAGCGGTTCGGAGAGTGGTGTGGTGCCCTGCTGCGCGTCGTCAATAAATATATGCGCCCACGGCTCGGTGATGAGTAAAAGATTCGTCGAATCCGCAGTGATTGCCGCGGACGCAAGTGTCGTATCCGCCGGAGTCGGTGCGGATTTCAATGTGTATTCTTTTTCTTCCGGCAGACTCTTCGGTTTTATGGACGGAAGCTTTGGTTCGCTTTCCGTTGGCGAAATAATCTGGAGCTGCTTGCTTTGATCCGGAACACCCGCCGCCGGTTCTTCGTTTGGTCGAATCGTATCCTGCGTGGCGGCGATATTTTTCTGTGACGCCGATTCTTTTTCTTTGCCCAACGGCCAGAAAATCATCATCAGCAGCCAGATGATGAGTACGGCCAGACCCACGCCCAGATATTTCCAATCGCGGGATGTCATGCGGCGCTTTTCCACAGGCACCGTCACGTGTTCGCCGAGAAAAGCCAAAGCCAAGCTGGCCGATTCGGGCCGCTCGCGTGATTCTTTGGCCAATAATTTTTGTAACAGGTCGAGCGAATCTTTGGGCAATTCGCCGAGCGCCGTATGGTCGAACTTCGGTTCATGTTCGCGCACGTTCCGCAGCGTGTCCAAAACGGATTTATCAAGAAACGGATTTTCCCCGGTCGCCGCTTCGTACAGCACTACACCCAGCGAAAACAGATCGGACCTCTCGTCGGGATTTCCACCTGCCGCCTGTTCGGGAGACATATAAGCCGGTGTGCCGACAATGGCTTCGTGATGTGTGAGCTTCGGTGTATCGCGCAGCGCCGCCAAACTGAAATCCGTTATCTTGAACTCGCCCTCTGTTTTCCCTCCG
>RPQS01000182.1 GCA_003818605.1 Candidatus Zhuqueibacterota bacterium | reverse complement strand
GTTTTATCTGGAAGGCACGCGTGCGGAACTGGAAGTGACGGTAGACGCGGATTGCGATCATGCCGCGACGGAAAAAATGGCGACGGGAGCAGCCTCATGATCAAAGTTCTTGTCGTGGACGATTCCGCCGTCGTGCGTAAAGTCTTTTCCGAGGAACTGAGCCGCGATCCGGAAATTTCGGTTATCGGCACGGCTCCCGATCCCTACGTCGCCCGCGACAAGATTGTGCAGCTTCAGCCGGACGTGATCACGCTGGACGTGGAAATGCCGCGCATGGACGGATTATCCTTTTTGCGCAAGCTGATGAAATATCATCCGATGCCGGTGATTGTGGTCAGTTCGCTGACTCCGCGCGGCGGCGAAATGGCGATGGAGGCTCTCGAAATCGGCGCGGTGGAAGTGATGTGCAAACCGGGGGAAGCCTACACGGTGGGCGAGATGTCGCGGGACTTGATCGAAAAGATTAAAGTGGCCGCGCGCACGCAGCCGAAGAATGTGGAAAAATCACAAGGCACGGATATTCCACCACCGCGCCCGGCGTTGACCAGAACCACGTTGAAAATTGTGGCCATCGGCGCCTCCACCGGAGGCACGGAAGCCTTGAAAGAAGTGTTATTGCGCTTCCCGTCGAATGCTCCGGCTACGGTTATTGTACAGCACATGCCGGAGCAGTTTACGCGGGCCTTTGCTGAACGGTTGAACGGAATCTGCGCGATTGAGGTCAAGGAAGGGCAAACCGGCGATACGCTGCGTCCCGGACTGGCGATCATCGCCCCGGGCAACAAGCACATGATGCTGCAGCGATCGGGCGCAATCTATTCCGTGTTGATTAAAGACGGCCCGCGCGTTCATCATCAGAGACCGGCGGTGGATGTGCTCTTTCGTTCGGTCGCGCGCAACGCGGGAAAAAATGCGGTGGGTGTGATCCTGACTGGAATGGGAGCGGACGGTGCGGCGGGCTTGCTCGAAATGCGGCAGGCGGGTGCGCGCACGGTCGGGCAGGATGAAGCGAGCTGCGTAGTCTACGGCATGCCCAAGGAAGCGTACAACGTGGGAGCTGTGGAAAGGGTGGCTCCTCTTACGCGCGTCACCGACGAGATCATGGCGATGCTGTAAATTTCTCGCGCAAGGAGTTAAAATCCCCGTTTATCGCGGGGATTTTTTTATTGTCAACAAGTGGATCGAGAGTTTTACTGGCCGTGCTGATGTCCGCGGCAGGCGGCATCCAGCGGAATTTCTTTCAACTCTCCGGCAGCGGCCTTTTGCGCAACGGATTGAAGGCCGGGTTCATCCGCATAGAAAACGCGCATGCCCACGGCGCGCAGGTCATCAATCAAACGGCGGCCCATGCCGACGGCAATCATGGCTTGACAATCGCTTAAACCATTCAGAATTCCTGCGTGCGAATGTCCGTGACCGTGCTGGTGTTGCCCGCCGGACTCATGTGCGAGGTGGTGCGCGGTGAAAAGGTTCGGGCGGAACTCTACTTTAACGGCTTTTCCCTCTTCCAAATCATAAACGGCAAAACCGCGGCAGCGGCCGGTGTGCGGAGCAACGTTCTGCTCATCGTCCGTCGGAATGGCGATACGTATCATGTTCCATATCTCCTGGTTCGTCCTTAAAATTTCTATTCGTCCGGTTGAAAGCGCTCATCGGCACGTGTGCGATTCGTTCCCGACATAAACCAGCCGGAAGAGGCCTCGGGAAATGCATCCACCGCCGGAATGTACGGCTTAATATCCAGCACCGGTGTGAAATCGAGCAAATCTATCCCGGCAAGATGCAGCACACCCGTCGTTTTTTCGACGCGGATCAGTCGCGTGCACGAGATGCCGATGGGATTCGGTCTGCTGGGCGCGCGCGTGGCAAACAAACCGCGCTTGATGGTGTCGCGATAAGGAATGGTCAACAACTCAAACGGTTTCCCGCGATCCAGCCATGTGATCAGCCAGACATGCGAGAAGCCTTCGAGATCGCTGAGGCCGTCACGATACTGCTCCAGCACGCGCACCTCAGCCGTTTCAGGCTCTCCGAGATTCGCTTGTATGGGTGTTCCCGTTTGCTCCCGATACGAACTTCTGATATATCCGATCGGGTAGAAAACAAAGTCCTTGTTGTCGTTGCTCATAGGAAAGATGGTTAATCGCGTGCCCGGCGGCAACAGCGAGCTCTTTGTCTCCGCATTCTCCCGGTGCCGTCCTCGTCGGCGTCTGCGCGATGGATTTTGTCACTGGCGCAAGACGGACATTTTTGCGGTCTGCCCGTTCCGAACGGTTCCGGCCATTCGTGCCCACAGGCATCACACTTGAACATTCTTTGACTTGGCATGGCGACGTTTCCTCCTTCTATTTTTAAAGCTTTGCCGTTCACGAGGCAATCCGCGATTTTACGACGCGCCGCTTCGATAATGCGGCCGAACGTCTGCCGGGACAGTCCCATCTTTTCTGCGGCAGCTTCATGGTATAGACCTTCCAAATCGGCCAAACGGATAGCCTCAAGCTCATCCAAGGCAACCACCACTTCCTCCAACTTGGCAAGTGGAATTGCGCGAGGCTTAAAATAGTCGGTTTCCGGTAAGTGGTTTATTTTTCTACAACAATGTGGTCTGGACATCGAGGTCTTAGTCTATTTTGACAGACATAATATAAGCATATGCCCATAATTTGTCAAGAGAAATCGCTCACAATCCCCAAGATTCCTTTGCATTAGAATTCGGTATCTGTTACAATACAGTCTGCAGCAACTCTACATTCATCGAGGTCGTTTATGAGCCAGATGCGATCAGTTTTTTTCGCGGCGTTGATATTATATTGCGCGACGTCCGTCGTTGCCGATCCCGGCGACACCACAACCATAGTCACGTTCAACCGGGAGTTTTTCAACTGGGCCGATCCGCACGTGGCGCGATTCGAATTCTACGACCAAAGTGTCACTTTTTCGCAAGTCACTCTGCGGATCACGCTCGGTTGTCCCGGTTCACCGGGAGACTGCGATCCGTGGGACCGTTTGGGACATCTGTCCGTGCGCGTTCCGACAAGTGATACCACGTATGACCGGTTCGAGATTGCCCGCTTCATCACTCCCTACGATATCACCGGCTCGGGCGGACCGGGCACGTGCTCATGGAACTACGATATCACGGCCTATCAAACGCTTCTTCACGACAGTGTCACTTTAAGCCTTGCCATTACCACATGGATCAACGACGCTCGTGGATGGCTTATCACGGCTGCGTTTGAATTTATCGAGGGTGTTCCCGAACTCTTTCCGTATCGCGTGGTTAATTTGTGGGACATCGGCTATTTGATTTACGGTGATCCGGACAATCCGCCGGAAAGTCATTTGCCGATGGCGACTGTGCCGACGGATTCCTATACGGAATCCATTTTGATCCGCGCTGTCTGTACCGGACACGGACAAGGCAACACAAACAACGCGGCGGAGTTCTCGAACAAATGGCATCAGATATGGGTGGGCGCGGATTTCTTCCGGCACAGCTTGTGGCGAGAGGGCTGCGCGCAAAATCCTTGTTCTCCGCAATTGGGAACATGGCCGTACGACCGCGCGGGATGGTGTCCGGGAGACAAGGTGGATCCCTGGGATAATACGTATTCGAATTTCGCTCCCGGTGATCCGGTGGATTTCGCTTATGAAATCGAACCGTATACGAATCACTGCCGTCCCAACAATCCGAATTGCCGGGACGGAGTTACTTGCTCAGACTGCGATTACAACTACACCGGACACACGGAACCCAACTATTGCCTTGCCGTGCAAGCCATTCTTTATCGGGAACCGGTTTCGGCGGTGGAGCCGCACGGCGATGCGGGATTGCCGCGAACAGCAGTTCTTGCTCAGAACTACCCGAATCCGTTCAATCCGAGTACGACAATTCGTTTTGATCTGCCTGTCGCAGGGCAAACGCGTTTGACCGTCTATAACATCCGTGGCGAAACCGTGGCCGTCTTAGTGGATTCGCGTTTAACTCGCGGCAACTACGAAGCAACTTTCGACGGCAGCAACTTTGCCAGTGGAGTGTATTTTTACACTCTGGAATATGGAAACCAGCGGTTAACCCATAAGATGCTGCTGATCAAATAGGGTAGAGTTAAGTTGTCCGAGAGCCCTTGCCTTTCTCCTTCAAAGCTCTTACCTTGCTCACGAAGGATTCGGGAATCACGCTAAATAGCCCGGTCAATTCCATGAAATATCTTGTGTTCACACTTGTGCTTGCCGTGCTGTTGTCTATGGGATGCAAGCAGAATAAACCGCAGGGTGAAATGCCGGGACGGTCGCAAAGTCCCCATGCCGGGCTGGATATGGAACGCATGAAAAGTCGGATGCAAAGTCCGC
>RPQS01000181.1 GCA_003818605.1 Candidatus Zhuqueibacterota bacterium | reverse complement strand
CGGATGACGATACAACCGTTACAGTGGATTATGAAGAGCGAGACGTCTGGCAGGGCAGCACAGTGGATTGGCGGATTGATAATGCAGTCCGTGTCAACGAAGATTGGTCGTTGGGATTGAGTGTGATTTATACGGTGCTGCATAATGAACGGACGCGGACTCTGGATATGACGGAAGCGGTTCGCTATTCCTACTATTTCGATACCGAATACAAGGAAGTCGAGACGTTCCGGCAATGGTCACCCGTGATCGGAGTACATGGCCGATTGAATGCGCGCTGGGGCATTGGCGCGGCGATGCGGCCGCGGAGCCGCGGACTTTGGCGTTACGAGTACTACCGGAACGGGAGAGAACCGGTAGAAGAGCGCAATCGTCACGCGTATTCTCCGGCGGATCTCAAGTTGGGAGTGAGCTGGCGATTTGCGGATCAAACGGTAGCCGTAGCCGATTTCAATCTCGGACAATGGTCGCGGGAAAGCATGGGTCTTATAGCTGAAAAGGCCGGAGCCGGCGATCCGGTGAATCCGCTGTTCTTATCTCTGGGAATTGAGCGGATGGCGGGGAATACTCCGGGACAGACCGGGTTTGAGAACTGGGGCTTGCGCGGCGGATGCTACTATCGTAAACACTACTGGCCGGAACAAAACGGTGAAACGGTAGAGGATCTTGGCCTGACCGCCGGTTTTTCCGTACCGATAGGCAGTGGACTCAGCCGTTTGCACACCGCATTGGACTTGGGCATGAGAGGATTCGATAAAGATAAATTAGGCGCGAAAGAAACGTATTTCCGGTTTTCGCTTCAGGCGGAGATCGGCGAGATGTGGTTTCAACGGACGCGTCCGCGCGTTCCGAGATAAACGGACAATTCAACCGGCGAACGAAAGAACCATGGTATCCGACAAGCAATTGCAGCAATCCGATCCGGAGATTTACGCAACGATAGATCGCGAACGTATCCGGCAGAACAACGGTTTGGAACTCATCGCCTCCGAAAACTTCGTATCCACGGCGGTACTCGAAGCGATGGGCAATGTGATGACGAACAAGTACGCCGAAGGACTGCCCGGACATCGTTACTACGGCGGATGCGAATGCGTGGACGAAGCGGAGAGATTTGCGATTGACCGGGCTTGCCGCTTATTCGGCTGCCGCTGGGCGAACGTTCAGCCGCATTCCGGCGCGCAGGCCAACATGTCGCTGTATTACACACTGCTAAAGCCGGGCGACACTTTCATGGGGATGGATCTGGCGCACGGCGGCCACCTGACGCACGGATCTCCCGTGAATTTTTCGGGCCGTACCTATCATGTGGTCAGCTACGGAGTGGCGAAGGAAACAGGCCGCATTGACTTTGACCTGCTTGCCAAAACCGCGCGCGAAGCAAAACCGAAGCTGATTATGACGGGATCTTCGGCTTACCCGCGGGTTTGGGAATTGGCGAAGTTCCGCGAACTGGCGGATGAACTTGGGGCTTATCTGGTGTGCGACATGGCGCATTTTGCAGGCTTAGTGGCGGGCAAGGTTCATCCGGACGTAGTTCCTTTTTGTCATGTGGTTTCCACAACGACACACAAAACTTTACGCGGACCGCGGGGGGGGTTGCTCATATCAAACGAACCGGGCGGCGAACTACTGTTGCCGGGAATGCTAAAACCGAAGACGATTACGGAAGCCCTTGATTCGTGGGTGTTCCCCGGCGTGCAGGGCGGGCCTTTAATGCACGTGATTGCCGCGAAGGCCGTGGCTTTCGGCGAAGCGTTGCAGCCGGAGTTCAAGACTTATGCACAGCAAGTAGTCAAGAACGCGAAAGTCCTGGCGGAATCGCTGCTTTCGCTTGGTTACACTCTGGTTTCGGGCGGCACGGATACTCATTTAATTCTGATGGACCTTTCAAGCAAAGGCTGGACGGGGAAAGCGGCCGAAAAAGCTCTGGAAAAGGCAGGGATCACTGTCAACAAAAACATGGTGCCGTTTGATCCGCAGAAACCGATGACGACTTCGGGTATTCGCATCGGTACTCCCGCCGTGACTACGCGGGGGATGGGGGAGGCCGACATGAAGAAAATTGCCTCCGTGATAGATAAAACACTGAAAAATATGGAAAACGAAGCGGTTCTCACAACAATAAAGTCTGAAGTCGCAGAGTTGGTAAGAAGTTTTCCGCTCTACCCGAAACCTCTGGTATTGCGGGGAGTTTAGCACTTTTCGGTGGTTGCGTTTTTGGATGAAGAGTCCTCTTTATTCTCCCCATGGAACGGGGGGAAAGCCAGATTCCGGCCAGGTAGCGACCAACACCCAGGAGGGTGTTGGCTAGTTATAACCCGGCTCGGCGCACCTCGTGGTGTTTGAGTTTCGGAAAGATTCCGGGCACGCGAGACGCGGCGAAATGAAGACGCCCCCCTTGTCTCCCCCCGTGAACGGGGGAAAAGAAGAATATGAAATGTCCGTTTTGCGGTAATGATGAAGACCGAGTAATTGACTCACGACCTGCCCGGGAAGGAAAAGCCATTCGCCGGCGGCGCGAGTGTTCGGTGTGCGGGAGCCGGTTCACAACCTATGAAGCTCCTGAGGAGCAGGTGGTTCTTGTGATCAAGAGCGACGGAACGCGGGAACCTTTCAATCGCAAGAAGGTCTATCGGGGAATTACGATTGCCTGCAATAAAAGACCGGTCACGGCGGATCAGGCCGAACAAATTACGGCGGCAGTAGAATCCCGTGTTATTGCGGCGGACAGAGAGGTAACGACGCAACAAATCGGACAATGGACATTAGAAGAACTGATCCGGGTAGACGAAGTAGCCTATATCCGCTTTGCATCCGTTTTTAAACGCTACGAAAACCTGAATGAATTTCTTAAAGAGTTGAATCGTATACACTCTATCACCGGATCGTCTGCCGAGCCGGTTTGACTTTCCCACTGATTTTCGGTATATTCGCGGGACATTGGAATTAACGTTCCGCTGAACTTAACAGCCTTCATGGAAACCATTCTTTTCGCCGCGTTTGCTCTGTGTTCCATTCTCGCGGCACTCCTAACCATTACCGCACCCGCTCCGATTGCCAGCGCCCTTTATCTGGTCGTGACGATGCTTTGTCTGGCCGGGCTTTATGTGCTCCTGGCGGCGCCGTTTGTGGCCGCCATTCAGGTCATTGTCTACGCGGGGGCTGTAATTGTTCTGATCTTATTTGTCATCATGCTGCTGAACTTGAAGCCCATTGAAGAGCGAATTCCGGCAGCATGGCGAATTGCGGGAATCGTGATTGCGGCTCTCATTCTGATGATTACGTTTCTTTCAATCATGTCTGTATCTTCCTTACTGCCGACAGCGACAACGCTTCCGGAAACATTCGGGAAGGTAAACGAGATCAGCGGATTGCTGTTCTCTAAATATCTCTATGCTTTTGAGGTGGTATCGGTACTACTGCTGCTGGCTGTGGTCGGCGCGGTATCCCTGATCCGGAAACCGGACGCGGGAGGGACCGATGCAAATT
The DNA here is from genome assembly GCA_003818605.1 of Candidatus Zhuqueibacterota bacterium. GTDB lineage: Bacteria > Electryoneota > RPQS01 > RPQS01 > RPQS01 > RPQS01. The sequence goes on along the minus strand of RPQS01000181.1, from coordinate 916 downwards.
GAGCTGACACATTATCTGCTGCTGACGGCGGTTCTGTTTTCCATCGGCGTGATGGGTGTATTAACGCGCAAGAACCTGATTATTATTCTGATGTCCGTTGAGCTGATGCTCAATGCGGTGAATCTGACGTTTGTTGCGGTGGCGCGCTTCACGGCGGACATCACGGGCCAGGTTTTAGTCTTTTTCACGATGTGTGTGGCGGCGGCGGAAGTGGCGGTCGGACTGGCGATCCTGATTTCCATTTGGCGGCATCGCGGCACGATGCATATTGACTCGGTGAAGTTGTTGAAGTGGTGACATGCTTGATCTTGTTTTTCTAATACCTTTTTTTCCGCTGCTGGGTGTTGTGATCAACACCTTCCTCACGCGACGCTTTAGTGAAAAGATCGTCGGCGGATTGGGGTCGGCGATGATCGGACTCAGCTTTGTTTTTACGTGCGGCGCATTTTTTGAAATGCTCGGCATGGCGCCGGAAGCGCGCCGCTACGAATTGGAATTGTTCTCTTGGATTGCCGCAGGCAAGTTCGAAGCCGCCGCGGCATTTTTAATTGATCCGCTGTCGTTGGTGATGATGCTGGTGGTAACGGGAGTGTCCTTCCTGATTCACATCTACTCCGTGGGCTATATGCACGGAGACAAGGGCTTTCGCCGCTATTTCGTGTATTTGAATCTGTTCGTCTTCTTTATGCTGTTGCTCGTGATGGGCAACAACTTCTTGCTGATGTTCGTCGGCTGGGAAGGCGTAGGTTTGTGCTCTTATCTTTTGATAGGCTTCTGGTATACTGAGGATGCGAAGGCCACGGCGGGGAAGAAAGCGTTCATCGTCAACCGGATCGGCGATTTCGGTTTTCTGATTGCGATTTTTCTGATCTGGACGACATTCGGAACAGTGCAGTTTAGCAAATTGATTCCGATG
>RPQS01000180.1 GCA_003818605.1 Candidatus Zhuqueibacterota bacterium | reverse complement strand
AGCGGATGAAGGGCGAAGGCGAAATTGTGGCCGTGGAAGCCTCGGAAGAGCGGGTAAAAATTCTGCGGGAGAATCTGGCACGGGTTGGAGCGGAAAACGTGGAAGTGCACGTCGCCGATGCGCGGGAATTCTCGGCGGAGCCGTTCGACTGGGTGCTGACGGACGTGCCGTGTTCGGGAATGGGACTGCTGCGAAAACATCCGGACGTGCGCTGGCGGCGCAAGAGCCATCACCTGCCTCTGCAGCACAAACTGCAGCAGGAGATCATCTCGCACGCGGCGGAGTTGGTGAAGCCGGGCGGCGTTTTAGTGTATTCCACGTGCAGCATTTTACAGAGCGAGAATCAGGACATCGTGACGATTTTTTTGAAAACTTATCCCGAATTTCACAAGGAAGACGCGCGCGGATTTCTGCCCGACGGAGTGGTGAATCCGCACGGTGATTTGGAAACATTTACGCACATGCACGACACGGACGGAGCCTATGCGGCCCGTCTGCGGCGCGCTCCCGCCTGACTATGACCTCTCTGAAAAGATTTTTTCATCCGAGTAACCGGCGCCGGAACACTGTGATCGGTGTGCTGCTGGCGCTGGTTTTCATTTTTTTCCTGTTCGACAGGATCATTATGCCGTTATACACGCGGCAGGGCAGCGAACATCCAATTCCTTCTCTGATGGGATTGACCGTGGCCGAGGCGAAAGCCCGCGCGGACTCGGCTGGCTTCCGCATTGTGGAAGAGACTCCGAAACTGGGCAGCCACGTGCCGGAGGGGACCATTATCGAGCAGCATCCGTTTGCGGAATCCTTGGCGAAATCGGGACGAACGATTCGCGTGATTCCGGCGATGGGCGCTAAGCCAAACGTGACACCCGACGTGGTGGGTCTGGATTTGCGAGATGCGCAATTGCAATGCCGCAACGCAGGATTATCCTCCGGCGACAGCGATGTGCGCTATCGTTTTTCGGAACGCGCGCCGAAAGGAACCGTGGTGGCTCAGGAACCGCGCGCGGGAGAAACATTAAAGCCCGGGAGTGCGGTCAAGCTGACGATTTCGATGGGGCCGCAGCCCGCGCATTTTTATGTGCCGTATCTGATGGAAAAACCACTGAACGATGCGCGAACGATTCTGCGCGAAGCGGGTTTGAAGCTCGGAAAGATCGTGCGCAAGGAAACGGATTTGTATCCGTCGAATACGGTGATCGCACAGTCGCCGAAATCGGGAGATGAAGTGGAAAGCGGCGCGGCGATAGACGTAGTGGTAGCTGTGCCGATGCCGAAGACGGAGGAGAAGGAAGCGGACTGAAGGATGAGGCAGAAATGATGAACGATGAATGCTGAATGATGAACGGAAGAAAAAGCTGAAAGCTGAAAGCGGACGAGTTGCCGTAGAGGCAGGAATTCTACTCAGCAGAAAAATTAATCAATATTTTGGAATACATTCATGTATTGTATCCTTTATGAGATAAACTGGGATGCCATTGGTGCTGTCGCAACATTTTCGGCTGTCCTTGCTGCGTTGTTCATCTCCTTCAAAGATCGCCACGACCGGATTCGGGACCAGATATTTGAAAAAAGACAGGAGCGTATTCTCGGGCTTGTAGGTCTGCATGAGCTCTGTTTAATATGTTCCATGAGGATAAAGAAATACTGGGATGAACCAATGCCTAAGAAGAGTCTTCCTTCGTTCCGATTACCATGTATTTCCTATGACGAGATTGTTAGACTCGCTCCAAAAGTGTTACCTGATCCTGAGGATGTGCGGAAAGTAATTAAGGCGGTACATGAACACCATAACTTGAACAACAAGTTCGACCATGTGCAAGCGGCATTTGATACGTTACAGCAATATCGCATTGATGACCAGCTTAGTCGACCCGGTAAATTAGGTTCGGATAAGGATGCTTTAAGAGACGAGCTTGAGAAATGTTTGAAGGGTGCTGCAGCAACTCTCGATGCCGCGACTCCAGAGGTGTATCGAATCAACTATGAATGTATCAAGGCTGTTGAGCAACAGATTATAGATGGTAAGCGACTCTCTGATTTAGTAGTATTCCAAAATGGATCACATACCGAACCTGCAGAACTAAAACCAGTTAGTCTGACTGTATAACATTCAGGACGCCTACCGCGGCGGCTCTGGAATGCCACTATGGTGATTTCGGATTTAGATTCCGGGCAGATCAGGGGATTTGCCTCGGCGGAAAGAGACGAGCCTAACCCGAAATAGAGCATTGCCCAATTATTCTATCAGGCAAGGAGGCTTTAGCCCCTTGTTTCTTGAATCCTGACAACGGGTTGAAACCCGTTGCCTTACTTAATCATTATTTAAAAATAGGCTCTTCATCTCCCCGTTCAAGCAGGGGGAAAGAAGAAAGATTCCGGGAGGGTCGGCGACCCTCCTCGGCGAGAAGATACAGGGAGGGTCTGATGACCCTCCACGGCGCGGCTTGCGGTGAATGCATGGCGGCGGTCAGGCGACCAACACCCAGGAGGGTGTTGGCTAGTGTTCACTTCGGCGGAAATAATTTGGAGATAATATGAACCGATCCATACGCATCGCGCCTTCGATTTTGGCCGCGGATTTCATGCGACTCGGCGAACAAGTCAAAGAGTGCGAGAAAGCCGGGGCGGATATGATTCATTGCGACGTGATGGACGGTCACTTCGTACCGAATCTGACTTTTGGACCGCCGCTAATAGCGCAGCTTCACAAAACAACGAAGCTGCCTTTAGACGTGCATTTGATGATTGAAGCTCCGGAACGCTCGCTGGATGCATATTTCAAAGCGGGAGCGAACGCGATCACCGTGCATCAGGAAACCTGCCCGCATCTGCATCGCACTTTGAGCTATATTCGCAGCCTGGGAATTCAAGCGGGAGTGTCTGTCAATCCTTCCACACCGGTGGAGATGCTGGAACCGGTATTGGGCAGTTTTGACATCTTGCTCATCATGACGGTGAATCCGGGCTTCGGCGGACAGACTTTTCTTCAGAGCATGCTGCCGAAAATATTACAGGCCGATTCCTGGCGCAAGGAAGGTGTGGCGGAGTTTTCCATTGCCGTGGACGGAGGGATTGATCCGCTGACCACGCCGTTAGTTGTAGAATCGGGAGCGGATCTCTTAATTGCGGGAACTTCCGTGTTTGACGGCAGCATCGGAGACAACATCAAGCGGTTGCGCGAGGCGGCATGCTGAATATTTTAGCGCAGCCTTATGGACCGTATCAAGTCAATACGATTTTGGTGTGGTGTGAGCGGACGAAGCAGGCGGTGCTGTTCGATCCGACGTTCGAATCGGAAGACATTATCGAGGAGATCGAGCGGCGCGGACTCACGCTTCGCTATCTGGTCAACACGCACGGCCACCTCGACCACATTGCGCTTAACGATGTTATCAAAGCGCAGTTTAAAGTTCCGCTTCTGATTCACGAGTTAGATCGTCCGATGCTCACGAATCCAATAAAAAATCTTTCGCTTTTAACCGGCGAACCGATTACATCACCGGATGCGGACAGGACGCTGAAGGAAGGCGATACGCTGCAAATCGGCGAGGATAATCTGCAAGTATTTCACGTGCCCGGTCACACGCCGGGATCGCTGGTGTTTTATTATCCGGGATTTGTAATTACGGGAGACACATTATTTGAAGGCGGTGTTGGCCGCACGGATTTGCCCGGCATGAACGAAGCCGAACTATACCAAAATATCCGCACTAAAATCTACACACTCCCGGAAGACACGATTGTTTATCCGGGTCACGGATCGAGCACAACCGTTGGTGAAGAACGCCGCAACAATCCCTTTGTCCGCGCCTGAGTATCCGGGCGCGCAGGAAGTGCGCACGTATCTGGCGCAGATGGCCTACGAAGCGGATTTGCGGCCTTTAACGCTGGAAAACTACGGACGCGACTTGCGCGCCTTCGCTGTCTGGCTGGCGGGACAACAGAAAAACTTCGACGGAGTAGACCGAAGGCTGCTGGAATCGTATTTGCGCGAATTGGGGCAAATGATCGCTCCGAGCAGTCTGGCACGGCATCTTTCCAGTCTGCGCGGATTTTTTCAGTGGCGGGTTCTGGAAAATATTTCAACGATAAACCCGGCGGAAGATATTGACGGACCAAAACTGCCCAGGCATTTGCCGGGCGTGCTGTCTGTCGAAGAAGTGGAAATGCTGATCGGATCAGCGGTGGGTGATGAACCGTGGCAGCTCCGCGACCGGGCGATGCTGGAAACGGCGTATTCCTGCGGGCTGCGCGTTTCCGAGTTGGTGGGACTGCGGCGGCGGGATGTGCAATTGGAATCTGAATTAGTGCGCGTGCTGGGCAAGGGAGGCAAGGAACGCTGGGTGCCGCTGGGCGAACGCGCGCAGGATGCGATCAAGGCTTATTTGTATAACGGACGCTTGGTGATTCGCGGCAAGGATAAGGACGGAAAGATCCGGCCCTT
>RPQS01000179.1 GCA_003818605.1 Candidatus Zhuqueibacterota bacterium | reverse complement strand
TGCGGAAAAACTCCATAGGGAGCCGCTAAAACGGGTACGTCCTCAAAACACAGAATCACGGGCCGGGCAATCACCCGCTTGCCCACGATCACTTTCAGTTCCTTCGCCGCGAAGTGATAGTGCGGTGTATCTTCGTCGCAGGTCGTGAAGTTGCCCCCCTTCACTGTAATTACGTCCTCGTCTACGCGCTTGAACTGCTCGCCGTAATAATAGCCGTCCTCGTATTGCGTGGTTCCCCCGCGCACCCTGCCGACTTTGGTTTTCAGATTGTACGCGATTTCATCGCCGTAAAACTCATCCTTCCCCTGCAAAAAATGCGGTCGGCCCTTGACTAAAATCGTGTCCATCTCCGTCATCAGGCTGTCTTTGTACATCGTGTCCGTCATGCCGGTGGCCGTCAGCACTTGCCTGTCCCAGTCTACTTCAATCCGCTCCGCATCCAGTCGCATGTCTTTGTAGGTAATCACTGCCGCGCCCGTTAATACGCTCACGCGCCGCACCACGTCAAAGTCAATTTCGGAGGCGGAATAAGTCACCAGCGTGTCCGCGTCTCCGCCTTTTTTCTTGACTGTATCCGCGGCCAGCGAATCCGTGCGCAGGGAATCCGTAGTCAAGGTATCGGACGGTTGGATGGCGGGAGCCGCCGGCGTCGCCTGCTCCTGCGCCCATGTTAAAACAGCCGCAAGCAGAATGATTGCGAAAAGGAATAGTTTATGTAGTGCTGACCGTATCATCATGCTATATTTCCCACTCCATCGCCTCTTGACGAGATCTCGTTAACAACGGATGGGGGAAATCAAAAAGGGGGTTCTTCTTTCAGCGTTTGCTTAGAACTCTCTTCCCAATTTATACGCCTTTGCCAAATTCCGCCGCCGAATCGCTTCGTCCTTTTCCACCATCCCGCCTAAAATTTCCAGACGCGCGTTTTTTACGCCTACACCGAGCAGGCGGTCTTGCAGCATGATGCGTCGCATGCTCTCCGCGATTCCGGTTTCTTCCAGATGTTCCACCGTATGCCCCGCCGGACATAAAACCAAAGCCTTCTCGATTCGAATCGTCGAGAAAGAGTGTCCGGCATCGGTGTATACATAGGCATAACCGTAGCTCCACACCCGGTCGAACCAGCCTTTCAGAATCGCCGGGCAATCGCTCCACCACACCGGGTAAACAAAAGCCAAACCTGCAGCTCTCTCGATTTTCTCCTGTTCTCTTCGCACGTCATTCGGCAGCGGAGCATGTGCGTCAAGATGTGTCTCCCGCAAGTATTGCGTTTCGTCCATTTCCGCTCGAAATCTCATCTCGTAGAGATCGCCGATCTCTACCGTATGTCCGGCGTCGAGAAGACCCTGCTTGAATTCGCAGAGCGCTTCCCATGTGAAGGATTGTTTACTGGGATGTGCAAACAGCAGATAGATATGCATAACACGAATCCATGGACAGAGTGTTTATTAATTTCTCATTTATGATTTAATTTTCATCTTTTTCGCCGACTCCAACGCGTCCGGTTTCCAGCCGCTTGGCCCAATCCGGCCGCCCGTTTGCACGTGCCGCTGCGGCCGCTGACTGATGGTCATAGGATAGGCTGATAAATTCAACGCGCCGCTCCGCCGTTCGTTGAGTCAGAATGCAGTAGCGGGCTTTCGGATCTCCGGCTTGTACAACGTGCGGATGCGGTGCGTCGTCTGTATAAGCCTGCAGTCCCACGCTTCCCGGATTCACAAGGATCTTGCCGTTCAATAACCTTCGCATTCCCGCAGTATGATCGTGACCGCATAAAACGCACAGTTGTTCCGTGGCCGCCAGCAGATTTTCCAGTTCGGCTTCCGTGCGCGCTCGCAGGCCTTGCTCGGTTGCGCGAAGCAGCAGATACTCTAAATCCGATTGCGGCGTGCCGTGACAGAGGAAAAAATCATCAAAGACCGCTATCGCCTTGGGCAGACTCCGCAGCCATTGAAGCTGCCGCGAATTAAGTTTCCCCCGCACCAAGTCCAAAGTAGATGATACCGCCGCATCCGATTCGAAAATAATGCGGTCTTCGTTTCCGCAAACTGTCGGAATATCCATCTCCATAAGCAGATCCGCCGTACCCACAGGGTCCAGCGGACCGAAGAGACAATCTCCCAAATTAACTGTTTGCTTAAGGCCGCGCCGCCGAATATCTAACAACACCGCCTCTAATGCCCAACGGTTGCCGTGAATATCCGATAGTACGGCCAGTTGTAAATCCACACTCATTCCATTCTTTCCGCCGTGGAGGGTCGCTGACCCTCCCGGAATCTTGCGCTCCCCCCGCATACTGTTGGACGAAAGCAGGCTTTTTTCATTTCCAGTCTCAAGTCTCCGGTCTCAAGTCTTGTTTATCCCTCCGCCCTCATCCCGTCTTCACGCGTCTTCCAGCGTCACCGTAAACGTGCGCTCCCATTCCGCGCCCGGAGCCAAATGCAGCTCCCATTGGAACAGTAAAGCGACGGATTGGAAAATGCGCTCGAAGCCGCCTTCGGAAAGCGAGACGCTTTCGATGGGGACGCGCCACAACCGGATCGGTCCGTTGAATTGAAAATGTGCGCTCACTCCCTCATGTTTGTCCGCCAGCAGAATGTCCTGCACGTTCGCGTGTTCTTCCATCTCGCCCAACGGCCGGTTGCTCACTCCATTTCCCGGAAGGCTGAATGTGTGCTGCGATGAGTCGGGAGCCTGCATCGCTAAATTCCACTCCACTCCGAACGGACTGTGCAGTTCGTGAGGAGCCACGTTATGCAAATGATAGCGGATTTCCAGAACGGCCTTTCCCGGAATCGTGCGAATCGTCTTCGTCAATTCCAGCGCCGTTCCGCCCACCGTGCCGCGCCGCTTCAGCGAAACCGCATCGGTAAACATCTCCGCCAAATCGTAAGGCTCGCGCAGATATGTGCCGTAATCCGCCATCGTGCCGTCGCGGAACTGGTCAATCGTGGAGTTCCAGCCGTGGAAGTGATCGAGTAGTGCCGCGCGCGGCCAGCGGTCGTAATGCAGAGCCTTATCCAGATTCGGTTCCTTTGTCAGAATCAAATCGTGAATGGAGGCCGTTTCTTTGTCCGCCGCTCCTTCCGTGGCCGCCAACGCCAGCTTCGAGTGATACGCCTCTTTCCGCCGCGTCAGCGTGTTGAGCAGATTGTATCCGCGCGGACGGTAATCCCACTCGAACAGCATTCCGCCCCGGTGCGGAGACAGATACGCGTTCAGATAAGCGTTCTCGATCAGCAATTCCGCATGACCGTCCAAATCGAAATCGCTATGCTCGATGTCAATCCATTTGCGGCCGCGATGCGACACGTTGTCCACTTCGTATTCGCCCAATAAAAGCTCTTTCCACACCGCATGCCGCAGATGCGGCAGATACAAACCGCCGAACACTCCGTGCCAGTACGGACAGTTGCACTGGCCGCGCAGAATCGGCGTCTGCAAATTGCGGTTGCGTTTGCGCGTGGAAAGCCGCTGATACTTGCGGCTGGTCCGCAGCATTTTCTTGTGCAGAATATTTACTTCTTCGTAGCGCGCTAAATAGTACCGCCAGAATCCGCCCTTTAAAAAAGGCCGCAGTTCTTCCCAATCTTTGCGCTGCTTGAACTCCTTCACGTAGCTCTCGAACACCGTTCCCGACTTCGGCGGCAGCACCCATTCGCCCATTTCGAAATAGGAACCCGTCGGCAGATACGTCCGCCCGGCGGGAGCGATCTTATCCCGCGCTTCGCCGAACGTCACGAGTTCCACTTCGTCCGCGTGCTTCTCCAGCATTTCGAAGAAACGGTGCAGCCAGCCTTTCTCGTAAACCCAATCGTACGTCTTCGGCCACAAGCCGAATTTTTCTCCGTCATCCGCCATCACGAACAGCGGTTGCGTTAAGCTCTGTGCGTGCTCCCGCATGTAAGCTAAGCTCGCTTCCGGCTCTTCGAACGGAATCGTATACCGCAGCCGCTTATGAATCGGGAACAGAGCCACCGGCCCGCGTCCCGCCTCCGTTAAAAAGTAGCCGCCCAAATCGCTTAAACGGTGTCCCGTGGAGAGAAAATGATCGTCATCCAGCGGCAGATACTCCACACCCGCTTCCGATAAAACGTCGGCCAACTGCGGTTCCCACACCCGCTCCGCCAGCCACGCCCCTCGTACGGTCACGCCGAATCGCCGCTTTAGATACTGCTTCATACGGGCGATTTGTTCGAGAGCGTCTGCTCGCGGCAGAATGGGCAGAATCGGTTCGAAAAATGCGCCGCCTAAAAGTTCCACCTGTTTGCGCTCGATCAGCTTGGCCACCAGATCGAGATATCCGCTCTGATGTTTTTCCAGCCATTCCAACAAACAGCCGGATGTGTGCAGCGTGAACCGGATATGTGGATGGTCGAGCGCCGTCTCCAAAAACGGGCGGTAGCTTTGGTCGTAGGCTTGTTCGAACACGTCATCGAAATTGCCGACCGGCTGATGATTATGAATGCCTAATGCAAATGAAATCTTCGCCACGGATCTTCCTGTATCGTTTAGTTGTTGTTCTTATTCCCGCCGAGCCGAGACTATCTACTTGGCGGCGGTCGCCTGACCGCCGTGACACAAACACCGCCCGGTGCGCCGAGCCGGGTTTACTAGAGCACATCTCAAAAACATTTGACAGTTAGCTCGCGGTCTCGTATCTTGTGAACCTCTCATTTTGCGGAGGTTCAGAAGATGGATTTGACCGATGAACAGTGGGCGGTGATCGCCCCG
>RPQS01000178.1 GCA_003818605.1 Candidatus Zhuqueibacterota bacterium | reverse complement strand
CAAACATTTTGTTCATCCGCATGCGCCACGTCATAAAAATTTCCCAGCGAATTGTACGTTCTGTGCTCTGTCCAAGTGCCGCCTGCATCCGCCGTTGTGTAAATCGCACCCGTCCATCCCACAAAGCAGGCGTGTTCAGCATCCGCGAAAACAATGTCTGTAGGATATGTGCTTATCAGGAACGTCTGCTCTTGCCATGTAGCTCCGCCATTAGTCGTATACCTGATATAACTGTTGCATCCAAACCATCCGCGGTTTGCATCTAAGAAAACCAGTGCTTCTATCGCGTACGCTGCTCCGCTGGCCTGTGGTGTCCAGCTCAATCCGCCGTCTGTCGTGTTCAAGACAGTGCCGTTTCTTCCCGAAGCCCATCCCGTGTCATTATTGACGAAAGTCACGCAGAACAATGTAACGGCAGTTCCCGATACCTGCGCCGTCCAGACGGCTCCTCCATCCGTCGTACGCTGAATTTTACCGGAATCGCCCACCGCCCAGCCCTGTAGAGCGTCAATAAAACAGACGCCGTTGAGCCAATGATTTGTTCCGCTACTCTGTGCCGACCAGTCGGCACCGCCGTCGGTCGTATGCAGAACAACACCCTGTTCACCGACTGCCCATGCTTGATTATGATCAATAGCCGCAATTCCATTTAGATTGTTCTCTATTCCGCTGGTTTGAGTCAGCCAGTGCAATCCATTGTCGGTCGTTCGCAGAATCGTTCCCGATGCACCCGCAATCCAGCCATAGTTGCCGATCAAAACCATATCATTCAGATGGGAAGATGTGACCGGGGCGTGAATCATCCATGATGCACCTCCGTCTTCGCTGCTTAGCATCACTCCTCCGCTCCCCACTGCCCAGATATGATTTAAATCGGCAAAAGCCACGGCATTCAGGTCATTCCCCTGCGGCAGCGGATTTTGCCATTCCCAGCCCTGTCCCACAGCCGTATCACAAACAAACCATAGAACCAAAAAAGAAACAATTGCGAGGCGAAGGACTGAACGAATCAATTCCATCTTAACCTCCCTTGACATTAACGCACAGGAGTATTGAAATCATATCGTCCCTTTTATTCGGCTCGACAGCATGTGACAGTCAAGGCAAATAGGGATAAAACACTTGCCTAAATTAGTAATATCATATCCAAGAGTCAATGAATCGCAGCCATTTTTTAGACTGATCCGGTTTGGTGCATGCTTTAACTGGTTTACGGTCCCCGTGCTTATGTATAATATATTTATTTATATGTACTTAATTATGAATTCTGTATTCATTGGTCCCGGTTCATCTTTGCCGCCGCAACAAACATACTGAAAACACGTCTCTTTCAATAGACGAAAAAACGGCCGATCAGCCGCTGGAAAGATTCCATGAAAGATAATCACATCATGCAAAACCCATTCAGACCGTTTCGGGCGGTTTTGCCCTTTCTTCTGATCGCTGTAATCGAGCCCTGCGGTTTTGCGCAGTCTAATTCTGTTTGGGAGAGTGTGCTCGTCGGACCATATGCAGTGGGCTACGAAAAACGGGATCTGTTCGACTATTCCCGAACGTTCAAACCGGAGAACGACTATTTCGGCAATCCCACGATTGGTGAGATCGCCCGGCCAATTCCGCTTCATCTGTTTTTTCCTGCTGGCCGAAATGCAGAAGCGGTTTCCGTGTCCTACGCGGATTTCATTGCTGCTGCCGCAATATCGAGCGTGTCCGAAACCGGCAAAGACTCCCTTCAATCGTACGCGCTCGTAAACTACAAAACATCCCTCGGCGAAATGGGCGTATCCGATGCCGTTGCGGACCGTCTGCTGTCGGCAAAAACGCCGGTATATCTCAATACTCAACCCGTACCGGGGAAATATCCCGTAATTATCTATGTGCCCAGCATCAATTCCGATCCGTATGAAAATCTGGTGCTGATTTCCTGTCTGGTCAGCCACGGATATCTGGTGATTTCCTGCCCTTCGGTCGGAGCGCACACTATAGAAGTCACTCGGGATGTGATGGGCGCGGAAGCCGTCGCGCGCGATATCGAATTCCTGCTTTCGTATATTCGGCAGCTGCCGCAGGCTGATCGCGATCACGTGGGATGTCTGGGCTTCAGTTGGGGTGGAATGATCAGCGTTGCAGCAGCCATGCGCAATTATACAGTGGATGCGGTTGTTTGTCTGGACGGTGCGCAGTTCTTTCCGAAATATAAAACCGTTGCCGCACAGCTCGTCGAATTCGATGCCCATGCATTTCGAGTTCCGTTTTTGGGCTTCGTCCGGAATTCCGCCGATCGGGATTATGGGTTTTTCGATGATCTGAAATTTGCGGATGCATGCCTGATAAAACTTGCAGGGATTCCGCACCGCGCGTTTGGATCGGATTACATCATGTGGAATGATTGCATTCCGGATAATCCGGCGGAAGATGTTCAGAGAATGGCGACGGCATATCGCGTGATTTGCAGTTACACGCTGAACTTCTTCAACGCCTTGCTGCGAAGCGATACGGCGGGGCAAACGTATATCCAAAAAGAACCGCTGCGAAACGGATTTATCTCAAACGACATACAACACCAATGGAAACCCGCTCGCTGCCATCCGCCCAGAGAAAAAGAATTTTTACAAATCATCAATGAACGCGGAGTGGCGGAAGCCGTCCGAATCTTCGCGGATGTCCGCTCGAAAGATTCCACCGCTGTGTTCTTCCGGGAAGAAGACCTCCTTCAATACACGATCGAGTGGGGACCGGAACGGGCCGATGAACTCCTGAGACTGCTCTTGATGAACATTCAAGCGTATCCCCAATCGGCCGACTCCTATTTTTGGCTGGGACAGGTATCTCTGGCAAAAAACGATCTGGAGAACGCTCGAAAATCCTTGCGGCAGGCTTTAACGATCAATCCGGAACATGAAAAAGCGAAAAAATTGTTGACGAAGATCGGCGAGTAACCGCATCCGAACATATCTCTCACCAAGCAGGCTCCCCGAAAGCAGGGAGCCTGTTGTTTTATTCAAATGGTTATACCGGAATTTATTTCATCAGCAGCATCTTGCGGAGAAACACTCGATCCTCCGTCTGCATGCGGATCAGATACATACCGGATGGGCATGTGGAACAGTTCCATACCAAAGAATGATAGCCTGCCTGTAATCGTCCGTCCGCAAGAGTCGCCGTTTTGCGTCCTAAAATGTCAAAGACTTCTATGCTAATCTGCGCGGCGCGCGGCAATCCGAAACGGATGTTCGTGGCCGGATTGAACGGATTCGGATAATTCTGATCGAGGAAAAAGTCTTTGGGAATCAGACTGGCATCGTCGTTCACCGACGAGACACCCGCCGAAAGCGGAATCCTGACCGGATCACCGACATTGTTTAGCGCCACTAAAGTATCCAAGTACGTGCCGACGGTTTGCGCAACGAAGCGAATGCTAACCGTTGTTATGCCGTATGCGAAAATGCTGTCTGTCGGATACTGCAGCATGGAAAAATGATTGTTCGTTAAACGAACCGTGTCCACCACGAGATACGTATTTCCTGCGCTGGTCAATGTGAGCGTGGTATCCACGGTGTCCGCCACAGCCACACTGCCAAGATCAATGCTCGTTGGACTAATGTGCAATTCCGTCCATACGCCGTGCGCGCTCATCAGCACAGTGGGGTTTCCGCCGTCGCTGTGAATAGTGAGCAGCCCGGAGTAGCTCAGTGTTTCCGGTACGGTGACTGTGTATGGTACGGCGTGACTTCCGCCGCGCAACACCGTAAACGGCGTCGTCACGGGTGGGAAAACCGGATTATTCGTCGTGATGGAGCTGACATGCAAGTCCGCGCTGCCGGGATTCTGAACAGAAAACGTGTCGTGCACCGCGCGTCCGATCCAGATATCGCCGAAGGCCAGCGTATCCGGGTCAATGGTAATAGACGGTGCAACTCCCGATCCTTCAATCAAAACAACAACCGGATTCCCGCCATCATGCGTTATCGTGAGCGTATCACAGAATAATCCCGTCGCCGTCGGATGGAATTGCAGAATGTAGTCCAGTGAACTTCGAGCATACACTGTATCGGGCAATTGCGGCAATGGATTGAATTGGAACAGCGTGCCTTGACTCAGCAGCATACCTGCAACAGTGAGATTCCAATAGCCCGTATCGCTGAGAGTAATATTTAGAGTTGACGTGCTGTCCACATGCACTTCGCCGAAATTCAGCGACGGCGGATTCACAACAAGAAAGGCTCCGGTGGCCGATCCGTAATTTGGAGTCAGAAAACCACTGGTCAAGCGATAGTTTGCGCTGGCGTGAGTGTCGGCCACGGACCACGAACAGACCGAACTGAACAGCGTGTAGTTGGCGCTGCTGTCGAACATTCCCCCCGCGCTGAGCGTCTGCGCGCGCATCGTGAAATTCGGACTTTGCGGCTGCGCAATGACAACCGCCGCGGTGAGCAGGAAAATCACCGTCACGAAAGCGATGGGAGGTCGAAATTGTCTTTTTCGCTTCATGTTACTTGCCCTCCTTCTGCGTGTTCTTGTCTCCGGCCAAGATCGTTTGCACTTGCGCGCGCAAAGCGGCAAGCTCTTCCTCTAATTTCAGATTTCTGATTTCTAATTTCTCATTTTGCTTGGCCAGTTCCTGAATCGCCGCCAGCGCGATGCCGTCCGGATCAATCGTGGAGATTCCCAGACTGTCTTCTCCAAAGTGGAACAACCGCCAAAAATCCTGCGCCATCGGACCGATATGCCGGATGGT
>RPQS01000177.1 GCA_003818605.1 Candidatus Zhuqueibacterota bacterium | reverse complement strand
TACTTCGTAGCGGCCGCCGTTGACATCCACGGACTCCAATGTGTACGTGTATTCCACGCCGTTCTGCGCCGTCTCATCCGCGAAGCGATACACTTGTCCGGTGGCGCTGTTGCCAAGTCCCTCCACCGAACCGATCACATGACCGCCGCGCGAAATGTCGAACCGCTCGTTGTTGGATTCGGAAGCCGTCGCCCACGTCAAAGTCACCATGTTGTCGCCCGGAAGAGCGGTAATCTGCGAACTTAGCGTGACCGGAAGCTGGCTGTCAAAAGTCAAACAAAAGCAGCCGTCGCACAGCGTGTAGATCTCCAGATACCACGTGGCGGGATCATGACCCCAGCGGAAATACATCCAGAAGCATTCTGTTTCCGCATAGTACTGTGTCGGATAGTTGGGATCTCCGCCGTATTCAAATCCGGTCGGCCATACAGGCAGTCCTGCGACGGGAACACATTGAACGTTGCATTCGGAATTAGTTTGGCTGCATCCGGGAGTGAAGACCAGCACGGGTATGGATTCAATTCCCGGGCGGGTGCCGACCAACTCGATAGGGGCATACCCGAAATCATCTGCGCAGACCTGAATACAAGCACTTTCACCGCGGTGTAATACCGTCGGGACGTTGGATACACAGAGCGGCATGGCGGTGGAAACCCAAAGGGTTAACACGGCAACCGCCATCATCGTTTTCCAAAACATTCTAATTCTCATCCGTTCGCCTCCAAAGGGTTTTTCCCTTAAACTACCACATCGTCCGGAAAGTTGCAACCCCAGAAGCTACTTCAGAAAGAGCATTTTTTTCGTGACCGTAAACTCACCGCTGGTCAGCGTATACATATACACACCGGTGGGCAGACCTTCCGCCGACCAGTTGTAGGTATGGGTGCCGGCTTTCAGATTGTCGTTGACAATCGCCGCCACTTCCCGTCCCAGAACATCGAACACCTTCAACGTCGTCAGGCCGTCATTGGCCAGTGAGAACGAGAACCGGGTTTCGCTGTTGAACGGATTCGGATAGTTCTGAGCCATGCCGTATTCCGACGGCATTTCCGCTCCGGTCATCGGCGTGGCTTCCACGATGACCGACTGGCCGTCAATATTGTACACGTGCTGCCCGTTGTCATCCTGGATGTTCAGCTTGTAGTAATAGGTCCGACCGTTCTGCACGTTGTTGTCGGTCCAGGAATAATCATGCCGCGAGGCGCCCACGGTGCCTTCTTGCGCCCAAACCGTGCGGAAGAGACCGGTGCGATCTTCACTGCGGGTGATAATGAACGTGTTGTAGCCGGTTTCTGACGCAGTGGACCAATCCAGACGGACTTTACCGTCTCCGGCAATACCGCTGAAGCCCAACATTTCCACAGGCAAGTAGAAGTCCGAACGCCAGATGCAAACGCAGCCGGGTTCATAACCGCAGTTGGTCATAACCAAGTACAGACGGCAGCCGGGGAAAATGCGATTGTACCATGTGAACAGGTCCCAATCTAAATTGCGGGGGCAAACCGGATCGTTACAGTGCGGTTGATATCCGGCCGCCGGATCGCAGCCGTCGGCAACGTTTACATTCAGCAATTCGAGATTGTAGTCGGGGGCTTCACAGTAAATGGGAATCCGGTAGGTGCCGTGGCAAACCCACGCGCAGAAGGCCGAGTTGATGCGAATCGTATCCGGCATCACCGGCTGGCACTCTGTTCCGGCCGGATAGGCATACTCGGTTAAACCCGTCAGCGGATTAATGCGCGATTCCAGTGTGTCGGTGAGGCTGATCGTTTCGGCTCGTTCCGACCGTTCCGGATCGGTGAACAGTTCGATATGCGCCCAGATGACGTTGGTGTCACCCGGAGCCACATACACTGTTCGTCCGGCGTCGTTCGGGCTGAGCATAACGTCTACAACGCACTCACTGTAACTGCCCGGAATCGGATAATAAATTTCACATACATTGCAGATGTATCCGCCCGTGTCTTCCTGCGCGAAGGTGACGTTCGGCCACAGTTGATCGTCGCGTTCGGTGGATCGAATCACCACGGACATTTTCTGATTCACAACATCAAATGCCATGAACACATTCAATGCGAAGCTCGGTAGTACGATACAAAGCAGTGCCGCTACGACTAAAACCACTCTAACGTTTTTCATCCTTATCTCCTCGCAAAATTGCTGAGCTGCCATCCGTTGTGACGGAATGGACCTTACCCATTAATCTGTTAAGTGTGATAAATATACTCGGACTTCAATTGGATGTCAAGCATGTTACAGAGGATATTACGCTTTTTCAAATATTCCTGAAAGTTCAATCCTGTCTTATAATAAAATATTAGTCGCGTATAATCAATATATTAGAAAATACTTATTGTGACATTTTCATTAAGATACAGCACTGATGACCCTTTGCTGCGAATAGCTGAAAATTTCGCCTCTCTGGACGGGATAATTAAAAGACTACACACCCGTCGGGAATAGAGAGTGGGCCGACCCGGTTTGAACATCAGTACACACGGTTTTAGGGGGTGTGCGCCGCTTAAAGAGAGAAAGCGGGGCGGTTGGCGAAGAAAGTTCGCTCGGCGGCGGAAGTGGTAATGCGATCCGCTTCATCCAGCGTGCGGCCGTGAATCTCGGCAAGCTTTAGTACAACATCGCGCACATGCATCGGTTCGCATCGTTTGCCGCGAATCGGAGCGGGAGCCATGAAGGGGGAGTCGGTTTCCAGCAGAATTTTTTCCAAAGGCAGCGCCCGCGCAATATCGGGCAGGCGCGAATTTTTATAGGTGATGTTGCCCGTAAAGGAGACGCACAATCCCGTTGCGAGAACGCGCAGCGCATATGCGAGGTCTTCCGAAAAGCAGTGGAACACGCCGCGTTTTATGCCGCTCTCTTCCACGATCTCAATCGTGCGCATTCCCGCCGCGCGATGGTGCACAATCACGGGCAGATCGGTTTGCTTCGCCAATTCCAGCATGCGGCGGAAAACGACTTCCTGCTCGGCAAGGTTGGTTTCGCCGCGGTAGATATCGAGTCCGATTTCCCCGATGGCAATGACGTTCGGATCTCCCGCCATCGCTTCCATCCACAGCAGATCGTCTTCGCTTGTTTTTGACACTTCTGACGGGTGCACGCCGATAGCCGCGAACACGATTCCCGGAAAACGCGCGGCGATGTCCAGACATTGCTCCGCCGTTGCGCGATCCACCGCTGCCGTGATGATTTTATTCACTCCGGCGGCCTGCGCCCGCACGATGACTTCGTTCAAATCGTGGTCGAAGTCGGAGTAGTAAAGATGGCTGTGCGTGTCAATCATTTCTTATTTCCCCCCGTGTACGGGGGGATGAAAGGGGGGTCTCTTCTCGGGGGGATGAAAGGGGGCGACTTTATTCTTCCCGCTTTCAGCTTTCAGCGTTTCAGCTTTTCTTCTCTCATCCCTCATCCCTCATCCCTCATCCCTTCTTTATCACGGGGGGGATAGGGGGGGTGATTTTTCATCTTGAATAATCGTCTGCGTCGGATAGGCGAATTCGATGCCGGTTTCCTCGAAGATTTTCATGATCGCCAGCATGAGGTCTTGCTGCACTTTCAAATACTCTTTCCAGTCGGTGGTCACGGTATAGCAGTGCACTAAAAGATTCAGGCTATACACGCTCAGTTCATGGAAAGCCACGACGTAGGAATCGTGGTGGAATCTTTCGTCGGCTTCGATCAGCGCGCGGATTTTCTGTGTAGCTTCCTCGATTTGCCGCGACGTCGTATGATACGTGGCTTGCAGCACCAGCCGGATCCGCCGCTTGCGCATGCGCGTAAAGTTGGTGATGGCTGTGGTCGTGAGCAGCGAATTCGGCATGGTAATCAGGCTGTCTGTAAAGGTGCGAATGCGCGTGACGCGCACACTGATCTCCTCCACGACGCCTTCCACGCTGCCGACCTGAATCCAATCTCCTTTGGCGAATGGTCGGTCTACAAAAATGACGATGCTTCCGAAAAAATTCGCCAGCGTATCTTTCGCGGCCAAACCGATAACCAAACCGCCCAAGCCTAAACCGGCAATCAGCGACGTGACCGAGTAACCTAACTCGTGGATCACAATGAGCAAGGCAATGATGAAGAGGAACACGCGCACGGTTTTGCGGGCGATGGGAACGAAGTCCGCTACGGGAGAGCCGGTGGCTACCGCTTTTGTAAAGGCATGGCGTCCGCCCAATTCGTTCAGCCGCAGGGCAAACCATACGACGACCACTTCCGAAGCCGCTTTCAACAGCGCGTTCAGAAGTCTGGCGACGTTGAACGGTTCGGTGGGAATGGGCAGGAATTTCAGGCCGACCCAGATGCCGAGGATGACGCACATCGCGCCCAGCGGCCCGGTCATCGCGCCGATGATGATGTCATCCCATTCGGTATCGGTTTTCTTGGTGTGACGCAGCACCCAGCGCAGCACTCCGCCGAGAATGATCCGCAGCACAAAGCCGCCGATGATGCACAAAACGGCCAACCCGATTTGCGACAGCGGCACGTTCAGAAAAGTGTAGTTCAGAAGGTCAGACATAGGCTATTGGAATGATGAACGATGAATGATGAAATTTTGTAGGGGCACGATATATCGTGCCCGTCTTTCTTATCCCCCTCCGTTTACGGGGGGGATAGGGGGGGCGTATTCTCTTCGCGCCGAGGCATGCGTCTTCGTCCGTCGGAGACGAGATCTCGCCTTATGCGGACGTGCCCGGAATCCTGCCGCGACGCAAACACTGCAAGGTGCGCCGAGCCGCACGCCTCGTGCGGCCGGAATGTAAACATAGAATGAGTGTGAACCGCGTTTGATCTCTCGCTTTTCGAGCGGGCGAGGCGCCCGCCTCGGCGGAAGCGAACCCCCCTTGTCCGCGGCGGCAGGGCTCTTT
>RPQS01000176.1 GCA_003818605.1 Candidatus Zhuqueibacterota bacterium | reverse complement strand
TGAGCCTGCTGGTCAAATTGGGCATTCCCAATCTGCTTTCCCGATTTGTCCCGGAATATTTTACACAATCGAAATACCGGTTGATCGCCAAGCTGTTTACCGCGGCCAATTTGCTGCAGACGGCTTTTGCAGCACTTCTATTGGCCTTAGCCTTTATTTTTGCGCCGGTGCTGACCGGATGGGTCAAGTTCCCGAATGCCGAAACCGCACTGCGAGTCTTTGCGATCGGAGCTTTCGCGTATTTGCTGGCGGAAAACTACCGCGTGCTGCTCAGCGGTTTATTCATGCACCGCGCGATTTTCTGGCGAACGCTGATTTACAACATTGTGCGGTTGGCGGCGATCTTTTTTGCCGCGCGGCAGCCGGATCCTTTTATGATGGTCGTGATTGCCGAAGTATGCTTGTATGGATTGTCGCTTTTACTCTATTATTTGGCTTATCGCCGGATGGTGCAGCCCAAGGTAGAGGCCGATACACATCCACCGGAACAACCTCCGTGGAAGCGGTTTGTTCGATATTCCGGGCTGAGTTATATCAATGAAGTGGGTGTGATGCTGCTCAACTCGGCCACGGATTTGTTTCTGGTGTCGGGTCTATTGGGCGGAGCGGCAGTCGGACTCTACGCGCTGGCCAGCCGGATTCTTTCGATTCTCAATAACGCGCTGCCGAGCAATTTTCTTTCGGGCGTCATCACGCCGCTGTTCTTCAGCGAATATGGGGCTTCCCGCGAGAACGCGCGTTTCGGCTTCACACTATTAGTGAAAATCAGTTTGCTGGCCACCATTCCCATGGCGGTGTGGACGGCGCTGATGGCCCGGCCGCTGATCGTGGAGTTATTCGATCCGCGCTACGGCGAGGCGGCCGGCCTGCTGGTCGTGATGGTTGTGTTTCTTCCGATGGAGACCTTGCGCTATCCGTTGGCCTTATTGCTTTTAAATGCGGAACGGAACGACTTACTGATCTATTCCAAGATTTTCGGAGTCTTTAAAATTCTGGTGGGATTGTGGCTATTGCCGATTTACGGTGTCATGGCGATGGCGTGGATTACGGCTCTGGCAATTGTGGGGCAGAATATCCTCAGCTACGTGTGGATTGTGACGATTTTGAAAACGAAAACGGATCTTGTCGGGGTGGGCAAATTACTGCTCAACGGCGCGATCTCCGCGGCACTGTTCTTTCCGCTCGCATCACGGTTTCACGGAGTGTTCGGCGTCCTGGGAAGTATTGCAGTTTATATGATCATTTATCTGGCAATCAACCTTGTTCACAAAACATTCCGTCCGGAGGAGCGCGATTTTCTCAATAAAAAATTGCCTTATCCGGTGTGGAAATTCTGAGACCGCTTGCAGACATAGGGCAGGCGGGCCATCGGCCCGCCCGTTTCATTTTCAGCCATGCCATGTACCGCTTTACTTGCGGCAAGTGGCCATAAGTCTGTGCTTGAGTCCGCAGAAGAGCGGAGTTTCGGCCAGCAGCTCCATCAGCAATTGCAGTACTAAAAACCAGCGGGGATGGTAAACATTGGGAACGCCCCAGCGGTAAATCCGGATATCGGAAAATCCGGCGCGGCGGAGGAAGCCGACTAATTTACGCTTGGTGTTGATGCGATAAGGTGCGGGGTAGGTGCCTTCGCTGGTGATGTGCAGCTTCTCCTTCAGCCATTCACGTCTTTTTACGGACAAGAACTTGTTGGGAAACATGAAGGGATTGAAGACGCTGTTGGTGTTGATGATGACCCGACCGCCCGGCTTCAGAATGCGGTGAAATTCTCCAACAACGAGTTTGGGATCGGAAATGTGCTCAAAAACCGAATCGCAATGAATGCCGGAAAAAGTGTTGTCGGCAAAGGGCAGCGCTTCCAAAACTCCTTGCACACGCCAGCGGAGTTCGTTGTTGATTTTCATGTCTTCGGGCAGAGGGTCGAGACCGACCAGATAGAGCAGCGGAGTATTGCGGCGGGAGAGTGAAGAGCTCTGCCCGCACCCGGCATCGAGGACGAGTTCATTCTCCAAGCCGTCCGCCCACTCGGCCATGAAGGTTTTATTGTAGTAGGTGTTCTTTTCGGCCAGCTTGATCCAATAGGAACGAAAAATTTTGGGAACAGCGTTATACTGATTCTCGCGGGTGATTCGGAAGGCACCCTTGGGAAGTTCCTGTTTGGACTGTGAGGCAGAACTCACAACATCACTCCTTAGCGATTTACGGAATAACACTTTCGCCGTTGTCAGTCTCCCGATCGGCAACGGCGATTAAGCGGATTGCTATAAGATAATAATATTCATTAAATCCGCAAGAAAAAAGGCGGCCCGAAAGCCGCCTGGAAAGATTTGCAAAATTATATTATCCCAAATACGTTCGCAGCGCTTTGCTGCGCGAGGTGTGGCGCAGGCGGCGCAGGGCTTTTTCCTTGATTTGCCGGACGCGCTCGCGAGTCAGTTTGAACAGTTCGCCGATCTCTTCGAGCGTAAGCGGGTGTTCGCGGCCCAAACCGAAATACAGCCGCACGACTTCGGCTTCACGCGGCGAGAGCGTAGCCAGTGCGCGGTCAATTTCCTGCCGCAGGGATTCCTGCATGAGCTTGGCATCGGGCGGCGGCTGATTTTCATTGTGTACGATGTCCAAGAGGCGGTTGTCTTCGCCCTGCGCAAAGGGTGCATCCATGGAAAGATGCCGTCCCGACATGCGCAGCGTGTCCGTCACTTCCCCGGCGGTGATTTCCAGCATGTCGGCAATTTCATCGGGAGTCGGCTCGCGCTCGTACTCCTGCTCGAGATTCGAGTACATCTTGCCGATTTTATTCAGTGCACCGACACGATTCAATGGCAGACGGACCACGCGGGACTGCTCGGCCAGAGCCTGCAGAATGGACTGGCGGATCCACCATACCGCATACGAAATAAATTTATAGCCGCGCGTTTCATCGAAACGCTTGGCAGCTTTGATTAATCCGAGGTTGCCCTCATTGATTAAATCGCCGAGAGACAGACCCTGATTCTGATACTGCTTAGCCACGCTGACCACGAAGCGCAGATTGGCTTTGGTCAATTGTTCCAAAGCCAGTTGATCACCGCGTCGAATGCGGCGCGCCAGCTTGATTTCTTCCTCTGGAACGAGAAGAGAAACCTCCCCGATTTCCTGAAGATATTTTTCAAGACTTTGATTTGCGCGGATGTTGACTTTTTTCGTGATTTTGGTCAACGGAAAACTCCTTCACGTGAAGGTATAAATCAAGCTGTTACACACCTTACTCACCTTGTCAAAGAAAAGTTCCGTCATAATAATTAAGAGTTTATGAATCATAATCAAGTATAAGAGGAAATGTCCTCCAATTAAATGTGATTCCTATTATTGTGGTTAGGCTATTATAAACAAAAGGTTATTGATTTAGTTTCATGGCAAATTCCAGTCTCTTTGTCGCTGACTGCCGTACTCAACATGTTAAATCAAGAGGAATAATTAGAACAGTAAAACGACCGTACAGATGTGCGGTCGTTTTTGTTTTAATAAAAAGCCCGGCAAGCCGGGCGCTACGGTTTTTCTTCCGAATCTTTTTTCGGGTGCTTAGGCTTCCTCTTGTAGGCGGTGTCGGGGACGATCACCTTGGGCGGTTTACGGGGGAGGGGCAGGCGCTTCTTGGGTGGTTTTATTTTTGGCGGCGCACTCATTTGCGTTTGGAAAGCGGAACACGGATCATGCTGTTTTCGTCGGGAGAATGAAGCAGATTGTGACAGATTTTTGCCAGCGCGCGCGTGACCGGTCTCAATTTGTAGGCCCAATACAGCCCGGTATTGCGCATGTTTTCAAATATCCAGTAGCCGAAGGACGTGAATGCTCCGGTTACTATGGGCCGCGAAGAATCCACGCGCGCGGAATCGTGCCGGGTTCTTACCGAAGTATCCGGTGTGAGCACGCTGTCCTGCGCGCAGAGCACATTCCACGCGCCGCACAGCAGCAGAAAAATCGCGGCTATAAACCACCGGTTCATGAACGGCACTTTTCAAGAACTCAAGCGGGGAAATCCAGACCATAAAAAGGTACGAGCGAACCGATGTCGGGCGGCTCGCGATCCTGCCACTCTTCACGGGCCAAGCGCGCAAGATGAATTATTTGCGGACGCAGAAAGAGCAGATCGTCGGGAATTCTCGCATTTAATTGCGCGTGTAGATTTGCATCCAGCTTCGCGACTCCCGGCCCTGTGAGAATCGCATCTTCGGGCAAGCGGGAAGGCAGATCGGCATAATCCAAAACACACGGGCCATCCACCGGTTCCAACAACAAACAGTCAAAGACTGCATAATGCGCTTGGCCGCGGCGGGCGGGAGAAATCACGGCGATAGACCGGCCCCCGGCTGCAAAGTTAGCGGCAATAATTTTCAGCGACGCGACCGGCCAGATCGGAAAGGACAAGCCGAGCGCCATGCCTTTAGCAATAGCCAGACTCACGCGCAGGCCGGTGAACGATCCGGGGCCGATGCCCACAGCGATAGATTTCAATTCGAGCACGGCAACGGATGCTTCGCGCAGAACGGATTCGATTTCGTCGGCCATGCGGTCGCGCTCCGCGAACACGCGCTCGATGAGCACGGTTTCCTCGCGCACCAAACCGATTACGGTGGGCTCGGCGGAGCTTTCGAGGCAGAGCATCATGAAGGCCGCCTCACGGAAATCTTGCGGCTTTGGGGATCATTGCCGGGCGTAATTTCGATCCAGATGGTTTCGGGAGGCAGCATCGCGCGCACGCGTTCGGCCCATTCGATGAGCAGCACACCGCCGCGATCCAGATATTCATCGAGTCCCAGCGCGCGAAAAGTGTCCGCGCTTTCGATGCGATAGAGGTCGGCATGAAAAAGCTGCAGCCGCCCGCGATATTCCAACAGGTAATTGAACGACGGGCTGATGACGTCTTCGCGCACACCCAATCCCTTGCCGATTCCTTTGGCAATCACGGTTTTACCCGCACCGAGTTCACCCGTGAGCGCGATGAGTTCGCCGCCCACAAGCGTCGCGGCAAACTCGCGCGCCCAGGATTCGGTTGCGGAAGGGGAAGAGGTGAGGATGGATTCGATGCTCACAACAATTGTTTATTTTTGAACTGGATTGACGATTC
>RPQS01000175.1 GCA_003818605.1 Candidatus Zhuqueibacterota bacterium | reverse complement strand
GAACACGCGGTTCTCGTCAACCAGCGGCACAATATCCGCCGCGCTGCCGAGTGCCACCAGATCCATGTACTTCTCGGTATACTCGGTGTCGAGATTCAACCGGTGAATGATTCCCTGCGCGATCTTGTACGCAACACCGACTCCGGATAATTCCTTGAACGGATATGCGCAGCCTTCGCGTTTCGGATCGCAAACCGCCAGCGCTTCGGGGATGGCATCACCGGGTTCATGGTGATCGGAAATGATCAGATCCATTCCCAGCTTGCCGGTGATTTTGACTTCGGCAATCGAGGTGATGCCGCAGTCCACCGAGACAATGAGACCGGCACCTCCCCTGTGGAGTTCGAGGATGCCGGTTTCCGAAATGCCGTAGCCTTCGTTCTGACGGTCGGGAATGTAAGGTATAACGTCGCCGCCCAGATCCTTGAGGAAGAGGTAGAGCATGGACGCGGCGGTGATCCCGTCCACGTCGTAGTCTCCATAGATAGCGATGCGTTCCCTTCGCCCAAGCGCTGTCACGATGCGCTCCACGGCTCGATCCATATCGCGCATGAGAAATGGGTCGTGCAGGTGGCTGTTCAACGGATTGAAGAAGCGGTCCACCTGCTCGGCTGTTTCGATCCCGCGGTTAATCAGGATGCGCGCGATGGTATAGGGAATGTTCGTCTCTCTCGCTAAGCGCTCGATCTCCTCATGGGGCCGGCTCTCCACCAGTTCCCATTTTGGTTGCATGATTGGTCCTGTATGTTAATCAACGAAAAATCTCCTTAAGGTCGGTCTGTATTACAACAAACAACCTGTGCCATTGCGGCTCGGGAAAGTTGCAACAGCGATGGAAAAATGGTGCCGCCTGATGCCGGGCGGACGGTACTTCCGCCGAAATTGCATGTCTGTGCTTCTCGCGCCATAGGTCTTGCCTATGGCGCGACGCAGACAGCGCAAGCTGAGTCCGCCGGTAAGCCGAATTCTGTGCCCCTTGCGGGGTGGCGATCATCCATCTGGGACGGCGATTACTCGCCGCCTCAAGCAACCTACCCGCCGCGTCTTATGCTCTGCGGGCCGCAGAGACTCGCGGCTTATTTGGTCTTGCTCCGGGCGGGGTTTACCCTGCCGTTGATGTTGCCATCAACGCGGTGCGCTCTTACCGCACCTTTTCACCGTTACCGCCTCTACTTCCGCCGAGGCGGGTCTGTGACCCGCCCGTAATCGGGAAAGAGGCGGCTGTGTATTTTCTGTGGCACTTTCCGTTGCGTTGCCGCACCCGGCCGTTAGCCGGCGCCCTGCCCTGTGGAGTTCGGACTTTCCTCGAACATGTTCGCCGAGCAGAGTCGCTGACCCTGCCGGAACCATGCCCGCGATCGCCTTGGCGGACTCGAAAAATCTAACATCAAACTAGGCAGCACGCTCCCGCGTGCTGCATCGGGAATTAATCAACCGTGTTGACCACAAACCGTTCGCGTGTTGCTTATCGGTAATTATCTATGCGATCCGACACCGCCTGCAAATGATAATCCGGCGCACTGGACCATGGATATTGGGTAGCGTCTTGTACCAGCCCGGCTCGAACCGGATTCTCATGGATATAAAGCAACTTCTGTTCAAGAAATGGAATGCTCGGAACAACCTCTGACCAGTATCCCCGCTGCCAAATGGGCCCCTGATTCAACTGCCGTGCAACATAACTCTTGAAGCAATTCATCCATCGAGGCAATGTCACAGGAGCGATCATTTTGACGATCAGATGAATGTGATCCGGCATAACTACAAAGCCGTAACATTCAATCTCGCCCCGCTGCCGATAGAAATTTAACGTGTCGAGAACTAATTGCCCCAAATGTGTACTCCCCGGCAACCGAGTTGTCGTTTTCAGGCACGTAGTCACAAAAAACGTTAAATCCCCAACGATGCGATTTTCCGGTACACGCCGCATTGCGATTTCAAATCCAAATAAAATTCTGGACTAGGCAGCACGCTCCCGCGTGCTGCAACCATGCCCGCGATCGCCTCGGCGAACTCGAAATACAATAATATTTCCCAACACGCAGGAGCGTGTTGGCTAGTGGTAAAAAATACAACCCAGTTAAATTCCGGGACTAGGCAGCACGCTCCCGCGTGCTGCAATCATATACGGGCTTATTGCGGATCAAAGACCTTGAACTGCACGGAGCCGCGCAGCGTATCCGGACCATCGGGTAAAGCCCAGCAGTGGATACGCTCGTAAACAGCCGTGTCCGGACTCCCCGCCCCCCAATACATCAGAGCCGGATAGCAGCCCGCAACATGCGCAATCGTATCGGAGTAAGTGGTCACGAACTGCGTGAGACTGTCCCGGCTGATTTCACAGCGGCAGTGAACGTTCACTCCCCCCACGACATCGCTGCCGTTATGAATTAGTCGCACGAGAATCGTATCATTAATCACGTGGCCGCCGGGTTCATCGCGGAACAACGTATCCGGGCAGCGCATCACCAGGGCCCAGCTATTGGCAACCGGAGGATCGGGCGGGTCGCTTGGACAGCCCGTTAGCAAAACCATTACTACTGCACAAGCTGTCCATATCAAGATGCGCATGGCTTTCGCTAAAGTGGATCGGTTGATGTGGAACATGGGGTGTTATCCATCCGGTTTGAGAGCATCCAAAGCCTGATTCACGAGCCGGTCGGCATCTTTGTTTTTTTCGCGCGCAATATGGCGTATTCGCAATTCGAACGGCACACGCGCCTTGACTTTCTGCACTTTATCGTATAGTTCGCGCAGGCGCGGTTCCTTGATCTTCCATTCCCCCGTAATCTGGTTAACCAGCAGCAGACTATCGGCATGTACGCGCAACCGCTTCGCGCCGGAGTTCAGAATGAGCGAATCCTCGGCGCAGTGTTCCAGGAGATGAATGAGCGCGCGATACTCGGCTTCATTGTTGGTGGCATGACCGATGGCCACGCTATCTTCGAACAACACGCCGTTCTCGTCGCGCACGACCACTCCGATGGCGGCCGGGCCGGGATTTCCGCGCGCGCCGCCGTCAATGTGAGCAATCAAATCCACCGTTTACGGGACTAAGATCCGTCCGCACGTCTCGCAGAGGACAATGTCCACCTGCTTGCGGATGTTGACCTGAGTCTGAGGCGGAATCATTGCGAAGCAGCCGCCGCACGCGCCGTCCAAAATGCGCGCCACACCCCGGCCGTCTTTGGCATTGCGGATGCGTTCGTAGTGGGCATAGAGCGGCTTCATGAGCCGCACGACGACGTTTTCACGCCGGTGCATGAGCTGCCGCTCATCTTCTTCGGTTTCGGCCAGCTTGCCGCGCAAGTCTTCAGCCTTGGTATTTTCCTCCGAGCGGACTTTTTCCAATTCCGCCGACCGCTCCTCAATTTGCCGTGTGAATTCGCTCGTGCGCTGCGTGTCGCGCGTGATGTCTGATTCGCACGACGTGATTTGGTCCTTTACATAATTGAATTCGGCGGTGATGGCATCATACTCCCGCGTGGTCTTCACGGCATAGAGCTGCTGTTGGAGTTTGACCTGCTTTTCCTTCGCCTCCTCCAACTGGCGGCCGCGGTCGGCCAAGGCTTGAGTCGTTTTTTCCAGATCCGCCTTGCGCTCGGAAATGTAGGTGTCCATTTCGCGAATTTTCGCGCCGAGCCTTTCTACTTCTTCCGGCAGATCACCACGTTCGGCCGCGATGTCCCGGAGTTCATCATCAATTTCCTGCAATTCTGTGAGGAGTTGGACAGCCTCCCGCACTTTGCTTTCCGTACCAGCCGTGTACGTCACGATTCCTCGCTATAGTTAAACACAATATTCGCAAGAAAAAAAGAGGTGTGCCAAACCGCTGCACACCTCATGACCGATTCAGCCTGCCGCACGTAGTAAACACCAAGCCGCCGCACCGGGCCGACTGCACAATTGTAATACTCCGTTTTGAGAGCAGGCACATCTACTACAGGAAAAGTCTGGGCATATCGTGGACAATCGGTGGGCCCACCAGGATTCGAACCTGGGACCGACGGATTATGAGTCCGCTGCTCTACCGCTGAGCTATGAGCCCCGAACACGCTGCCGAACCGAAAACCGGCAGACGGATTGCTTGGCACGGCGGCCACCCGGAGTTCGGATGGCAGGCCGCACACCCGCGGATAGCAGCCGCCACGGCTAATTACTAAAATATACGAAACATCGGCGGAAAGTCAAGGGGATATTCACAGGTTTTTCACTTCTATTTCTATAAAAAATAAGAAACAACAACCCAAGAGTCCCAATTACCTTCCTCTCAGTGCTCTTCTATGCCACGCATTTAGTTAGCAGAGGTTCCAAAATGGACTGAAAATTGTCGGCGGACTCCGGAATAAGGGCTAAATCCGCCGTAAAAAGTGGAATCAAGTAATTCCAGTCGCGAATCCGGATTTTGTCTTTCGCCGTGGTCACAACGGCAACAGCTCCGGAGAGCTTAACGGCAGCGACTACTTCATTTAAATCGCGCACGGAAAAGGGATGATGATCCGGAAAAGAGACGGTTTGTTTTATAACTAAACCCATTTCTTTTAATTGATTATGAAATCTGCTTGGCCTTGCAATGGATGTGAGAACAAGAACAGGTGTGGACAAGTTGGTGGATAACTCACGCGGCAATTGAATGCGAGGAAGAAAGGCAAGGAAGGGTTTGGCGAACTTTTCGGCCAACGATCGAGCGTTTTGAGTATCCGTACCTATTGCTCCAATAGCCTGAGCACGGATCAGAGCTTCTGCAGGCTCGCGCAGAGGTCCGGCGGGTAGAAGACGGTTGTTGCCGAGAGGTTTATTGCCGTCCACCAGCACTAAATCCAGATCGCGGGCAATGAATCGGTGCTGAAAACCGTCATCCAAAACGAGGAGCCGGGAGTGCAGCGTCTCCACCGCGTAAGCAGCAGACAACACTCTTTCCGCATGAACGACTACCGCCGCATGCGGCAAAGCACGTTTGATCAACAGCGGTTCATCACCGGTTTTTTGATAGTCATCCTCCGGCTGAACCACCACTAGTTCGCGCGATTCCCTGCCGTACCCACGGCTTAAAACGGCAATCGCATTGGGAGCGGCCAGCTCGGGATGGATTTGGCAAATGAAGCGAACCAGCGAAATCACACACGGCGTTTTACCCGTACCGCCAACCGCAATGTTGCCGACGGAGATCACCGGAACAGACGGACGAAAAGCCTCCGCACCGGCAAAACGCGAATT
>RPQS01000174.1 GCA_003818605.1 Candidatus Zhuqueibacterota bacterium | reverse complement strand
TAACACAATACATAAAGCGGATTGTTCGCGATGAAGTCTGAACAGGAATTCCATAGTTGTCCCGACAAAAAACGAAAACGTGAAGCTGCCGGAAAATCATCCTTAAAGTAAATTTGCGAATGACGATCTTCCCAACAGCATGATAGCCAACCGAATACACTACGCGAACTGTGTAGGCAGTGTTTTGCAAAATTAAACTTAAGAATATTAGTTTAATGAAATCCAAAGTTAAAAGCAACATATACCGAATACCAAATCCTAATGTCTCATGCGCGATGTTTCACAATCTCGTATTGTTATGACATGCCCTTTCAACTCTAAACCTCTCTTTTCCGATGAATTAACCAATAGGACCGAACCACCCCACCCAACTCGCCGATTGTCGGCAGATGGCTTGTGATTCCAAATATAATATTACCTTTCGCAGAGTTGACAAAGTTCTCGTGCTTTCGTACATTACAATTTAGATGTTGTCCAACATTAGACAGGTTCTTGTTCTCGTGAATACCATCATCGAAATTCTTCGGGAGCACGGCATACCGGCTACCCCGCAGAGGATAGCCATTGCTGAGTATGTGCTCAGCGCACGAACACATCCGTCTGCCGACGACGCGTGGACGGCGGTAAAAAAGAAGCATCCGACCGTATCGCGCGCTACCGTATACAATACTCTGAATCTGCTCGTATCCAAGCGGTTGCTGAAAACACATTTACTCCAAGAAGGAATAACGGTTTTCGATCCTCACGTGGATCATCATCACCATTTCATTGACGAGTCTACCGGAGAGATCCACGACATCGAATGGGACGCCATTAAGGTCAGCGGTGAGGATTCTTTACACGGTTTTGAAGTTCACGAATATCAGGTGGTGATGCGCGGCCGGAAAAAGAAATGATCGGGATAAACCCGGGCAATAACTCATCAACTATAGGCTGGAACGATTCAGTTCAGAACGGAGGAAAACATGGCGAAACGCAGGCTCACTACCGGCGCAGGTATTCCGACGGCGGACACGCAGAATTCTCTGACCGCCGGCGCGCGCGGACCTTTACTGGTTCAAGATTGGCCGTTGTTCGAAAAACACGCTCATTTCAACCGGGAACGTATCCCAGAGCGCGTCGTGCATGCCAAAGGATCGGGTGCATACGGCGTATTCACGGTGACCAAGGATATTACGAAGTATACTAAGGCAAAGATTTTTTCGGAGATTGGGAAGAAGACAGAATGCCTGATCCGTTTTTCTACGGTAGCCGGAGAACGCGGCGCAGCGGACGCGGAACGGGACGTGCGCGGATTCGCCCTCAAGTTCTACACCGACGAAGGCAATTGGGATTTGGTCGGCAACAACACTCCCTTGTTTTTCATTCGCGAGCCTTACAAGTTTCCGGATTTCATTCACACGCAGAAGCGCGATCCAAAAACGAATTTACGGAGCGCGACCGCCATGTGGGATTTCTGGTCGCTGTCACCGGAGAGCCTCCATCAAATCACAATTCTTTTCTCCGACCGAGGTTTGCCTAAGAGCTACCGCCACATGCACGGCTTCGGCAGCCATACGTACAGTCTGATCAGCCCCGATAACAAGCGGTATTGGGTCAAATTCCACTTTAAAACGCAGCAGGGAATTCAAAATCTGACGGATGAGGAGGCAGAACGACTCATCGGAGTTGATCGCGAGAGTCATCAACGAGATTTGTTCGACTCTATCGAGAAAAAGGAATTCCCGAAATGGCGGTTGATGATCCAAGTTATGCCCGAAATGGACGCGGACAAGACACCGTACAATCCGTTCGACCTAACTAAAGTGTGGCCTCATGCCGATTTCCCGCTTATGGAAGTCGGAATCATGGAACTGAACCGGAATCCCGAAAACTATTTTGCGGAAATCGAACAAGCAGCGTTCTCTCCGGCTAACGTGGTTCCTGGGATCGGACACAGCCCCGACAAGATGCTGCAAGCCCGCATTTTCTCGTATGCCGACGCGCATCGCTACCGTCTGGGAGTCAACTATGAGAGTCTTCCGGTCAACAAGCCGCGCTGCCCGGTGGATACGTATTACCGGGATGGCTCAATGCGATTCGACGGGAATAGCGGAGGCTCGGTCAACTACGAACCGAACAGCTTTAACGGCCCGACGGATGATCCGCGATTGAATGAACCGCCTTTAAAAATTTCCGGGGACGCCGACCGCTACGACCATCGCCAAGGGAATGACGATTACACGCAAGCCGGGAATTTGTATCGTCTTCTGCCTGAAGCGGAGCGGGCAAACCTCCACAATGCCATCGCCAAGGCAATGCAGGGTGTGCCGCGTGACATCATCGAACGCCAGCTCAAGCATTTCGCGAAAGCTGACCCGAACTACGCGGAAGGTGTACGGAAAGCGCTGAAATAGACATTCGGCATTTTACGGGATAATAAAAAGCGGGCAACACGAACGTGCGCCCGCTTCTCTTTTGGTCCGAAACGACCGGATAATAGTCTATTTGAGCAATACCAATTTCTGCGTGCGGATTAAAGATCCGGCGGTCATGCGCGCATAGTAAACACCCGACGGCAAGACATGACCGTCGAAACGGATTTCGTGCCGTCCCGCATCGGCGCGGCTGTTGACTGGAGTCTGCACAAGTCTGCCGGAGATATCGAAGATATCCAGCCGGATTTGTGAGGACTGCGGGACTGTAAAAACCAAATGTGCGGACGGATTAAAAGGATTGGGATAGGCAGACAGAGTGAATTCCGTCGGGAGATTGACCTGATCGGATTCCGTGGGCACGATCCGATTGACAAGAAGCCAATAGGGTCCGAATGGTCCCTCATAGACGAAAACTTCCAGAAACAGTTCACCGCTTCCGGAAAAATCACAAGTGAAATCCTCCGAACCTACGGCATTGCCCCAGCAATTTGTCGGGATCGGGTTCGAACAGCCGAAAAACGTCAAAATATCATAATCGGCTTGAGTTGAAAAACCGTTCAATTGAATGCGGTAGCTCCCGGCTTCAAACGGAATGCGAAACCAATGGGCTTCATCCTCCGCTTGAAAACTGCACATATCTACCGTGTCGCCCAGCGAAATAAACTGCGCCTCCGTGCACACATGGGGACATATCCCGCCGGAGGCATCCTGCCCGGTTTTTACCACGTAAACATCGTAGTTTTGAGCACCGAAAGATTGAGTAGTACCCGCCAAAATGTAGCAGCCATCGGACGTACGCAACACACTTTCGCAAACATCATAATATGTACCGCCATGACGCCAATTCCAGAGCTGGCCGCCGTTCGGATCCAATTTTGTCAAGTACATATCCCAATCCCCGGCTCCGTAAGATGACGTTCTTCCGGCCGCGATATATCCGCCATTGGTCAACTGAATTGACTTGGCAATGTCAGCGCCGTTTGCACCGTAACGACGCGTCCACAATGTATCACCGGCCGAATTCGTCCGTACAATATAAACATCCGTATCGCGACTCGAGTTGACATAGGATTGACCCGCAAGAATATAGCCGCCGTCCGCCGTGGCCGAAATCCCATTGAAGGCATCATAGTTTTCGTAGCCGTATGCTCTCCACCACTGCACGACGCCTGTTTCCGTCACTTTGACAAGCAACGCATCCACATTATTCGAGCCTTCCGTGTAGCGATACCCGGCGATGGCATAGCCGCCTTCCGAAACAGGAATAATTGCATTGCAATATTCATAGGCGATGGATTCACGCTCGCGCATGAAGCGTGTCCAGAGAGTATCGCCCATTGAATTCAGTCTAAGCAGATACATATAACCGTGTGCGGGAAAAGAATACGCCGCATAGCCTGCGATTAAACAGCCTCCATCCTCCGTCTCCAGTACACCCCGAGCGGGGATATCCAGACTCGCATGGGGATCCCAAAACACGCGAGTCCAAACGGTATCACCATTCGCATTGGTTTTTACGACATAGGCATAGGTCCAATTGCTGACGATTGTGGAGCCGGCCAGAATGTAGCCTTGATCCGAAGTTTGTACGACGGCCGAGATCAAATTGCTGGTGTATTCATTCACCGCCCCATACGTTCGCTGCCACTGAAGATCACCCGCAGAATTCAGTTTCACAAGATATGCATCGCTAACGTGCTCTAAAAAGGATGTGGTTTCGCCCGCTACAATATAACCACCGTCGGAAGTCGGGCGGATAGTGTACCCGAAATCCATACCAGTGCCGCCGAACCGGGAAGTCCACAGAGTATCCGGACTGGGTTGAGCGAAAACACTACAGACCATCAGAAAAAGAGCGCCGAAAATATTGACAGACTTCATGGAGACTCCTGCGTAGATTACTTTCGGGAACAAAAGACAACCACGCGAAAGATCAATAAATATTATAAACAATTCGATCAGAAAGTCAAGAGTGTCAGAGTCTGGCAACCAGCAAGTTGAGTTATACGATATCTGTCCAAAAACACATTATATCTTGCTGTTTTAGAATACATTGAGGGTTCGATGTAAAACCGGATGCTGTCCAAGCCGTTTCAGAACACAGCAGGCTCCTCATCATGAGGAGCCTGCCTTATATCTGCTGCTAATGGCTGGATTATTTCAATAGCACGAGCTTCTGTATTTGCGTAGAGATTTCACCGGATAGACGGGCAAAGTAGATTCCGGACGGCAAGTCGGTTCCATTGAATGCCCGTTGATAACGTCCAACCGGCATGAAACCGTTTTTCAGCAAAGCCACTTCGCGCCCGGCGAGATCAAACACGCGAAGAGTCACATGCTGGGCTTGCGTGACGTTATAGACAATTGTTGTTGAAGCGTTGAATGGATTCGGATAGGCGTTCAGGATATCATGATTCAGAGGCTGTTCCGCGGAAATTCGTTCCGTCACATCCATTGAACTCAACGGTACATCTCCATCCGTAAGGACTATTGGAGCGGCTCCGCCTGTCGGATTTGCCGTATTCGCTCCGCTGGGCCATTGTCCGTTGGTACTTTGGGCATAGGCGAGAATTTCACCGGCGATAGAACGGCGCTCCACTCGCCGCACACCACTGCTATTATTGTTCGGGACAATCACGCCAAAGGCTCCATCAACCGCATTGACATGGTCGGAGTAGAATACAGCGTAATTATTGGAGGTCGAATTCTCCGAACCGTCATTCTCGACAAAGGCTGCCGTGAGTGGGCGACCTGTGCCCTCGGTGTCGTCGTAGAGTAAAACAAAATCGCGCGCAGCAGCAAGAGTATTCGCACGCAG
>RPQS01000173.1 GCA_003818605.1 Candidatus Zhuqueibacterota bacterium | reverse complement strand
GCTTCGCCTGCTCTCTCTTTGCGACCAGCCCCACCGGCGGCAGCCCGTACGGCAAAGTTGCCGTATTCGCGAACTGCCCGACCGAAGCGACTGAACCCTGCCTTGCCCAGAGTGTCAGCAATTACGTCGGCCCCTATGGCTTCATTTGCCAAGGCCCGTACGCTGCCGGCACCTACTACATCATGGTAGACAACTATGCACCGGGTCCGGACTGCATCAACTACACGTTGAAGGTCTTCACGTGTGCTTGCCCGACACCCTGTCCGTATGACAACCGCGACACCGAGCCGAATGATGCCTGCGCCGAAACCGTTCCCGCCATTGTCTGTGGCGAGTCACTGTGCGGCGTGATTTCGACCTCGACGGATGTAGACTGGTATCAGCTGGTCATTCCGGAAGGCGTTTGCGACAGCGTAACCATTGAAGCGTTTGCCAACGACACCCCGACCGAGTGGCCGTATGGTCGCGGTCTGGAATCGTACCTCAATCTGTATAAGAGCGATTGCATCACGCAAATTGCGTACAATGACGACCGTGGCGGTTCGCCGTACAATGATGACGCCAAGATCGGCAAGGTCTATCTCAAATCCGGCACCTATTACATCAAGGTGTCGCGCGGCGGCTACACTACAAGTGAAATCGGCCCGTACGTTTTGCGTGTGACCTGTGAAACCGCCGAATGTCCGCTGCCTTGCGAAGAGTATGTACTGTGTGGTCTCCCCGGCGAAGTGGAAGTAAATAACACTTGCCCGCCGCCTGTGGAACAACCGGAAGTGACTTGCGATGTCCCCGTCTATGGTCTGCACTGCCCGTATACCGATGTGGACTTCTGGAAGGTGACGGTGCCGCCGCAGACGATCATGAAAGTCAAGGTCTACACCGGCCCGCTTTGCACGATCAATCCGGCTGCCGGCGTACAGTTCCGTTACTATGATGACGCATGCCTCAATCCGTCTGCCGCGGTAACGGGTACGGTAACGCTCAGCAATATGACGGACCTTGCGATGGTGAAGTATCTTGAAGTGTACGATGTTGGCGAAAGCCAGACGCTCTACAAGATCGAAGCCACCTGCTGCCAGGTTAAGAACTACTGTTTCGATCCGATTGACATTCAGGATGGTCCCACGTCGTTTGACATGACGGTGAATACCTGCTGTGCCACGCGTACCATCGACAGCGTACGTTCCATCAGCTGCTCGGAAGGTTATTGGTATGATTCCGGCCCGGCAGTCATGTTCAAGTTCGAACTGCGCTATAATGCGCTCGTGAACATTACGGTCACCGGCATCACCATGACCGACGTTCAGTTCATGGTCTTCACGAACTGCATGACTCCGGAAGAAACCTGTGTTGCCTCGCGCGACAATACTACTCCGGAAGTCCTGACCGGTCTGTCGCTGCCCGCCGGTACCTATTATCTCGGCGTGATGGTCTATGACGGATCAATCCCGTACGACAACTGCGGCGATATCCGTGTACAGATTACCAGCGACGTTCCGTTGCCCGTCAATCTGCTGGGTGATGTTGTGGCTTCCGCGGGAAGCGAGAAGGTTACTCTGAACTGGGCAACCGCTTCCGAAAACGAAAACGATCGCTTTGAAATCGTTCGTGACAACCGTGTGGTCGGCGTCATTGCGGGTGCCGGAATGTCTCCGACAACTAAAGAGTATTCGTGGACGGAAGATGGCCTGAACAACAACACCACGTATACCTACAAACTGCGTTCGGTCACGACAGCCGGAACCGTCACCGAACTGGCGACGGTAAGTGCAACGCCGTCCTTCGCGGCTGGAGCCGTGACCGAATATGCGCTGCATCAGAACTACCCGAACCCCTTCAACCCCGTCACCAGCATTGCCTTTGACCTGCTGGAGAACGGCTTCGTAACCCTGAAGGTCTACAACCTGATGGGCCAGGAAGTGAAGACGGTCGTCAGCAGCACGATGGACGCCGGTCGTCATATCGTGTCGTTCGATGCCAGCAACCTGTCCAGCGGCCTCTATCTGTACCGTGTCGAAGTCAACGGCTTCGCAGCGGAAAAGAAGATGTTGCTGATGAAGTAGTCGCTATGCGACTATCCTGAACCGCCTCCCGGCGGTGAAGGATCTCTGGAATGCAAAGCGGGGCGAACCTTTCGGTTCGCCCCGCTTCTATTTATTTGCGCCCGCTTTTTTGATTTCCCTCCGTTCACGGGGGGATGAAAGGGGGGAGCTCTGTCACGACCGGATCATCGTCAGCAGCATTTTAAAACGTGTGACGGCTTTCAGCGCATGCGGAATATTCGCGGGCATGATGACGGTCTGGTTTTCCGATGCCCGAACGGATTTCTCCCCGATAACCAATTCCACTTCGCCTTCCAGCACCTGCACTGTGGCGTCGAAAGGCGCGGTGTGCTCGCTGAGTTCCTGACCCTTATCGAATGCGAATAAGGTCATAGTGCCCGTCGGCTGTTTGATCAGTGTGCGGCTGACCACCGCACCGTTGCCATATTGCACAAGGTCCTTCAAAGAGAAAGCTTCGGCCATCGGCGTGTTCTGAGTGTCCGTCATTTTATTCCTTTCTTTTTACCTGCGCTGACCATGTAGAGTGGCTCGGCCTCGATTCCCATGAGTTCCTGCACGGTTTTCTCGTTCAGATAGCCGACGGCCACCGAACCGAGTCCCAGGGCTTCCGCCTGAATATGGATGTTCTGCGCCGCGTGACCCATCTCCATCAGCACATAGCGCAGCGCGGCCTCGCCGTACTGTTTTTCCATACGCGACGTCACCGTGGCTAAAATAATATTCACGGCCGCGTCTTTGATGAAATCCTGCTTGGTGGACAGTTCGAAAATCCGTTTGCCGAAATGCCCGCGTTTTACACTCTCGATTCGGTGTTCTTTTCGTCCGGGCAGATAGTGATAAACCCCCGCCGGCAAATCGTCCACGCGTTCCACGACCGCATAGATTTCGAGCGGATACACGGCTCCCGCCGATGGCGTAGTGCGAAATCCTTCCGCCGACGTGATGCCTTGACACGACCAGAGAAGCTGAGTCAGTTCCTCCAGCGTGAGGGATTCCTTTGTATAGTCGCGAATCGAACGCCGCATCAAGAGCGCCCGTTCCACGGAAAAACGGCTTCGTGTTTTGGGTTCCGGCAGGAGAATTGTCTTCTCCGCAGCGCTTTTTTTCTTGGGGGTAACAGCCATAGAGTTGCTCCAACAAATATTCGGTTGTTGAGCGTGCGGCAAATCTATTTGCGCGGCTTGCCGATGCTCAGAATGTAATAAACATTGTTTTGCGTTTTTAAAAACGACTGAAGATTCGCATCGTCGAAGGCTCCCACCGGAACGGCTCCGAGTCCCAGAGCCTCCGCTTGAAGCAGAACGTTTTGCGCGGCGTGTCCGGCTTCCATCTGTACATAGCGGCGCGCTCTGTCTCCATAGCGGGCCGCCGTGCGCGATTCCACCGCGCTGATGATAACGGCAACCGCTCCTTCGCGAACGCATTCCTGCGGCGCGGCAAGGCTTAATTCCGCCGTCGGATCTCCTGCGCTGACGCGTTCCAGTGCTTGACTGCTCGGCAAGTAATGATAAACTCCCGGAGTCAACCCCTTAGCGCGTTTGATCGCCGCGTAAATTTCCAGCGGATACGTGGCTCCCGCCGAAGGAGCGGTTCTCAAACCTTCCGTGGATGTAATACCCTGCGCCGCCCACAGAAGTTGTGAAAGCTCCTGTTGCGTGAGCGAATCCGCCGTAAATTCCCGTACGGATCTCCGTCCGGCCAGTATTTTTTCCAAACATCCGGATATAGATGCCGGAGGCAGCGCAATTTCCTCACTCATGCCCATGATCCCCTCCGCTCGTTCGGTTTCCGCTCCGTTTCCCATTGCGGCGGCAAGTGCGATTAGAGCGGACACGGCCACTAACCGTAAATTCGTTCGGAACATAGCTTAAGCCTCCCCAAACATGCCTTTCAATCCGTAAGTTCTGGCCCAAACATACGCATTTTACCCCATTTCGGCAAACCTCATTTTGTCCCCCCGCGTGCGGGGGATCAAGGGGGCTCACCATTTCCTCCTCCGCCGTTGCATTTCTTTCCCGGATTATCTACCTTACAACACTTTCAATAATTATGATCGAGGATACAATGTCCGAACATTTTCCCTTGCTGATTCCCGGCGCGACGACGCGCGGCACATCACTAACGGTCACCGCTCCCTTTGACGGCAAAGCCATTGCCACCTGCGAAACCGCCGATGCCGCTGCCGTGGGAAAAGCATTGTCTACCGCGCATGTTCTCTATCGCAATCGCGACCGCTGGCTGCCGCTTCCCGAACGGCTGCTCATTTTGGAAAAGCTCGCTGAACTCATGAAAGCCCGGCTCGATTTTCTGGCGGTGGAAGCGGCCCGCGAAGGCGGCAAACCCTTAATGGATTCCCGCGTCGAAGCCGCGCGCGCCGTGGACAGTATTCGTATCTGTATCGAGACCATGCGCACACAGGCGGGCGAAGTCATTCCCATGAATGTGAATCACGCTTCGAAGAATCGTTTGGCGTTTACGCAGTACGAACCCATCGGCGTTGTGGTGGCCGTCAGCGCGTTCAATCATCCTTTGAATCTCATTGCGCATCAGGTTGGCCCGGCCATTGCTGCGGGTTGTCCCACATTAGTAAAGCCCGCCGGAGATACCCCGCTCTCGTGTTTGCGCTTTGTACAAATGTTGCGCGAGGCTGGTCTGCCCGAAGAATGGTGTCAGGTAGTTCTTACCGACGGTCACGGCTTGGCGGAAAGCATGGTCTGCGATCCGCGCGTGGCTTTCTTCTCGTTTATCGGCAGCGCGGAAGTGGGGTGGAAGCTCCGCTCCAAGCTTGCTCCCGGCACGCGCTGCGCGCTCGAGCATGGCGGTGTGGCTCCGGTCATCGTGGCTGCTGATGCCGATCTCGATGAAGCTCTGCCGCTCATTGCCAAAGGCGGATTTTATCATGCGGGGCAGGTGTGCGTTTCCGTGCAGCGTGTTTTTGTGCACGAATCCGTGGCCCGTCCGTTTGCCGAAAAGCTCGCGCGGCTGGCCACGCGCATGAAAATCGGTGATCCGACTCTGCCCGAAACGGAAATCGGCCCGCTGATCCGCCATGCGGAAACTGACCGCGTGCACGAGTGGGTGACCGAAGCGATAAAAGGCGGTGCGGACCTGCTCTGCGGAGGGAAAAAAGTTTCGGATTCCTGCTACGAGTGCACCGTGCTTTTCAATCCGCCCGAAAATGCTCGCGTCACGAAGGATGAAGTCTTCGGGCCTGTGGTCTGTGTTTATTCGTATAATGATCTCGATGATGCAATAGCTCGCGCTAATTCGCTGCCGTTTTCGTTTCAGGCGGCGGTTTTCACGCGCGATCTGAACACGGCTCTCCGCTGCTACGCGCGGCTCGATGCGTCCGCCGTG
>RPQS01000172.1 GCA_003818605.1 Candidatus Zhuqueibacterota bacterium | reverse complement strand
GCCGTCTGCACCTCGTTCACTACCGTCACCACTTCCTGACCCAGCAAATTGTAAATCCGCAGCGTCGTCGGCCCGGCTTGCCTCAACTCATAGCGGATGGTTGTCTGACCGTTGAACGGATTCGGATAATTCTGCAGGAGCCGGTATTCATACGGCATCACTTCGCGCGGATCCGTTCCCAGATTGTTCACCGTCAGCGTCACCGGCATCACCACCGTCCCCACGGAGGTGTTGTTCGTGATGGAAAGATTCACGTGATAGGTGGCATTGCGCAGGTTCGCGGGATTGAACGCCAGTTCCACTTCGCGCGATGTGCCGCCCGCGATGGATCCGAACATCGGCGTTACGGTAATCCACGTTGTGTTGAAAGACAATTCCCAAATCCCCAGCCGGTCACTGCCGCTGTTCTGCAGAATTCCCGCGAAGACAATCAGCGTGCTGTTCCACCCGGCCGTCACCGTGCAGCCGCCCGCCCGGTCGCCGTCCGTCTGATCGAGATTGATCAGCCATTCCTGCACACCGGATGCCGGATGCATGCGGCTGACCACGGCGTGCTGTCCGCTATTGTCGCGGCCGTATACATACAGCTTGTATCCCTGAGCGTCCGAAGGATTCCATGCCAAACCCGTCACCGTGTGGTTGCTGCTGAATTGGTGAACGATATCTCCCTCGCGCGTGATTTCATAGATGGCGGATACGTAATCCGCAACCCAGAAGTGATCCGTCGCCGGATCGTAGGCTAAAGCGCGCGTGGGATTCAGCGGACTCGGGATCGTCGTACACACCGCTCCCGTTGCATCTACGCCCTGAATTAAATTGGACGAAGATCCGTAGACGTACTGACCGTCATAAGCCATATCGAACCAACCCAGCGCCTCAGTGGACGGTTGGGTAAATGAATTCACAAAATTCCCGTTGAGATCGAAGCGGTAAAATCGCTTTGGTTCGCCCTGACCGACGCCGCCCGTCACCCACCAGTTATCGCCCACCAACTCGCAGCCCTGAATGATTTGATCTCCTGTGGCTCCCGAAACGTCGAATCCCGTCAGATAGCTCCACTCTTCGTCCAGTACAGACGGAGCATAGCTGACGCTGATTTGATAATCCAGCGGCCCGTTCCCGTCGTTGACTAAGTTGAAATACGCAGTGGGAGGATCATCCGGCAGCGACACGTTGATATGATCCACGGACGTGGCGATTTCAGGATGCAGCATCGCGAAATTCAGCGTGACCGTGCTATCCATCATCACTACCACGTTCTCCACGATTGCGTCATTGAAGCCCGGCCGCTTGGCCTGCACCAAATACGTTCCCACTAAAACGCTGGGCAAATCGTATGCTCCCTGCGCATCCGTGGTATCCCGTTCACTGCGGCCTTGCAATGTCACGATCACTCCCGGCATCGGCTGCTGAGTCTCCGCATCGGTAATCGTGCCGTGAATCCGACCGAAAGCCGTGCGGCTCTCGGTCGTGAAAACGATGCTACGGCCCGCCACCAATGTGGCTCCACCCGATGCGGCTGTATTGTGAAACCGGTATTGCAGTCCCACCGTGCAGCCCGGCGCTTGAATGCCGACCGTGGAATAGGGCACGTCGTTGGTCTGTCCGTACGACTCCGTGATCTGCTGATACTGATACACGATGATCCCATTGCCGTCGCGTGTCGGATAATAGTTCGGATCGAGCAGAACAATCTCAAAATCCAACGCGCTCGTGCTGAACGCTCCCTGTGCTTTCCACTGAATCACATAGCGGTGGCTGTCCGCCTGGAAGTAATCCCAGACTCCCTGACCGGTTCCACTGGTCTTGAGATCATCCCAGAAGACCGCCATCATTGCATCGGGAGCCTGCTGTCCCGGAATCGGATAATTCCGGAACGGATCCTGTTCGTGATGATCTCCGAAAGCCGCCCAACCGTTAGAGCAGACCGTGATTTCATTGTATTCCACGCCGTAAAATTTGAACCGGAACGGCAGACCGCGCAACGCGGTATATGTGGAAGCGGTCGGCGGCTGCTCGCCCACGTCGTTAATATTCAAATCCGTGCCTAATCCGGCTGAGATATTGATGTACTGGAACGGGCGCGACATTTCGTAAGCCGCGTCGGTATTATCATACGCAAAATAACCGTAAGC
Source organism: Candidatus Zhuqueibacterota bacterium (assembly GCA_003818605.1). Taxonomy (GTDB): domain Bacteria; phylum Electryoneota; class RPQS01; order RPQS01; family RPQS01; genus RPQS01. The sequence continues at coordinate 3,287 of RPQS01000172.1, read as the reverse complement.
ATCCGGCCCGGTCGGATCGGTGCTCAGCGCACTGCCCAAAGGCAGATTGAATGTTACGCTGTCTATATAACCGCTTCCCGTCGTCAGAATAAGCAGCATCGGAGCCTGATAGCCGCGATACGCCATGCTGTGCGCGGACACCCGGAATTCACTGCCCGTGTTGCTGCCCTGCAGGTTCGGATTGATCGTACCGAACGATGACGGCCCTGACAGTACCTGCACAAAACTCGAATTGGAGATCAGCGTGCCCGACAGACTGTTCAAGGTCAAATCACCGGTATTCTTCAGCGTAATCCGCAGGTTTGCGGTTTCATTCGGCAGCAGCCAGGCGTCGCCGCTGCCGCCCGTGATCTGGTGCGAAATGAACGTCGCTTCTCCCGCGTAGCACCTGATCCGCAGCGTACTATGCGTTGTCTGCGATGCGGAAGTTACGGCAATCGTAAAATTCACGTCATGCCGGCCGGGAGTCGTGGGCGAAACCGAAAAACGGAACGGCGTCGTCGAACGCGCGGAATCCCCCGCAGCGATGTTCGGATAGTTCTTCGTCCCGTCTATAATCGTGATCCACGAATCCTCTGTGGTGATTATAGCCGTGATGCCCGAGGCCGTCTGACTGGCACCGAAATTCCGCAGATAGACCTGTAAATCAATCGTCTCATTCGGATTCAGAATGCCGTTGGCGTTGCCCGAACTGCCGCCGACGTTGTCGTCATCGAGAGAATAACTTGAGAGTGCCGCCATTTCCGCCGCAGATACGCAGACGATGTCCGCCAGAAACGGCTTATGATTGTGCTTGGTCACGGTCAGCGTCATCGTCCCCGGCGTATTGATGGTGACCGGCACGTCAGCGAAACCGAACTGGTCGCTGAACGCCGTGGCATAGCATTCGTCTCCCTTCCACAGCACCACTAAAGCATCCGCAATCGGTTGTCCGTTGGCGGAATTCGTAACTTGCGGACGGATGCGCCGCGAACCGACGTTTACCGTTCCCGGATAGGTCACGTTGGTCACCACCGGCTCCTCCGTCCACAGCGAAAGACCCGGATCGCCCATCAGATTATTCCAGCGCATAAAACTCGACGCCTGACCGCCGATGAAAGCCGCATAGAGCTGCGCTTTCGCGCCGGAAAAAGCCGGGCCTAAATGCTGTATGCCAAGATTGCAGATGTTATAGATCAGTCCCCCCGCCATCGTATTGTTGTAATGGACATGAGTGCCGTATGTAGCCGTTCCGATTCCGCACACTCCGCCTTTTAAATTCGTCGGTGTACCCGCCAAAAACCAGCTCTCGGATACGCAGGTGCCGCCTTCAAAATCTCCCGAACCGCAGGTGATCGTCAGCACTACCGGAAGCTTCGAACCGTTGTTGCACCCGTTGGCCGCCGATGTGGTCATTTCGCCGACCACCGTTCCCCGCCAGAGGAAGTAGCTCACACCTTCATTCAACCGCTGTTGAATCAGGGAATTGCTCACATTGCCTTGATGCGTGGAAATATTGACCGTGCTAATGCCCGTAAAACGGTTAAACTGCTGCCGCGCCCACAGCATCACGATTTCATTTGAGCTGATTTCGTTGCTGTAGCCCGCGTACAAAAACGCCCGGTGAAACCAGCCCGTATCGGTCAAGTAGGGATTCCGCTCATAAGCCATGATCTTCGCGATCATCGTGGCAAACTCCGTTTGACTCTGCCCGGGCAATCGGCCGACGGCCACGTCTTCCAGATCATCCTCCGAATTCATGCAGGCATAGTAATGATCGTAATCCGAATACCCGGTCGGCATGCTGTAGGAGCCGGACGGATCGCCGATAATGCACACGTATTCCAGCTTCGGATAAGAATTGTTATACACATTTTGGATCGCCTGCAGCATCGCGGTTTGCGACCAGGAGGCGCGCGCATCCACCACGACCCGATAGCCGGCCCGCCGTTTCCATGTGGCCAGCGAATCCGCGAACTGCATCGGCAGCGTGCTGTTGCGGCATAGAATCATGTAGCTGCCCGGCATTACCGTCACGTCATCCAACGCGCCTTCATCCAAATTCGCTATCTGGCTGCGGTACAGCGCAGCCCAGTCCTTTGACGGTCGCTGCGGGTTGAGGATTTCCGCATCGCCCGGACGATCATTAGCCACGATCTGCGCGTTCAGATTGCGGTAGACACGCGCTTGCCTTAGCCGCGGATTGACCTGCACCGGAAACAGCGTCACTCGCACCACGCGAAAATCGCGGTAGATCATCGGGCGGCTCATCACCACCGGTTCCGCCGGATACCACCCGTCCGCGTCGTAGATGGACGGATCTTTATAAACGTTTCTGCGGAAACGATCTTCTTTCACCTGCAGAGGTAGCACGTTCACGTCGTTCAGCACGTCGTACTCCGCATCGCTTATCGAAAGATCCACCGATCCCGTATTGGGAATGCGATACAACCGCGTCATGTGCGGAATCGCCGGATGACCGTCCGTAAACTCGATCGTCTCGCCTTCCAGATTGAAAATCTGATAATTCTCGAAGTTTATCAGCGAATCCAGCACCGTTACCGGCGGCGACGTCAGCGAGATCGTCGTGGCCCGTAAATTGTCTTTGGAAATATCCAGAAACGACCGTTCCCGGTTGAAGTCGGGCATCCCTAACGGGACTTCCGCTCCGGTATTCGCCCATCCAACCGATATCCAGCCCAGCAGCGCAACCGCGCTAAGTTGCAGTGCGAGGAAATGTTTCATGTTCGGTTCCTGAATTTCGTTCGTTCCGGGTAAAAGTGCGTCCGCAAATCGAGGTCAGAGTATACAAATATTGCTCAAACTGAGCAAGGATTATTAAAATACGTTACAAAAATAGTGCGAGTTCCTTATATTATCAATATTAATAGTTTATAAACGATCATGTGCTATAGAAACTGCAAATCGTGCACTATGATGCAAATACCCCCTCCATAGCGGGAAGGGGGTGTTCCTTCATCCTGTGCCGAACCGGGCTAAACCTGCGCAATCCGGCCGGAATTCTTTCGCTGGAGCCCGTTGTATTCTCAGGCAAAATGACTTATATTAAAGCATCAAATCCACAGTCCGCCGTGCACGTTCAGGATGGCTCCGTTCACGTAAGCGGATCGTTCCGAGGCCAGAAATTCCACGGCATCAGCGACATTGGCGGGGGTACCGACATGTCCCAGCGGAACCTCATGCGGCATCCACTCCCGCATGCGCGGCGTCATCGAATCGTTTTCGATAAAACCGGGGTTCACCACGTTAACGCGGATGCCTTTGCCGCCCAAATCACGCGCAAGGGT
>RPQS01000171.1 GCA_003818605.1 Candidatus Zhuqueibacterota bacterium | reverse complement strand
TTGCTGCGGTGGATCCCATTGCCGTTTCCGAAATAATGTTGCAACTCGCTTCACATCACGAACAAGTTTTCCAAATCGGCAGGGTCGTGGAGTGATTGTCCTGTTGAATCTCATTCTCGGGTATATGATCGGCGGTTTGCCGACCGGTTTGCTCCTGTGCCGCATCGTCAAAGGGGAAGATCCGCGTGCGCACGGTTCCGGCAGCACGGGTGCAACCAATGTTTCGCGTGTGCTTGGCAAAAAGTGGGCGGTGCTGGTTCTCATCATTGATATTCTGAAGGGCTTTCTACCCGTCAAATTGCTTGTTCCGCTCATTTCGCCCGATTCCCTAGCTTGGGGAATGTTGCTGATGGCGGTTGGATTGGTCGCCGGGCATGTATGGACGCCTTACGCGGGATTCCGCGGCGGCAAGGGAGTGGCCACGGCCGCCGGTGCCATACTCGGTATTGATCCCTTGGCTTTGCTTATCGCTTTAAGTATATGGGTTCTTTTTTTCTTGCCGTTTCGCATTGTGTCTTTGGCTTCTATGACGGCGGCGATAAGTCTGCCCTTTATAATGTTCATTTTGGGCGGCAGACCCGCCCCTGCTTTGATTGCGGCGATTCTGCTGGCCGGTTTTATTGTTTTCACTCATCGTGCGAACATTCAGCGGTTGATCAAGGGAGAAGAAAAACGTTTTTGAAAGTCCTCCCATGAAGATAACGATTCTTGGCGCGGGCAACTGGGGTACCACGATGGCTCTCGTTCTGCAGCGAACGGGCCATCGCGTGACGTTATGGGAATACGATATCGCTCAGGCGGAATTAGTTTCCCGTACGCGCAAGAACGAAAAATTTCTTCCGGGATACGTACTTCCCAATGAGATAACGGTCACGTCCGGGCTTGATGCTGCGCTTGATTCCGCTGAGTTGTGTCTATTGGCGGTTCCGGTACAGAAATGCAGCGGAGTACTGAGAAATATCCGCCGTATCCCGGCGAACGCGTTGATTGTGAGCTTGATGAAGGGCATTGAACAGTCATCTCTGAAGCGCGTGTCCGAAATTTGTCTGCATGAACTGCCTGCCGTGGATTCGTCACATTTCGCCGTTATTTCCGGACCGACTATCGCCCCGGAGGTCGCGGCCGGATTGCCGACCACCGCCGTGGTTGCCTCTTCATCGCACGAAACCGCCGAGACGGTTCAGAAGGAATTCTCTACCCGGGAATTGCGCTTATATACATCGAATGATGTCATTGGTGTGGAGCTTGCCGGTGCTCTGAAAAACGTCATCGCATTGGCCGCGGGAATGTGCGACGGCATGAAACTGGGCTACAACACAAAAGGCGCGCTGCTGACGCGCGGATTGGCCGAAATCAAACGTCTTGGGGTCTCGCTCGGCGGCGATAAATCCACATTCGGCGGTCTTTCCGGAATGGGAGATTTAATCACCACATGTTCGTCTCCACACAGCAGAAATCACACGGTAGGGGAGAGGATTGGCCGCGGAGATTCACCAACGCACGTGCTCGAAAACATGGTCATGGTGGCAGAGGGAGTTTGGACGGCGCAGGCTGCCTCCGATTTGGCGCGCAAACGGGGAATTGAAATGCCGATTACCGAGATGGTTCGCCGCGTTATCTACGAAGGAAAAGATCCACGCGCATCCGTGAGCGAATTGATGCTGCGAAATTTAAAGGCGGAAGACTGAGCTTCTCCCGAAGGAATGCAAAGGAAGAATTATGACACAGGCTGAAACAACTCCGCAGCACGTATACATTGAAGACGCCGCTCCTTTCGATGGTCAACGGATCACCGTCAAGGGTTGGCTTTACCATAAACGGTCGTCCGGCAAGATCCGCTTTGTGGTTGTGCGCGACGGAACCGGCATCATGCAATGCGTGGCTTCGCTCGCGGATGTGGGCGAACGTGTTTTTGAAGACATTGACCGCATGACGCAAGAATCCTCGCTGATTGTGAGCGGAACCGTTCATGCCGAACCGCGCGCGCCCGGTGGATATGAACTCACTCTGGAATCGCTGCAGATCGTACAGATAGCGGAGGAGTATCCGATCACTCCCAAAGAGCATGGAACCGCGTTCTTGATGGATCACCGCCATCTGTGGATACGCAGCCGCCGCCAGCATGCCATTCTGCGCATCCGGCACACGATTGTTAAAGCCATTCGCGATTTCTTCGACGAACGCAAATTTACGCTTTTCGATCCGCCCATCTTCACTCCGTCTGCGTGCGAAGGAACGTCCACGCTTTTCGAAACGGATTATTTCGGAGAAAAAGCTTATCTCACTCAATCCGGCCAGCTCTACGGTGAAGCGGGTGCGATGGCTTTCGGGAAAATCTACACCTTTGGCCCGACGTTTCGCGCGGAAAAATCCAAGACCCGGCGTCACCTTACGGAGTTCTGGATGATCGAACCGGAAGTGGCTTATCTGGATCTGGATGGCGCGATGGATTTAGCTGAAGACATGATTGTTTTCATCATGGATCGTGTTCTTACTACACGCATGGAAGAATTGAAAGTTGTGGAACGCGACGTCAGCATGCTGGAGAGAATCAAGAAACCGTTTCCCCGCATCACCTATACTGATGCGGTGGACATTCTCAAGAAAAACGATATTCCGTTTCATTGGGGAGATGACATCGGCGGCGATGAGGAAACCACCGTCTCCAATCAGTTCGACCGGCCTGTGATGGTCCATCATTTTCCGGCGGCGATTAAGGCGTTCTACATGAAGCGCGATCCGCAGGATGATAAGCTGGCTCTCGGTTTCGATATGCTGGCTCCCGAAGGACGCGGCGAAATCGTCGGCGGAGCGCAGCGCGAAGATGATTTAGACTTGCTGCTCAAGCGCATTCATGAAGAAAATCTTCCGGAAGAAGCTTACGACTGGTTTCTCGATTTACGCCGCTTCGGCAGCGTGCCCCATGCCGGTTACGGTCTGGGTTTGGAGCGAACGGTGGCCTGGGTCTGCGGCGCGCCGCATTTACGAGAAACGATTCCGTTCCCCCGTATGATGTCGCGTTTGAAACCTTGATTTTCGAGGATTCAACTATGGAATCCCCAATATGCGTCCATGCTTACGCCTCCGGTAGAGTGCAGGGTGTCAACTATCGCTGGTTTGTGCTGGAAACGGCAAAGGAATTGGAACTGACGGGCTGGGTGAGAAATCTGTCTGATGGACGCGTAGAAGCGGAGATAGAGGGTGAACAGAATAAGGTGGACAAACTGATCGAAGCCATGCGCTCCGGCCCTTCGCTTGCGCACGTGACGGATTTAGACGTTGCGCCGCAGCCTTACGAAAATCGTTATCATGAATTTCGGGTGCGCTAAATTGATTCCTTCAACTTCGTCAATTCATTGGATTGATCAACTCGAAAAAATCGTCGGCAAGACCCACGTCATCCGTCCGGGCGCCGACGATTTTGCCAAATATGAGCAGGATGAAACGGAAGATTTGCGATTCCCTCCACAGGCTGTTGTGCGCCCCGCGAGTGCCGACGAAATTCAAAAGATCGTGCGGCTCGCTCAAACCGAGAAATTACCTATCGTGCCGCGCGGCGGAGGAACCGGATTATCCGGCGGTGCCTTGGCGGTAAAAGGGGGAATAGTCCTCAGCCTCGAACGCATGAACCGCATTTTGGAAATTGATAAATACAACTTTTTTGCTATTGTTCAGCCGGGAATAATCACTCAGCAATTTCAGGAGACTGTAGAAGCGGAAGGCTTATTTTATCCACCCGACCCGGCCAGCAGAGGATCGTGTACTATCGGCGGTAATGTCGCAGAAAACGCGGGCGGGCCGCGCGCACTGAAATATGGCGTAACAAAAGATTATGTTTACGGATTGAAGGCTGTACTTGCCAACGGCGAATGCGTATCGTTCGGCGGGAAGCTGCTCAAGGATGTTGCGGGATACAACATGACGCAGCTTTTTGTCGGCAGCGAGGGCACTCTCGGCATCGTCACGGAAATTACACTCAAATTGATCGCTCTGCCGCGTTTGCGGCGCACTCTTTTGGCGCCCTTCGATGATTTGCATCAAGCCGCCGCTGCTGTTCCTGCCATCATGGCGCGCGGCATCATGCCGTGCGCGCTCGAATTTATGGAGCGTGATTGCCTGCAAGCCATCGAAAACCACATCGGCAAACCGGTGCGCTTCTCGAAAAACGCAGCCGTGCTGCTCATCGAAGTGAACGGCAATCATGAAAGCATGCTTGATGCCGAAATCGAAACGATTGGCGAAGTTCTCGAAGAGTACGATGCCGTAGATTGTTTCATTGCTGAAAGCACGGCACAACAAAACGAAATCTGGGATATTCGCCGCATTGCGGGTGAGGCCGTCAAATCCATCAGCCTGTACAAAGAAGAAGACACGGTCGTTCCGCGGTCGCGCGTGCCGGAATTGGTTTCAGGCGTGCACGAAATCTGTGATCGGTGGGGATTGCGTGTGATTTGCTATGGACATGCGGGTGACGGCAACATTCACTGCAATATCCTAAAAGCCGGAATGACCGATAAGAAATGGAATGAGGAGCTTCCGCTGGCTGTCGAGGAGATCTTTAAGCACACTGTTTCCCTTGGCGGCTCCATTTCCGGAGAGCACGGAATCGGCTACATCCAAAAGCGGTATCTTCCGCTTTCCCTGGGCGAGGCAGAGATTGAGCTTCATCGTCAACTGAAGCACGCTCTGGATCCGCAAAACTTGTTAAATCCAGACAAAATATTGCCGAATTAGCACGCTCCTTCCGATTAATACAACGGAACCGAGTTGCTTTTTTTTAGGGAATGTTGTATTTTAAAAGGTTGGATTCTATGCCCCCGTAGCTCAGCAGGATAGAGCGAGAGTTTCCTAAACTCTGCGTCGGAGGTTCGAGTCCTCTCGGGGGTACGACAGGCTGTGAAAGCAGCCCTTGGGCACTATCCCGAAGTTAGGTTTCGAGAAAAACGCAGCTGACACATCAAAGGACCCGATGAACAAGGCAATCTCCCAAAAAACAAAAGGCAAGCTAACTAAAAAAGAGCTGAAGCAAGACAAACTTGTCGAACTTGCCTACAAGATGGAACACCTCTATTACAAGTACCAGAAGTGGGTACTTTCAGCGGCGGGTGCCATACTTGTAATCGTTGTAGCTGCTTTTCTGATCAACCGGACGATGAAGAGCAACCGGATCGAGCAAAGCTATCAACTTACGATGGCTAAAATGCAGTATTCGGCTGAACAGTTGGATGCCGCAAAAGAAGCCTTCCGCCGACTTGTTACGTCCGGCAGCGGTACTATGGCGGGGGAAGCTAAGTATTTTTTGGGCCGTATTGCCTTTGAACAAAGTAACTTTTCCCAAGCCGCGGATGAATTTTCGGGCTACGTGAAGGACTTTTCCGGCACCCCCGAGTTGGACTGTGCAGCCATGGCCGGGCTGGCCGCCAGCTATGAAGCTATGGGAAAACCGGAAGATGCGGCGAAAGCCTATCTAAAAATAGCCGAAGATTACCCGAAAGAC
>RPQS01000170.1 GCA_003818605.1 Candidatus Zhuqueibacterota bacterium | reverse complement strand
TTGGGGAACGAGAGTATCATGAAGTTGTTTGTTGATCACGTTCCTGATCTCGAGTTTTAAGGAATCCCGGTATTGGATGTCGGCCAGTTGATCCATCAGTTTCGACGACAGCAGCGATATCACGGCGTCACGGATAATCGGCTGGGCTTTTTCGATGGTCTTATCGGCTTCCGGAACTTCCGTTTGCAGCCCCATCGTCACGGCCAGATAGCGGCGGCCGGCGGTCTGTGCCGGATTGACGACGATTTCATCCAGCATCACCACTTTCATTCCGTCATCTTCGCCGTGCTTGGACGCCTTCTTATGAGACTTCTTTTCTTCTTTGGCGTCGTGTGTCTCCGCTACGGTCGCTGTGGCGTCTTTAAAAATGAATGTCTTCTGAATGAAATAGGCGGCGACGATCTGCAAGACGATAACGCCTGCGATGATCACAATCTTCGGAGGGAACTTTTTCTTTTTGGATTCCGGCGCCGCGTCTTCGGCGGTCTGGGCGGTATTGTCCTTCTCCACGTCCTTGTCCACGAGATATACCTCGCTTGGATAGAATAATCGGATACGGGGGACGCGGTTCGCCAGTAAAATGCGCGAAAACGCGGCCGTTCCATGTTCATTCTGAGGAACAGGCGCAGAAAAGGCGAAAGCCGTGAATAGGCAAGGTCAGCGTGGGAAATACGGTGAGTGAGAACTGCGGAAAACGGCGAAGGTGGAGTAACCCGGCGGGGCGGGGCTGCGCGAAGCAGCCCCGCCGCCGCGTTAGCTACTACCGCTTGAGCTGCGTCACTTCGTTCAGAAGCTGATCCGCAATCGTAATCACCCTGGCGCTGGCCTGAAAGCCTCTCTGCGCAATAATCATTTCGGTGAATTGTTCCGCCAGATCCACCGTCGAGAGTTCAAGGTAACCCGAATAAATCTGGTTGACATTGCCGCTCTCAAGACCGATCATAGCGTCGCCCGAATTCACCGTGCCGCTGTAAATGTTCTCACCGGCCAACTGCAGGCCGGAGGGATTGGCAAATCGCGCAACCGCGATTTGCCCCAGCGTACGCGAAATGCCGTTGGAATAGCTGCCGGTGATCTTGCCGGTGGCGTCCACCGAGAAGTCCTGCAGCACGCCCATGCCGTGACCGTCTTGATTCAAGGCGATGGTTGTGGACGGCGAAGCGAACTGTGTAATACCGTCAAACGTTCCGACCGTGCCGCCGTTGAGGTTGATCACCATTCCTTGCGCTTCTTTCGGATTGAACGTAAGGGGTCCGCCCTCGAACTGCAGCAAGGAACCGTCCGTGTTGAACCGTACGGTTCCGCTGTTCCCGGACAACCGGTCGTTGATTTCGTCTATCGCACCGTCATCCACCACGATGTCCCATGTCCAAACGTTGGACTGAGCGACGTCCTGCGTGAAGGTGATTTCCACCTTGTGCTGATCGCCGCGGCTGTCATACGTGTAAATGGACGCCGAGTGGGTACCCGTCATTCCGGCTTCCGTGTTCACGAAAGTCGGCAGCACCATCGCCGAGGCCTGCGTTCCGGAGCCGTCTTCGAAGTTCATCGAAATCGTCGTCACGCTCGTTCCGCGCAGATTGTCGCGCAGGATGAGCTTGCCGGAAGCGTCAATGCTGACCGTGGAGCCGTCTTCCGCCGCGCTGTTGTATCCGTCGGCGGAGTTGATCCGGGCGGCGAGAGCGCCCAGAGTCGTACCGTCATTGGCTGCGCCATAAGTGAACGTTAGCGTAACCGGATTGCCGTTCCGATTCTGACCCGAAATACGGATCACATCGCCGTCATCCAGCGGTGCCGTAGTCTGATCGAGATCGTTAATGGCCGTTGAACTCATAGCCGGATTTCCATCCGCAGTAAAAGCGATCGAGGCCGTATAGGTGCGGGCCGTCGAAGCATTGGCGTTCAAGTTGCAAAAATAATTCACTTCCGTCGTCGCGCGCGCCGGATCCTTTTCGCCAAACGGCAATCGGATCGGTTCTACCGAAGACGAGCTGATCATATTACCGTTCTTGTCCGCGAGACGTCCCAGAACATGGTAGGTACCACCCGCAGCCAGCAGTGCTCCGTCGGCATCCAATTGGAAGTTGCCGGATCGCGTGAAGTACCTGTTATCCCCGTCGCCCACCACAAAGAAACCGTCGCCTTGAATGGCCAGATCCGTGCGATTGCCCGTGTTCTCGAAATTACCCTGCTCGAAAATACGGTCAATGGATGAAATGCGCATGCCTAAGCCGACTTCGATTCCGTTGCTGCCGCCGCGCGTTTCCGTCGGGCCGTCCGCCGCTTGCAGAAGCTGTGAGAAGCCTGTCGCGAACGATACTCGGCTTCCCTTAAAACCAATCGTGTTGACATTGGCGATGTTGTCGCCGATGACGTCCATGCGGGTTTGATGATTGGTAAGACCCGACACGGCGCTGAACAAAGATGGCATCATAATGGGTTTCCTCCACGGGCTTCAGTCGTTCCACCCGTTTTGGGCCTCCTACAAGAGGACCGGCCCGGTTTGTTAAGCAATGACTGCACTGTCTATCTGTGTGAACACATTTCCGTTTTGCATGGCACTGTCAACCGCTGTGACCACGGTGCGATTGGACACACTCACGATGAACGCGAGGTTATCCAGCATCACCAACGAATCGCGCGCGCCTTTTTGCGCCGCCTGACTCACGCCGTTTTCCAGACGGGCTATTTGCTGATTGGTGAGCTGAATGCTGCGCGACAACAGCCGATTCTGCGCGTGCGCCGAAAAATTCAGGGACTGCGGCTTTTCCAGCTTGCTTGCCAGCTCCTCGTCGAAACGGGAAGCAGCGGTATTCGATCCGGACGGCGCAATCGGACTGCGTGTCGGTTCGACTCCGCTTGCGCCAGGAATCGGCGGTAGTCGTCTGATGGCATCTATCATATTATCCCTTCCGACTCTCTTCGTCATCTTCGCGAATGGACAAGACCTGCGAGAGATTGATCTCGCGTCCGGCCATGTACAGGACGACGTTGCCGTCCACATATCGGACTTCCGTCACGCGGCCTTCCGCGTACGTGCTGGCCTCTACCGTATTGCCGTCGGCATCCTTCGCCGTGACTGCGTACGTGTATTCGCCCGCCGGAACATGCGTTCCATCGCTGTCCAAGCCGTCCCAAGCGATGCCGTGATCGCCGGCTACTTTCGGATTATCGGTTATCGTGCGAACTACTTTGCCGTCCGCATTTTTGATTTCGATGGTGATCTCGGTTGCGGCTGATGGCAACGTATAGTTCAACGTTGCGCTGCCGCTTTCACTTATATTCAATTGATTCAAATCGGCGCGCACGACTTTTCCGATAAGCGAGGAGGCCATCGTATTGTTGAAAATCTGTCCCAGCAGTAGATTGGCCTGCAAGGATTGGTCTAACGTGGTTCCGATGCCCTGCAGTTCCTGCAGCGAACTGAACGTCGCCAATTGACTGGCGAAATCTTCGCTGCTCAGCGGATTCAGCGGATCCTGCGCTTGTAACTGCGCAGTCAGCATCTGCAAAAAATCCGCTCGATCCATGGCGTCCGAACGCGAACCGATCTGGTCGGCGGACGGCTGAGCCGTAGCGGTCGTACCGGTAATGGAATCTACTGACATGGTTCTTTATCCAAATCGAACAGTTTGAGAAACGGATGAGACGGCTTATAGTTGTTCAAATACCGAAAAAGTGCGTAGGTGGACTTGCCTACTGTAATCACCGTCTTGCAGGAGCGGCAAGCGATCCGATATTCATAGCGGCCCAAGTGGTTCCGGCCGCCGAAAACCGTTTCAAAATCCTGCGAGCCGCACTTGCAGGTTGGAATCGTGGGCAAATTCTTCTGGTGCATGGCAATTACATTGACGGCAAAGTATGGGCCAGTCTAAAGCCTGACACTAAGTTTATTTTAACATTAACTTTAAGTTTAAAGGCTGGAGAAATCCCGGCCTATCCGGGCTCCCAACGGAAAAAGTTGCCTTAGGCCACCCACTCATGCTCGGCCAACCGGCGCCGGGTCGGAGTAGGCTCCTCCGCGCCCTCCTCGACCGCCCCATCGGTTAAAACCGGCGTGCTGCCGTCCTGCTGCGCTTGTGAGTTCCGCTCGGGATGGTGTTCATTGAATGCCGTCATGGCTTGATCCGAAGCCGCGGATGGTACCCGCACGCGAATATCGAAACGTTCAATTCGCAAACCGAGATCGCCGATGATGCGTTCAATCGTACCGCGGCCTTCCTCTAAAGCATCGGCAACGTCCTGGCGTGATGAATTGATTTCGATTTCCACATCATCTTTACGCGTGATAATCTTGAACTGCAAAGGCCCCAAATTCTCCGGAGTCCATGTAAAGACAGCCTGACTCGTACCATCGGCCACTGTTTGCACGGTTTGCAGGGCGCGCTGCGCCAGAGATTGCAGTTCTTTAATCTGTTCGGTTGTCCATAGCATACGCAAGGGCCGAACGACGGCTTCGGCAACCGGAAGCGATTCCCGTGCCGGTGCAGTCGAGGTCGTTGCCGCAGCTGATGGCGTATCCGTAGTCGGCTGCGTATTTAGAGCAGCGGTTTCGTTTGTGCTGGCCTGCTGTCGAGCAGATCCGGCAGTGCGTTCAGAATTCGCGCTCGACCGCGGTTCGCGATCCAATACGGCCGGCGCGTATGTCGGCATCGTTACTTCGGTTTTGATGCGTGCCGTATCTGTTTGAGTAGTTCTCGGTTCCGAATCGGCGGTGGAATACTTTGCGGCATTTTCCGGCTGCGCTGTCTGCACGAGATTCACCACGGGCTGCGGAAGGGCTTTCGAAACTGCGACGGCCGGCTTAGCGGAACTTGTGGGAGTTTGGTTTCGCGTTTGTTGACTGGAAACCGGCAATTCATTGACCGGTTTCTGCTCATTCGGCCTTACAGCCGCATCCTGCGCCCGCGATGATACTATGGAATTCTCGGGCGTGCTGCGGCTTGCTGTCCCTGAATCCTTCGCGGGTTGTGCCGTATTCGTTTCGGCTATATGTGCGGGTTGCTTCGAAATAATTTTTCGGAACAGCGACCCGACCGTACGACGTGTCTGCGCGTATCGCACTTCGACCGGTTGCGAGACGGCGGCCGCGATTTCCTTGGGATTTGACGCCGCTGTGGTTGTTTGTTCGGCGGATTGAACGTTTTTTTCAACGACGGCTGCGCGCGCGGGTTGCGTATGGACTGAACGAACTTCGGCGGGCTTAACGGATGGTTGCTGGACAATGGGAGACTTACTATGACGCTCAACCGCCTGTTTAGGTGTGTGGCTTTCTGAAACGGCGGCCCGCGGTGCATTTGCGTTTTCGTTCGTCTTAAAAATTGAATCACGCACACTCTGCTCCGGATTTACGGACCATGGTGCGTTAGAATTCGCGGCGGGATTTGCAGGTGTCGGTAAAGTTTTTCCTTCGGAAGCTGAATTTTTCTCCGATCCGATATTGATCGGTTTGGAAGGCACACGCGTGTCCGAAGGCTCGGCTGATACCCGCATTCCCCAGAAGGATT
>RPQS01000169.1 GCA_003818605.1 Candidatus Zhuqueibacterota bacterium | reverse complement strand
TACGAACGGATCCACCAGCGATATCAGGTCTTCACCATTTAAAAAATTCGCCGCCCGCTCAAACCGGGAATGAATGCGGTATTCTCCCGGCTTAAGCAGGTCGCCGTAACTCAGCACATCAACGGGTACGTAGGACGGGTTATGCCTCGTAGAACACCATTCCGTAGTACTTGTTGTACTCATCCTTGCGGACGAGTTCCACTTTTCCCGTTACCTTCATTCCCACGCACGGTTGCTTGATTTGGAGTTGTCCGGTTATCCGATGACCGTCTTCCAGTTCAACAATTCCGAGCGCAAGATAAACCAATTCGAAATCCGCCGGCGGATTGTACAATAGAGTGTACGTGAGCAGTTTTCCGTTTTTTGCGAGCGGAACAATGTCGAATTCGTTGTGGTCGTTCTCATGACAGTTGCAGCAGATCGTTCGGTAGGGATATTGGACGTGTCCGCAGCGTTTGCATTTATAGCCGTAGATATTCATTTCCATGGATCAACCCTCCCGCACGAAAGTAAGACAGACGACGTTATTGCCGAAGCCGCCGAAATTGCAGGTGAATCCCACTTTCGCGTTTTTCACTTGCCGCTTCCCGGCTTCGCCGCGCAATTGCAGAACGATTTCATGAGCCTGACCGACTCCGGTAGCCCCGACCGGATGGCCCTTGGCTTTAAGTCCTCCGGAAGGATTGATCGGCAATTTGCCGCCGATTTTCGTATAGCCTTCCTGCAACGCGATATGACCTTGGCCTTTTTCAAAGAAGCCGACTTCCTCGCTCTCCACGATCTCCAGAATCGTAAACGCGTCGTGCAGTTCGGCAACATTCACGTCCTTCGGCTTCAATCCGGCCATGGCAAAGGATCGTTTTGCGGCTTCCCGCACGGCCATAAGATCGGTGGGATCCTTGCGATCATGCACGGCATGAGTATCGGTGGCCTGTCCGACGCCGGCCAATCGCACCATTGGTTTGCCGGTTTTCTTGGCAATATCGGCGGTGGTCAGAATCAAACAAGCCCCGCCATCGGAAACCGGACACATATCGTAGAAGCGAAGCGGATCGGCTATGATGGGATTGTTGGTCGTTGCGTCAGGGGAATCCAAAATGCCTTCGAGCGTGACTTCCTCATGCAAATGGGCGTAGAAATTATCCATCGCATGTTTGTGATTCTTGACCGCCACCATAGCGAGGTGACGCGACGTAATCCCGTACTTGTCCATGTAAAGCCGGGCAAACATTCCCGCCAGCGATGGCAGGGTCACGCCGTAAATATATTCCGCCATGGGATGCGTCAGCGTGGCTACGAAATCCGTGGCTTCCAGATTGTTCACCTCGCGCATCCGTTCCGCCCCGATGACCATGACCACGTCGCACACGCCTGAAGCCACCGCCATAAAGCCTTGCTTGATCGCGGATGCGCCCGAAGCCGGGCCGTTCTCGATGGAATCGGCCGCCGCCGGAGTCAGACTCAAGTTGTCCACGACCGCGCTGGCTAAGCCGGTCTGATGATTAACACGGCAGCCGCCCATGTTGGCCACGTAGAGTTGATCAATCGTTTTGATTCCGCTCTCGCGCATCGCCATAAGGCCGGGATACGCGGCGATTTCCACCAACGGATATTCCAACCGCGTAAAACTGGTGATTCCGATTCCCGCGACAAAGACGTCACGCATTGCCGGTTCCTCCCAGCTTATTGCGCTGTCCGAGCAGGGCGGTGGCGGTGGAGTCATACAACGAACGAGTAGCCGCCAGCAAATCCGCTGGGGGCCGCGGTGGATCGGTCGGCGCTAATATCGCCGCCTGCGCTTTCTTCAGCAGTTTTTCCGGCACGGGTCGGCGTCCGACAATCAGACTCCCGCGCGCCGCTTCAAAGAGTTCTCGAGTAAGTGAGTATGACGGACAGCCGCCCAATTCGTGTGGGATGTGGAATCGTTTTTCGAGTTTGTACTCGATCATCCAGCGACGGAATCCGATGGGAGATTCGGCCACAATCAGCACTTCCTTCTGGCCGAGCACGTCCATGTGATATTCCATCTTGGCCGCAAAAGCGTGCGCGCCGATGCGCAGTCCTCGGCGAAGAGCCAGAGTGTGGTAAGACATTCCCACGTCCGGATTCACAATCCGTCCGTTCACGATAGCCACTAATTCACCTTCGATTTGCGCGGCTAAAACGTACTCGTCCTGTACGCGATGCATGTAGAATCCGAGCAGTTCGGCGTAAACGCGCGAGGCTACGATATCGTAGAAATCGCGTTCCACGTGCATTAAAGGTTCCACGTGCGGAAGGATATCCGGAATCTCGTCGCGGGTAACCTGCCGGATCACCAATTGCTCGCCTCCGGCCAGAGTCATGTACTTCGCGGGAAACTCGGGCAGCGGGGTATCAATCGGCCTAAGAAGTTTCTCTACATCAACAGACACGTTTACTCCTTCTATATTGTTGATGATGTCTGATGGGCTATTAGAGAGCGTCCGATAAGAATACAACGAATGGCAGGCAAAATCAAGAGGTTTGTTTCTTAAGATCAAAAGAAGACGTTTGCTTGCCTGGCTAAGCAGGAAACGGGATGGCCGGCGGGGGCATCTGTTATCTGTCTGTGACGCATTGTATCATAATATACAAATACATAACACCGGATTTTCATTTTTCCTTCAATTGCCAAACCCCAACCTTCCCGGATTCTTCTGCTCTGTGCGGATTGCCGACCTTGCCGAAAGCTGTCAGGAAACGTAAATCGCTATATTTCAATTGTTCAAAAAGATGAACGGCAATCTAATCGGTTCGCAGACTCAAGAGTTGACGCTGTGATAACAATTCCATAGATTAAGGCCTGCTGTAATTCCACCGTACGCTGTCTTTTCTGAAGACGGCTTTTCATCCGAAGATCAACGACCAGACCGATTATCAGGAGGCAGGCTATGAGTAAAACCGATGACAATCTCCACGCGGCATTTGCCGGTGAATCCCAAGCCCGGAACAAATACACGTATTTCGCGGCGGTCGCCCGCAAGGAAGGCTACCACTACATTGCCAGGATTTTTGAAGAGACCGCCGACAACGAAAAGCGGCACGCGAAGGAATCGTTCAGTCTCTTAAACGGAATCGGAGACACTGCGGCCAATCTGAAAGCGGCCATTGAGGGAGAGGATTACGAAACTCGGGTCAGGTATCCCAGCTTTGCCAAAGATGCCGAGGAAGAAGGCAACCGGACGGCCGCCGTGCTGTTTAAAACAATAGGCAAGGTCGAGGAACACCATCGCGAGCGTTTTAAAAAACTGCTGGCTATGGTGGAAGCGGGAACGGTCTACAAGCGGGAAGAGCCCATCAAATGGAAGTGCGATGTCTGCGGCTATATTCACACCGGCAAAGAGGCGCCCGCCATGTGCCCGTGCTGCCGCCACCCGCGCGAGCATTTCGAACCCGCCAACTTGGATATATAACGATTGAAAGCAACGCCGAGGCCGATCCCCCGATCTGCCCGGAATCTGACCGTCTTCGGTCATCCTGAACGAAGTGAAGGATCTCTACTTTCCCTCCGTTTACGGGGGGATACAAGGGGGGTCTCTTCTCGTCCGCCGAGCGGTGGTCGCTGACCCCGCCGAAATCTTTCTTTCCCTCCGTTTACGGTCCGTCCGCTTTGCGGACGAGATCTCGCTTCGCGGAGGGGATGAAAAGGGGACGTTTTTATCCGCCGAGGCATGCGTCTCGCGTGCCCGGAATCTTCTCGCCGTTGTCGCTCTCCTGAGCGGCAATGGCGGCATAACCACCGCAACGTGAGCCGTGGCGGGTGTGTCTCCCGCCCGCAAGCATATTCATTTTCCGGAGGGTGATCGTGGGTAGGCATCAGGATCGGCAACGTGGAATAAATTGTATGAATCGTTCGAACAGGAAGGACGACTCCGGGCCTTGCTATCTATTCGGTAGCAGGGTCTTTTTATTGGGAGGAATGAAGATGGTTGGTCGCGGGTTCATGATAATTATCGCGTGTACGATAATACAGTTTGAAGCTGTAGCGCAACCGGAGCGCCCGGATACGCTGTGGACGAAAAGATACGGCGGACCCAATACTGAGGAATGTTCGGCGATGTGCCGCACGCAAGACGGCGGATATTTATTAGCAGGCTTAGTGTATGATCCGACTGTAACAACCCAGTTTTTCCGAACGGATAGCTTGGGAAACTTAATTTGGTCAAGGCGATATGGCGGTGATTCTTCGTATACCATGGCTTCTGATGTCACTCCAACTCAAGATGGCGGCTATCTTGTCGTAGGATATATCGCGCCAATGGGTCCGCCTTGGTATTCGGACATATACTTAATTCGATTAAACGATAATGGTGATACGCTTTGGACGAAAACATGGGGAACACAAGACCGCGATCGAGCCAACACAGTGATAAGTCTATCTGATGGTAGTTTTATCGTAGCAGGTTATACAGAGTACACAGACAATCCCATGGACATGTATGTCCTCAAATTGGACGAGAATGGAGACACGCTTTGGACGCGCATATATGTTACACCGGAAACAGACGCGTGTCGAGTAACTAAAGTGATGCCGAATGGAGATTTATTACTCGCGGGATGGGGAGATATCATGCGGATAAATGCAATGGGAGACACTTTATGGACAAAGAAGTTTACAGGGCTTTCGATATATTCAATGTATATTGGTCCAGACAATGAAATAATCGTATCGGGTCGTGCATCCGTCGGCGCCCCATGGTATGACAACCTTTTTCTCGCGCGATTGTCAGAATCAGGAGACACCGTGTGGACTCGTGTCTACCGTGGGGAGTATGATGCGAGCGCTGTGTCCATCGCTCCTGCACCTGGAGGCGGATATGTGATGACAGGCGAAGGCGAACCCGAATGCGAGGGGGAGGAATACTTCACAGATGTATATATATGGCGGACAGATGAAAGTGGCAACCTGTTGTGGAATGGCTGTTATAATCTGACCGAGAATGACGAATCTATGGCAATTCTTCCAACTTCAGACGGCGGATATGCAATCGCCGGTCAGACACATACACCCGGCAGAGCATTCGATATGTTTCTGATTAAAACGCGCCCCGATCCGTTGGACGTTCCCTCCGATCACATTCCTACGATTCCCACAAGGCTTGAATTATCCGCCTATCCGAATCCGTTCAACAGCACAACTAAAATCGAGTTCACTCTGCCCGTGACGCAGCGCGTTTCTCTTCAGATATATGACGTTTTAGGGCGAGAAGTGGCTGTGCTTTTGAATGAGATGAAAACGGCGGGAGAACATCGCGTGCGTTTCGACGGCGAGGCTTTATCCTCGGGAGTGTATTTCTGCCGCATGGAAGCGGGAACGGCAACACGAACACAGAAGATTGTGCTGATGAAATGACCGACACGCCGAGGCGGGCGCCTCGCCCGCCCGGAATGAAAGAAATCAAATGTAATTCGAATTCATCAGACTCTTTGGTGTTTCGGCCGCACGAGGCGCCCGCCTCGGCGGACAAACCGGAATCTTCTCCCCCTCCGTTCACGGTCCGTCCGCTTCGCGGACGAGATCTCGCTCTGCGGAGGGGATGAAAGGGGGGACGTTTTTCTTTTTTCAAATTTCTCGTCTTTAATTTTCCGCCGTTCATCATTCATCATTCCTCGTTCATCGTTTCTCCACCTCCTATCTCCAATGCCATTCTCACTCAAATTCTTGTCGCTTTTCTGTTTGAACAAATATTCAATTTCTCTTGACAACCCGTCTTTCCCGCCTTATCTTTTATATGTACCTGAATCCAAATT
>RPQS01000168.1 GCA_003818605.1 Candidatus Zhuqueibacterota bacterium | reverse complement strand
TATCGGCGGGTTGCTGGTTTCGATGTATTTGCCGATGTTCGACATGATCGGTGCGATTAAATAGGTCGCGATATGCGAATCGTATCCGAAACATCGCAGAACTTCTCTACGTTTCTGGCAGCACGGTTAATCTTTGTGACCGTGCTGCTGGGAGTGGCCTTTATCTTTCGACCGGGCGGCGCGGGACCCTATCCTTATATACTGCTGTTCGCGCTCAACGCGATGCTCAGTTTAGGGTGTTGGGAATGGTTTCGCTTTCGCCGCTTAGCCGTTCGCGTCAAATGGATTGCCCTGACGGGCGCCGTGGTTCTTGATACTCTTGTTCTTTATTACACGGGCGGCGCGAATAGTGAGTTTGTATTTCTGTATTTTTTTTCCATCGGTTCCGCGGGATTGATTACGGGACTTCCGGGCGGCGTATGGACGGCGATTCTTTCCACGGCGGGAATCGTCTGGCTGTATCACTCGGAATCCGCACGCTGGTTCAGCGAATTCGGTTTAAAAACGTTTATCTATGCGATTAATTTTCTGTTGACGGCGTTTCTGACGTCCTATGTATATGACAGATTTCAGAAACGGGAAAGAACTCACCAGCAGACGTTGGGCGAACTTGAGCAACTCCGGCTCGATACGCAAGCGATCTTAGACTCTTTGACTACGGGAATTGTCGTGCTGGACGCGAATCATATTGTGCTGTATTCGAATCCGGCGGGCCGAAGAATCCTCGGACTGCCGCCGGAGGCGGATTCGAAAGCCGTCGAGAGTGTATTCGGCACGGAAACCGTAATGGGTCAAGCGGTTCAAGGCTTGCTGGGAAATACGACGTTGGATTCGCGGACGGAAATTGATTTGGTAACTTCAACCGGAAGCCGGCGTCCGGTTGGGTTGTCCGCTTCGGTGTTGTTGGATGCGTCGGGGGAGCGGAGGGGCTGTATCGTACTATTCAGTGATCTAACCCGGGTGAAAGAAATGGAGCGGGCGGAGCGCGAACGCGAACGGCTGGCCGCCATCGGACGTTTATCCCGGGATTTGGCTCACGAAATCCGCAACCCTCTGGCCACGGTTCGCGGCTGTGTGGAGATGATTCAGTTCAACGAATCGGAATCCGGTGAATTCCGACCCTATCTGAATCTGGCGCTTCGCGAGTCCGACCGGCTGAATGACTTACTGCGGGATTTTTTGACATTTGCGCGGCAGGAAGTCCCCCGCAAACAGCGGAACGATTTGCTGACGCTGCTGCGGAAACGAACGGCGCATGTCCCGGAAGGCTTAATGATCGAAGACTTGCTGCCTTCCAGCTTCGAGACGGAATACGACAGTGATCAGCTTTCGCTGGTGATTGATGCGATCCTGATTTCACTTTTCGAATGGGCGGAATCGAACGGACGGATTAAGTTGGAGCCGACTGCTACGGCAAATCGTATTCGGTTTCTGCTGGAGCAGAAGACAATTTCGGCGGATGTGAAGGACGCGGCGTTCCAGCCGCTATCGGGAGTACAAAAGACCGGCAGCGGACTGGCGCTACCCACCGCTCTGCGGGTCGTACATGCACATGGCGGTACACTCACATTGGATTCCGAACCGGGTTATGGCACCTGGTTTGAACTAACCATCTGAATCACGATGGCAAAGGAAAAAATACTTATCGTTGACGACGAGCGCAGCATGGGCGAATTCCTGACGCTCTTGTTAACCAAGGAAGGCTACCGCGTGCGTGCCACCACATCGGGGCGGGATGCGTTGTCTATTCTGGAAGACGAACCCTGCCAACTGATGATCACGGATTTGCGGATGCCCGAAATGAACGGGTTGGAGTTGGTTGCCGAGGCGCGCAAGCGCTATCCCGACTTGGGAGTCGTCGTCATGACCGCATTCGCGTCGCTGGAATCGGCCGTGGAGGCGCTGCGGCTGGGAGCGGCGGACTATATCACTAAACCGTTCCACGTGGACGAGATTCGCGCGGTCGTATCGAAAGTGATTGACGGTTTGACGATCCGGCGTGAGAACCGCAAGCTGAAAGCGAAATTGCTTGAAGAGGGTGCGGTTCCCCGCATCATCGGCAGCGCTCCCCAAACGCGGGAATTGATTGAGCTGATTCAGCGCGTGGCTCCCTCGGATTCCACTATTTTAATAACCGGCGAATCGGGGACCGGTAAAGAAGTGGTTTCGCAAGTCATTCATCAGTTGTCGGAACGATCCGTCGGCGAGTTTGTAACCGTTAATTGCGGGGCTTTGCCCGATACACTGTTGGAGAGCGAACTTTTCGGCCACACGCGCGGTAGTTTTACGGGCGCGGTGCGCGACAAAGACGGCTTATTTAAGGTGGCCAGCGGCGGAACGCTTTTTCTGGATGAGATCGGAGATATGTCCGCCGCCCTGCAGGTAAAGCTTTTGCGCGCACTTCAAGAGCGGGAAATTCTGCCCTTGGGAGCCGTGAAATCTATCAAGATTGACGTCCGGGTCATTGCCGCTACCAATGCCGATCTGGAAAAAAAGCAGAAGACCGGCGAATTCCGTTCGGATTTGTATTACCGGTTATCTGTGATTCCCATCCATATAAAGCCGCTGCGTGAACGGAAGGAAGACATTCTCGATCTGAGTGAATACTTCCTTGAGCGAACCTGCCGCCGTCACGGTATTCCGCTGAAAAGGTATTCGGACGACGTCCGGCGGCTTTTCCAGACGTATGCCTGGCCGGGAAACGTGCGCGAACTGGAAAATACAATCGAGCGGGCGGTGATTCTTACGGAAGGCCCGGAAATCGAGTCCGCAGTGATGCCGGGAAAGATTCAGTCCTCCGATTCCTGCGGTTTGCGTATGACGACCGATGCCGCGCATGGAACGCTGGAAGACATGGAAAAGGAATATCTATTAAAGGTTCTGGAAGAGACAGGGTGGCAGAAAAAACGGGCGTCGGAAATTTTGGGTATTGACCCATCCACCATATATCGCAAGCTCCAACGGTACGGACTGGATGTTCCGAAGTAGCGATTTGGCAACATTCGGATTCGATCCTGCAAGCGAGTTGCACGAGACGTTTGCAGAATGCCACGCAAAACGAGTTTCCAAAGGTGAAAAACGGAGACGAGAAAACTCCTAAACGAAATGAAGTCATGACATTATCGGAAGACAGTCGCAAATGGCATACGCATTGCCAAAAGTAAAACCAGAAAGCAAGTTCACCAAATACTAAACCACCCTTTGGAGGAAAAGATGTTGAAGGCATTCCGCAGCAAGAAGTCACGCAAAGGCTTCACCCTGATCGAACTGTTGGTCGTGATCGTGATTATCGGTATTCTCGCGGCTGTTGCCGTCCCGCGTTTCATGGGTGCGCAAGATCGTGCACGTGTGGGCGCCGCTCGTCAGGACCTGGATCAGTATCGGCAGGCTCTGGGTATGTTTGAAATTGACAATGCGGATTATCCGGCGGCAGTGGATCTCGCGACCGCTGCAACCACCCTTGTAGATCCGCAGGGCAATCCGTACATGTCGCTGCCTACGGGATCGAATTTCGGTGCGTTCACCTACGTGTATAACGGTGCGACGACTCCGACTTCTTACACGATCACCGTGACCTGTCTGGACAATGCCGGAACCGTTCTGACGGCAACCCCGGACGGCGTGCAGTAAGGAAGTGACGGTGAGCGCATCGCAATAATGCGCAACCGACTTCAGATTTCAAAACGTTGTAAATCGGCAACCCTCGGCCTTGAGCCGAGGGTTGCCTTTTTTGCTGGGCAGGAACTCGTCTTACTACGCGGCAATTTGCGCCGTGAATACTGCAACCAATTGCGAAGAAATCGAAGAGCGCAAAGAGGAATCGCATGCAATTGCTTGCATAGTTTGACATTGGAGAAATGCGATAAGCGTGGCATAAGCCTTGCAAAACCTTGCGGTGAATAGACTCTATCGGCAAAGGTATATTCGTTTTATTATATGAATCATGTCAAAATTCTGATCGTCGAAGACGAACAAGACTATTGTGCTTTTCTAAGACAACACTTGGAAGACCAAGGTCATCTGGTCGTCGCTGCGCACGATGGAATGACCGCTTTAGACGCCTTTACGAATGAGGAATTCGATCTCGTATTTTTAGATCATCGTCTCCCCGGCAAAGACGGCGTCGAAATTCTAAGACAACTTAAAGCGATTAATCGGGAAACGCCGATCGTCATGATGACGGCGTATGGTTACGTACAGACCGCCGTACAGGCCATCAAGAGCGGAGCGTACGATTACGTCGCGAAAGAAGACTTGCTTCCCGACGTCATGGATCTCATGATTGCGCAGGCTTTAGAGCAGCGCAGTCTGCGGCAGGAAAACGAGCGGTTGCGGCAGGAAGTCTCGGCCCGTTATTCCTTCGACAACGTCGTGGGCAAGTCGGCCATCATGCGGGAAATCTTCCAGAAGGTCCAGCGGATCGCGCCGTTTAACAGCACGGTACTGATCAGCGGGGAATCGGGCACCGGCAAAGAAGTCATCGCCCGTTTGATTCATCTCCACAGCCGGGTTCGCAATCATCCGTTCATCACGATCAACTGCGCGGCCATTCCCGAAACACTTCTGGAATCGGAGCTCTTCGGATACAATAGGGGCGCGTTCAGCGGCGCCGTGCGAACGAAGCACGGTTTATTCGAGGAAGCGAACAACGGCACATTGCTGCTGGACGAAATCGGTGAATTGCCGACCGCTTTGCAGGTTAAACTGCTTCGTGTGCTGCAGGAGGGCAAGATCCGGAGGCTGGGCGATGTGTCGGAGATTTCCGTAGATGTCCGCATCATCGCCGCCACATCGCGGAACTTGGCCACGGAAGTCCGGGAAGGCAGATTCCGTGAAGATTTATTTTATCGTCTGAATATCATTCCGATTGTCATGCCGTCGCTTCGGGAGAGGCCGGAAGACATCCCCCTGTTGATCCACCATTTCCTGAAGAAACTTACCCAGAACCATGAACCGGTAGATGTCACTCCGGATGCAATGCAGGTATTAATGAAGTATCCATGGCCGGGCAATGTTCGCGAACTACAGAATATTGTTGAACGCGCCATTGTCTTATCGGATTCCAATAAAATCAGTATGGATTCCCTGCCGCAGGAGTTGCGGTTTACCGCGGACGATTTTAAAGTACAGATACCGGATGAACAGCTCAGCATCAAACAGACCTTGACTGAGCTGGTGCCCCGCGTTGAAAAGGAACTCATAGCGCGCGCGTTGAAGCTGACGAACAACAACCGGACGCGCGCCGCCAGACTGTTAGAGATCTCACACCGATCTCTGTTGTACAAGCTCAAAGAATATCACTGCAGATAGAGGAGGATCGAACGTGAAGCAGAGCCGTTGGGCAAATCGAATGTGGCTCCCCGCCTGTGCGCTGGCCACCCTGGTGCTCTGGCTGGGTTGCGAGCAAAAGGGGGATATCAGTCCTACAGGTTCCAATAAACACATTCTCACGTTCATTGACACGGTGATCGTGGACCCGCGCATCGTCGGTCCCGGTGAAACCGCGGCGGTGCATGCACGCATTCTCAATGAAATGAATGAGCCGGCGGAAGCCGAAGCCGTACGGTTCAGCGTGAATCGCGGTATGTTGACCGGCGGCCGCGCTGATACCACCGTGAGCAGCGACCGACTGGGATGGGCGCGAACGTCGTATACGGCGCCCACGGATACGGGAACCATCCTGCTGCGAACTGAATTGCTGAGCATGTCTGAGCAATGGACGACTAATTTCCGCATCGCGGACGTGGGCACGGAGGAGGGCGTGCTGACGTTGTGGTCGGAAAGAGACACGTTGTTCGCGGATAACGGAGTCTCCAGATCACAAGTGTTCGCGCGCGTCCGAAACGAAGCTCACAATCCGATCGGCGGAGCGATAATTTATTTCTCTACCTCCGTCGGCTCCATTACATCACCCGCGGTAACTG
>RPQS01000167.1 GCA_003818605.1 Candidatus Zhuqueibacterota bacterium | reverse complement strand
GCCCCATTTCATCGGTCGTATCTCTTAGTATGGGATTCATGTATTCGAGATATCCGAGTGGTGCCACTGTAAGGTCAACATGATATCCGGATCCCACATTTCCTGATTCATCTTCCGCAATCACTGCACCATTCGTTGCCGCCCAATCGTTGGGTTTCAGATATATGGTATCTTCCTCCATAACGATACGCGGCCGGAACGGCCCTATCGGTGGCGGTGGGCGATCTCCCGAATCATTATCACAACCGATTATTGCCGCCAGAATCAGACCGACCAACGCGATAATCACACAGTGTTGCAGCGTCTTCATAGCCCGTCCCTCCCTTAGTTGCGCGTGTTTGTCGTCTCTGGAAATAACGATTCGCATCTGTCCTTTCCGGAAACGGCACCACCGGGACGGCTATTATCCGCCGAGCCGGGTTAAGTCTTCGCAACCCTGCCGGAATCTACCTTCTGAATTTCTCGATAGCCTTGGGCCTTCCGTTTTTGTCCACAGCCACAAAAACGACGCTCGTTTTCACAACGAGATTCTTCTGATCCGTCCAGCCTTCCAGATCGAAGCTGATCGAAGTCCGTCCGACCTTCACGTTGTCCACGAAGAAATCCACGATGTGACCTTCCTTCACCGGGTGCACGAAGCGGATTTCGCCGAATTTCAGCGTGACCATCGCCTCTTCGCCCGTGTGTTTGTGCGCTAAGATCGAAGCCGCCTCATCCATCCAAGCCATCATGTTCCCGCCGAACAGAGTCCGCCGCAAGCCCACGTCCAGTGTCTTGCACATTTTGGAACTGACATGAATCCGTGTTGAACTGATCTCCATTGACCTTCTCTTATATCAGCGGAGTCTGTTTTCGCCGCGAGGGGTGTCCTTACCCCTCGCGATCAGAAATGTGACGGGCGGAGAGAGATTTCTCCGCCCGCGCAACCAGCTTGCGGCTGCTACTTCAGCAGCATCATCTTGCCCGTGTCCGTGAACTCGGGCGAGGATAAACGATACAAGTATATTCCGCTGGGCAGCGCGGAAGCATCGAGAGCAATTGTATGTCTTCCGGCTTCGAAATTCCCGTCGGCCATTTCTTTAACCATCCGCCCCTGCACATCAAACACTTGCAAAGAAATCTTGGCCGCGCGCGGCAAATCGAACGTGATCCGCGTTTCCGGATTGAACGGATTCGGATAATTTTGCCTCAGGCGATAGACCGTCGGCAGCGAATGGCGCGGATCATCCACCGAGGACGGCACACACGTTCCGTTCAGAAACAATGTATCGGGAGAACTGAATCCGGTGTGAATGATAATCACTTCCGTGGAAAAGCTGCCCAGAGTTGTTGGTGTAAACGTCGGGTTGAGAATATACGATTGCGATGGGTTCAGCGTTAACGGCACCATAATCGGCATTGCAAAGGGTCCTGCCACATTAATGGATTGAATCGTCAACGGAATATTGCCTTGCGCCCGCACCGGAACGCGCAGATTGTCCGTATCACCCAATCCGACCTCGCCGAAGTCCCATATATTGGTAACCACAAACTGCAGCCAGGCGCTGGCAACCATTCCGACCAATTCACAGGAAAGCTGGCCGCCCGGCCCCGAATGCGCAACATTCAATGTCCCTGCATATTGTCCGACCTGATTCGATTGGAGAGTCACGGTCAATTCCAGACTTCCGCCCGAGGGAATAGTATGCTGTCCGGAGGGAGACACGCTGAAGGGAGCCGTTGCCGAGATGGAAACAATCGTCACCGCCGATGTCCCGTGATTGATCAACTGAGTCGTACGCGATGTCGGAATATCAATCTGCGTCGTATCGAATACGATTGGACTTATAGACAGGAACGGATCGGCCAGATTGAAAATGTCGAATCGTAACTCGTAAAGCTGCACATCCCGCACTCCGCTGCCGCGCACTCGTGCAATGAAGCTGTCTCCCGCTGCCGTCACTTCATAGTGATAAATCTCTTCGTTCTGTCCGGCAGGATTTACGTTCTTATACATAAGCTGCGTGGAATCCGTGGCACGGAGCAGAGCGAGACTCATATCCAAATCATCAATCGTATTGATCAGCGTTCCCGCAGTGCACGAACCATCATCGTTTTGTGGTCCGGCCAGATACGAGTGCCCGACCGGAACCAACGTCAGAGTAAATCCCTTGCCGGCAGCAATCGAAAACCGGTAGTTATCCCGATCCGTGCTGTCGCAAAGACCAAGTTGGGAGATAGTCGTGTCATTGGCTATCGTTCCAAATCGAAATGCGGCTGCCGCGGAATTGTTCGGCTCTTTCGGATCGCCGTAATTGCGCTGCGCGCCGCGGATATCGTCATGCTGCGGTCCATCGAACTGATTACTGTAGTACGGTTCCAGCAGCTTGGTTTGGTCTATCGGGCAAGAGTGAGCCAAACCCCAGCCATGTCCATGTTCGTGCGCAACGATGTTTCTGAGGAAAATATAATTCTGCGCCGGTGCCGCCCAATTCTCATCCGCGTCCAATAGCATATCGCCGTTGTCCGGATAATAATTATACGCCAACACTCCCGATGATCCGTCCATCGAACGTGCGCCGATGCGAACGTCGCCGCGCGCGCCCAATACGCCCCGGCTGTTCGACCAAGCCGCTCCGTCATCCGAAACCTGAATATAGTGAAGCCCCGATACCCGGCTCCAACTGTTAAAAATCGAAGCAATTTTCGCTTGCCAAACCGCTTCGCTGCCGAACAGGTCGTTCATCATTGAAAAGAGCAGACTGGGTGAACCATCAACAATGACGCCATCCGGGACAAAACTGTAAGTAATTGTTATTGATGATCCCGGTGCGCCCGTTGAAACATTCGTGGCTGTTCTGCCCCAGCGGCCTCCCAGCTCGTAGTCGAGGCGGCTGCTTTGCCAGATTCTGGCTTGCCACTCGGCCATGTACTCCTCCGATGTCCCCGGCGCGAAGCACACATCGAACGGAGCATGAGAAGTCTGTGACCGTGGGACGAACGATACTGGAGCCGGAGGTTGCTGCTGGTATTCAAACCAGCCACCGCATAAAACTGCGGCCAGCATGATCAAACTGATCGTTAGATGCAGTGCGAGCTGTCGCATAGGGCTGTCCCTTTGTAAGATATTGAAATAAATGAAAAATCGGAAGAAAATCCAAGCCATCAACTTTATGGATTCAATGCTCCATAAAGTCGCAAGTTCCGGGTTTAATCAAAACTTCAAGTTTTCGGAAATAGATCGTCAGAGAAAAAATCAAAAATTGTAATCAGAGACTAAATTATAAGTTACAGCAATAAATTTCAGATCGCAAGTCCCCGCCACGGTTATGTTCGGATAGAGTACTCCGCACACTATGTCAGAGAATGCCAACGGATATATTGCAGAAATTTAGCGGAAAGGAGTTGACTTTTTGAACTCTATGAATGATATTATGCGTTCAGGTATCAACTGTGCTGGAACATTCGCCAAGAGAATAAAATCATGGTTTTTCAGCGCATTCTCTTGTTTTTTTAAATCATATGAAGATAAATCCCCGTGTTGGGACAACCCTTGGGAGCTGCCATGAAGCTCATGAAAACTTGCCTGTTTTTCTTCTTCTGTCTTTTCGTAACATCTTTAACGTTTGGCCAGATCGGATTGATCGAACTCTACTACGATCCTTCGGGCGGCGATCCGTTGGGATGTCCGTGTGAAACGACGACTGATAATCCTTATCAAGACGGTACAATCATCTGTCTCCGCTGGGATAACGATGTGAACGGTCCAAGCCTTCTGGATTCCATTCCCCGTGTCGGGACGGGTTATACAGAAGTAAACTGGAATTGCATGTCGCTTAACGGTGCTACTGTCGGATTCGGTGCCGGTTACTTCTATCCCGAATCCTATCTCGTCATTAATCTTCCTCAGGAGGCTAACGGCGATCATCCTGTCTATTATTTGCAGATAAACTCGGGTGGTTGCTGTTGGAATACGGACACATTTACTGTTTCGCCCGGCGAGCAGTCACATCCTTTTGTCTGGGCAAACTGGCACTGCGCCAATACTCCTTGTCCCTCCGATGATCCCATACCGACTCCTCCCACAAACTTCGACGTCTTGCGCGATAGCCGTTGTCTGTCCATTCAGGCAGCCTGGCAGCATGACGGCTTAAACGTGAATGGTTTTAATATCTATGAGGTCAATCAACAGGGTGGTCAGGATATTTTACGTGCTTCACCCGGTATGAACGATCGGACGACCACATTCTCGCTGCTTTCAGATCAGCCGCATGAGTATTATATTAAAGCGGCGGGTGTGTCCGGTGAATCCGACTCTTCCAACCACGACACGGGCAGCACCTATATGTTGCGCTTCGTTTCGGGCGCCGCCGGAAATATCACGGGTCAACAACTGGCCAACACGCAATTCACGGTTCAAGTCGAACGCCCGACATCGGATTGCTTCTCACATTGGGAATTGTGGCTGCTGTCAAACGGCAATCGCAGAAACGTTCTCTGCATGGATTCGATCATCTCGGCCACTTCGCCGATTACCATCCAGTGCCGTTTCCCCAATGATACGACGATAATCAATTGCCGTCTGTTGCTTGTGGATACCAGCGTTGTGCAAGAAGGCATCATGTTCACGGACACGACGGACTCCATCTTCCATCTGGGCCGACCCAGCGCCGTGGATGTTCCCGTCAGCCTGATGCCGGATCGTTTCGGTCTGGCGCAGAACTATCCGAATCCGTTCAATCCTGAAACCGAAATCGTCTTCAACGTTCCGGTCAATTCCGCGGTGCGGATTCAGGTCTACAACATCATGGGCCAGCTCGTCCGTACACTCACGGATAGCCGCTACACGGCGGGAATGCACCATATTAGATGGGATGGCCGTTCCGATGCCGGAGTTGCCGTGGGTGCGGGCATCTATCTCTACCGGATGGATTCTCCCGGTTTCACGCAGACCAAGAAAATGCTGCTGATGAAGTAGCGTTAAGTTGACGTAAAATAGAAGCGGCTCGATTTAAATATCGAGCCGCTTTTTTCATGCCTGCTTTCAGACTATTCTTCTTCGGGATGATACAACTGCTGAAGCAGCGGGCCCATATTCAGAGCTGTATCTATCGTGTCTAATGGTATCTTCTTCTCCTCGGCAATCTTTGTAAAGAAGCCGTCGTCATTGCCGCCCTTAAGAATGACCAGCTTCTCCGCATTTTCCGCTCCGAGTTTATTGAAAGGATCGGATAACGCGCCCCGCCGGTTCAACCCGCCCACATGGACGGCCAGAACGGATAATCCGGCTTCCTTCGCCGCATTCAGCAGCGCGGTCACGCGTGCGATCTCATCCGTTTCGCTGATCTTGGCCGCTCCGAGTCCTTTACTGCTGCCGCCCAAGACCAGCATGACGGAACCCTTGCCGGCAACGTCGGCCGCGCCCGCTTGCGGCAGGTACTCGAAGCTTAGCGAGTCCTTCATCAGAACCGCCTTGATCATCAGCGCATCCGCGCTCTGACCGCAGGAAGTCAGCAGAATCGGTTCCGCGAATATGGGCTGTGCCCAAAGCGGAGCGGCAAGTGCAACCGTCAGCACTGCAAGTGCCGCTAATTTTAAAATCGTCTTCATCAACCTTGTCCTTTGTATGTTCAGTTAGATTTTTTTATGTTGCCGAGATAAGCGCCGATTCCTTGCCGCTGCAAGTTGGCATAATCAGGGATGTTGTCAATCGTCATCGCGCGATCGGGATTGAGCATGCTCATGGATTCCATCAATGTGCGTATTGCGGATAAATGCCGTCCCACTCGGACTTCTACGGGTATTCCGCTCGAATCGTAAGGAACCCGTAACTGATTGGCTTGCGCGGCTCTCAGATACCATTCATCCTTGCCGTTCAGCATTTTTTCCGGATCGGTCTTTCCGCGTAGTCGTCCCTGCATGATGTTGGCCGATTCCAGCAGCACGACCTGCGCCGTCGTC
>RPQS01000166.1 GCA_003818605.1 Candidatus Zhuqueibacterota bacterium | reverse complement strand
TCCGGTCTTCCCCGCGGCGGGTAATCGAAATCCGAACTTGCTGCGCAATGCGGCTCCGGTTCCCCGGTCTACCACCGACCGCATCAGACTCTGCGTGAGATAAGCCGTTTCTTCCGACAAGGCCGCGCGGCGTTCCGGACGATACACCGAAATCGGTGCGCCGAATTGATCATCCACTCCGGTAATATACATCGGCTTGGAATAAATGCCGCCCGATTGAAACACCTGATAAGCGGCAGCAAGCTCTAACGGAATCACGCCGGATGCACCAAGCGCCAGCGCATCATACGGCCCCAACTCCGTGGTAATCCCGAGCCGTTGAGCCATCTTCACCACATCGCGCGGAGTCGTATATTCGCGAATCAATCTCGCCGCCACAACATTCAAAGAACGATATAACCCCTCTCGCAAATCCACTTCACCGCCGTAATCATTCTCGTAGTTGTCCGGCCACGGGATTAAATTACCCGATTTGTCTCTCCCCGTCGGATCTTTAATCATCAGCCGTTCATTGGAAATTCGTGTCGTAATCGGTGTTCCGGCATCCAACACGGCGGCATATAAAAACGGCTTGAAAGAAGAACCGGGCTGCCGAATCGCTTGAACGGCGCGATTGAATTTGAATTGCTCGAAGTCGCGCCCCCCGATCATCGCCACGATATGCCCGTTCGTCGGATTGAGCGCCACCAACGCAACTTGCACGGGAGAGTAAACCAGCGCCAGCGAATCCACCAACTTGGAATTGTTCGTCATCCGCTTGCGCGCCGCCGCCGAAGAATCCGGAAAAGCCTTTCGCAAAACAGTTTGAAGCTGCGAAGCCTTAAATACGGCGGTCGCGGATTTCTGAACCGGCGGCAGCATCTCCGTAACGGCCTTTTCCGCACAGGCCTGTAAACGCGCATCCAGCGTCGTGTGAACGGACACTCCATCCCGATACGGATCGAAACCAAACGTCTTGCCGATTCCGTTCAACTGCTGCCGCACCGTCTCTGTAAAGTATGGTGCAACCCCCAGTGTTCCATCCACAGATGACGGCTTGAGACTGAGTCCGGTAGCCGCGGCGCGTTCGTAAGTCACCTTGCTCAAATATTTCACATCGCGCATTCGCCGCAGCACCATATTGCGCCGGGCTAAAGCGTTGTCCGGATTCGTAATCGGGTTGTAGCGGGCCGGGGATTTGGGAATGGCCGCCAACATCGCGGCTTCTTCAATATCCAGATCCGCCGCCGCTTTCGAAAAATATGTGTTGGCCGCTGCCCCGATGCCGTACGCTCCCGCCCCGAAATACGTCTGCGTCAGATACATCTCGAGAATTTCGTCTTTCGAGTAGTACCGTTCGATTTCAATGGCCGTCAGCGCTTCGCGCAGCTTGCGAACCAGCGTGCGCTGCGACGTATAATACAAATTTCGCGCCAACTGCTGGGTAATCGTGGACGCGCCGCGAAAGCGAAAATTGAAATGCGCAAGATCTTTGATGAACGCTCCCACCAACGCGAACGGCCGGATTCCCCAGTGCGTATAGAATTTGTGATCTTCGATGGCCAGAAACGCCTGCGTCACGCACACCGGAGTCTGCGCCAAGGGCACATAGCTGCGGCGCTGAGTATAAATCTCCTTGATCACCACTCCGTTGCAGTCGAGTAATTTCGTGCTGAGCTGCGGCGCGAAGTTTTCCAGTTCTTCAACCGAAGGCATCCCGGAGCGCAGATAAAAATAGAAGCCCAGACCGCCGCCTAAAACAAGAACGGCTGCGATGACGACAATCAGGGTCCGGGTTGTCCGCCGCTTTTGGCGCTTATGCGGTGAAGATGTTGGCTCTTGCAAGGGAATCTGAATATAGAACAGCCGCGCGAAAAACGCCGGCTATGAACTCATGCTTCCAAACGGTGAAGGCGCAACCGAACGCCGTCGTGAACGCCGAACGTGTATTCCGTGATCCAGTCGCCGAGATTCACGTAAGTGCGGGCACCGTCCGCGTGCTCGACCGGTCGGTGCGAATGCCCCATCACGACGGCCTGATAACCTTCGGCGAATTTGCCTCGAGCGTAATGGAGATACTCCTCGTCATCCGCCGGATCCTTGCGTGTCGCCGTGCGGCTGACCACGCTCGTCCCGCGCGCCAGTGCCATGCTCACATCCGGATGCAGCCATAAAAAGATGCGCTGTGTCACGCGATTGCGTAGAATGCGCTTTACCAGTCGGTAGCCGTGGTCGCGCTGTAGAATCCCGTCGCCGTGAAAAACAAACACGGATTGGCCGCCGATGTCCGCGGACAAACTGTTCAGATGAACCCGCATCCCGATTTCCGATTCCAAAAAACCATGCAGCCGGAAATCGTGATTGCCCGCCAAATAATGAACCTCGATGCCGCGCTCCGCCAATCCGCGCAGACGGCACAGCACAGCGAACGGATTCTTGGGAATCACGTGCGCCCACTCATACCAGAAATCGAACAAATCCCCCACAATGACCAGACTTTTTCCCTTTTCTTCCACAATGCGAAAGAAACGATCAAGTTTTACTTTTTGATCCTGCGGATCGGGAACGAGAACCGCCCCGATATGCGCGTCAGAAAGAAAGTACACCGGTGCCGGCATGGGGATCAACGGAGGCAAAGTTGCCATATCATCAAATATACTAAGTTTCTTGCTGTAAATCAACTTGCCCCGTAAATCGGCATATCCGATCCATTCTCATCAGACTGAATAAGATCGTGTGCCATATTCTTTTCTTCTCGATAGAACGATAAGGGGCTTGAAAATACAGTGGGATGGAGTTATCTTCCGGTATACAGACACAGGTGATTCTATGTATGTTCCACGCATTGCGGTTTTTTGGGCACAGTATCGGCGGCCGGTAATCGCTCTGGTTGTTACCGGGCTTGTCGTCCTCATCGGCTTCGTATTGGGTTTGAAGGGAAGCCTGGTCGCCGCCCTTGCCGCCTTAGTCGGTTTGCTGACCTCTGCATTTACCGGATTGGCAGCGCTTCTAGGACTGATTCCGTGGATTGGCCCCCTGATTTTAAAGGCCCTCGCTATTCCGGCAATCTGGCTCATGAATGCGGCTGGCTATTTTACGGCACTGCTGCTGATGAAGCAGGGTCATACGAAATCCGTCGTAGACTCGAGAGTGATAACCTATGTGCTGCTTATCGGCGTGGTGATTGGCTATATCATTGGAAAAATAATATGATACTGAAATCGAATTTGTTGAAAGACGCCGCTTGCAGACATAAACGCGCTTGACTCTTCCTGTGGAAATTGTTATTATACATAGAATCTAACTGATTTACTGATTTGGAGATTGCGAAGCCGATTCGGCTTCCAAGGGTAAAACCATGCGGAGGATTTGATAATGCGGCAGCTCTGGACCTTAATGCTCTTGGCCATCGTGTGCATCTGCACTGCGGCTTCTGGGGCAACACCGGTTCAACCTCAATCGTTGGACCAATCAGCACAACCCGAGACGCGTTTCGCCGTACCTCAGCGCGCCAACTCTCACTTGGACGAAACGCTTCTATCCGAGAACTGGGAATCCGGCACTCTCAACGGTTGGGAGGTCGTTGACCTGACGGCAGTTCCCGGCCAATGGCACCTCGATGACTATCAGGCTTTCGGCGGTACGGGAACAAGCTGGTGGGTAGGCAATCCGGAAATCAATACGAACGGCGGCTATGATAACGAGTGGTACATGGTTCTGGACATGCCGTCTTTGACTTTGCCCGCCGGAACGCCGATGATGAGGTTCTGGCATCGCTACAAAGTCGAAGATCCTTCTTCAGCCGATCCTCCTTACAACGGCTGGGATGGCATGAATCTTCGCATCTCCACCAATGGCGGAACCAACTGGATGGTCATTCCCTCAACGGCTCTGACTCCTGTCTACGATCGCACCAGTCTGTACGGCTTTGGCGTGCAGCACTGCGAAGGACCGAATATTCCCGGTTGGTGCGGCACCAACACCACGTGGCATCAACAAACGGTAAATCTGACGACGTGGGCCGGACAGACGGTTATTATTCGTTTCGCTTTCGGTTCGGATCCGGGATTTTGCACGTCGGATGATGCTACAATGTTCGGTTGGATGATAGACAATGTCCGCTGCTATGCGGGAACCGATACATTCTTTACGGATAATGCCGATAGTGTCGGGCTGTGGCGTTCCGGAGTCGGCCGCAATCCCGCCGGCTCGTTCTGGCGCGTGGATACGGACACCGATCCGGAAAACGGGACGTATGTTTTAATGTGCAATCAGGTCTCCACGGGCGACTATGTTCCCAATATGAATTGCGCGATCATGTCTCCCTACATTGATCTGCGCACGATTGCCTTTGGCACCGTTAAAGTGGATGTGCGGATCAAGGGCGACGTGCCTTGCGATGACCCCGATAATCATCCGGAAGACTGCGATGCGTGGGGCGCGGAAATCACGGTGGACTCCGGTAGAACCTGGTGCGCGCTCAACAATCCGACCTGCAATCCGGACTGCACAAGCTATCGCTATATCGGCCCCGTGCCATCGTGGGAATTTTTCAGCGAATCCGGCTTTTCCTCGGAATGGAAAGATCTGTATCAGTTCGTCGGACACGTCGTCCGCATCCGCTTCTATGAGCAGTCCACCTGCGATCTGAATGTGGCGGAAGGCATGATGTTCGACGATTTCAGCGTGGTCTTCACTCCGGGATTTCCCAACGACGTCAGTTGCGCCACGATTCAGGTTCGCTATCCGAACGTGGCGGGTCGTCCGATGCGGATTCGCGGCTTCTTCGAGAATCCCGGCGCGAACGCGCAAAACGACGTGACGTGCTACTATCGCGTCATGGAAGTGGGCACGTGGCGCGCGTTCTTCCCGCCGATTGCCAGCATTGCTCACGGAACACGCGCGACCAGAGATACGGTAGTAACGATTGCGACTCCGGGTGTCTACACCTTCCAGACTCGTTCCGGTTTGATCGGTGATCAGAATCTGGCCAATGATACGGCCACATGCTGGGGAGTGCAGGTGCAGCCTGCCGATTCCCCGCTGGAATTGGGATATGATAATCACACGCTGCCGGATACGTTCTACTATTTCCCCAGCTATGAAACGGGCAGCGGTCCGCTGGTTCACTTCACGCCGCTTGCGGATGGTGTGGTTCCCTCGCGTTTCCACATTCAGAACGTGCGGATTCAGTTCTCGAACTCGCAGGATGCCGACAACATGCCGTTCGAGCTGCATGTCTATGAATCCGGCCAAGCGGCTCCCGGTCTCGAAATTGTCAATACGACGGTAAACGTAAACCGGAATGAAACCGGTGTGGATCGCTGGAAATCCATTGACATATCCACCGATCCGGATACGCGCGACGTCACTCACGATTTCTGGGTATGGCTGAAGACTACGAACTCGGGTCCGACTCCGCGTTATCCGGCGGTCGTGGGACGTGACGAGCTGCCGTGGAATGAAGTTCACTACTATTCATGGACGGGATCCGGCACGCCGTCCACGCAGCCGTATTTCTTCCAGATTCATGCGACCATCGTGGATGCCACGAGTGCCGCGGGTGAGACATCTGTGGAACTGCCTGCGAGTTGGGGTTTAATGCAGAATTATCCGAATCCCTTCAACCCGGCCACCGACATCCGTCATGATGTTCCGCGCGCGGATCATGTGACGCTGAAGGTGTTCAACCTGATGGGTCAGGAAGTGGCCACGCTGGTAAACGGCATGGTGCAGGCCGGTTCGCACACCGTCTCGTTTAGCGGCGCGAATCTCAGCAGTGGCGTGTATCTGTACAAGCTCGAATCCGGCAGCTTCTCCGCCACCCGCAAGATGCTGCTGATGAAGTGATCGCGAAGCGATCTTTTCGACGTGCGGGGTGTCCTTACCCCGCCGGAATCTTTTCGCCGTGCGGGGTGTCCTTACCCCGCACGGTTTTTTCCGCCGAGCGTGGGTCGCTGACCCCGCCGGAATATAGTCCGGAATATAGTGTTGAAAGCGGCGGTCTCATCCGAGGCTGCCGCTCTTTCATTCCGTGATTCGCCGCGAGTGGGTGCCCTCACCCCTCGCGCGACGCAAACACCGCAAGGTGCGCCGTGGCGGGTGTGTCACCCGCCCGGAATCTTTCATCATCCCCCTCCGTTCACGGGGGGGTTAGGGGGGGTCTATTACTCTTCCGCCAAGGGGGGGGCGTGTCACCCGCCCGGAATCTTTCATCATTCCCCTCCGTTCACGGGGGGGTTAGGGGGGGCG
>RPQS01000165.1 GCA_003818605.1 Candidatus Zhuqueibacterota bacterium | reverse complement strand
GGGAATGTGAACGAGCTGCGCAATGCCGCCCGCGCCAACAATTCCGATGCGTACTTTATCCGGCACGGGGACTCCCTTCTTCCACGCGATTGGCGTCAAGGTAGGATTGGAGCATGAGCACGGCTGCCGACATGTCTATTTTGCCCCGTTGTTTCCGCTGGGATATACCTAAATTCGTCAGCGAACGGCTGGCGTCTTGCGTCGTGTAGCGTTCGTCCCAGCGGCGAACGTCATACCCGTAACGCAGGAGCGTCTGAATGAACCGGTCCACTTGCCGGGCTTTGGGTCCCGCTTCACCCCGGAGAGTAAGCGGATAGCCGACGACAATGAAGCCGACGGCCTCCGATTCTACGGTAGAAGCCAGTTGAGCAAGAAGATCTCCGGTCGGCCAAACGGCATAGCCGACGGCCAACCGAAGTTCGTCATCGGATATAGCGACGCCGATGCGCTTCTCGCCCCAATCAAGTCCCAAAACCCGCGATCGTTCAGAGTCAGATCTGGTCGAGTGGCTTTTTAAGGGCTTCCTTGAGGAGCTTTCCGGGCTTGAAATGAGTTTTTCGCCGCGCGGCGACATAGATGATCTCGTTAGTCTTGGGATTCCGCGCTTTGGGTTTCGGCTTCGTCTTTTTGACCTCGAACACGCCGAAATCGCGAATCTCGATCCGCAACTCGGCGTCATTACCCGACATAATCTCGCGCAGCACGGTGAACGTATCGTTCACCACTTTCGCCACGGCGTCCGGTCTCTCCTGGCTGCGCTGGCACACTCGTTCAACCACATCCTTCTTAATGAACGTTCGCATTCGACCTCCTTCGGCGCTTTCCGCTGATAGGGAATCTATTGTGAGGTTTTGTTTGACGCGGTCTACCGGTCATGGCTCCCGTCTTCGTCGAGCCGTTCGACATGGATGACGTCCTTGATAGCCTTCATCCGCTTGAAAACGCGGGTCAGATGAGGAAGCGACTTCACTTCGAGCGTCAGATTTCCGACGGCGAAGGCGTCTTCTTTCTTCATTTCGAGATACAGAATATTCACTTCATCTTTAGCCATCGCCTGCGTGAGTTCGCTGAGCAGCCGCAGCCGTTCCTTGGCGATCACCCGCACGCGGACGTTGAACGTGGCTTCACGATCTACATCCCACTCCACCGCGATGTTGCGTTCGGGACGCTGCATGAGAACCGGAATATTGCGGCAGTCCACGCGATGCACCGATACACCCCGCCCCGTCGTGATAAAGCCCGTGATGCGGTCTCCCGGCAGCGGCTGGCAACAGCGGCCGAACGTGATGGCCACGTTCTGCATGCCGTGAATGCGTACGCCGGATTCGGATCCTTTCACGCGGCGAATGACTTTGGAAAGAATGGAGCCCCATCCTTGGCCCTGATCTTCCTCCACGGGCAGCGCTTTGCGCAGCACGGATTGAATGCTGACGTCGCCCGCGCCCACCGCCGCCATGAAGCTTTCCAGATCGCTCTGCCCGAACAGCAGCGCAATATCCGCGAGTTCTTTATCCGTCTTCTTGATGTGAAACTTCTGGAACTCGCGCAGCAGAATCTCGCGTCCCAAACGCGCCGATTCCTCGAAATGCTGCTCTTTAAGCCACTTCTTGATCTTGCTCTGCGCGCGCGACGTGCGGACAAATTGCAGCCAGTCCGGATTCGGCTTCTGACTCGGCGAGACGATGATCTCCACCACGTCGCCTGAATTCAATTCACCCTTCAGCGGAGTAATCTGCCCGTTCACTTTCGCGGCCATCGCGTGTAAACCGATGTCCGTGTGCACGGCGAACGCGAAATCCACCGGAGTGGCTCCGCGGGGAAGTGTGAGCAGCCGCCCCCGCGGCGTAAATACGAAAATCTCTTCCTGAAACAGATTGATCTTCAGGTTCTGCAGAAACTCGCCGGAGGAGGTCGCTTCGTCACGGGATTCGAGCACGCTGCGCAGCCACTCCATCTGGCGGTCGAGCTCCTCGCGCGACGCGCCGCCTTCTTTGTACCGCCAGTGCGCGGCAATGCCGATCTCCGACGTGCGGTGCATGAGTTCCGTGCGGATCTGCACTTCGATCTTCCGCCCCTCCGGCCCGAACACTTTCGTGTGCAACGACTGGTACATGTTCGATTTTGGCGTCGCCACGAAGTCGGCGAACTTGCCCTCGATCGGCGTATACAGCGAGTGAATCACGCCCAGGGCGTGATAGCAGTCTTCCAATCGCGGAACGATCACGCGCACCGCGATGAGATCGAGAATTTCCTCGAAATTATAGCCGCGGTTGCGGATCTTGTTGAAGATGGAATAGAGATGCTTGGCCCTCCCCGTCACGCGCGCCTGAATGCCTCCGCTCTTCAATTCCGCTTCGATGCTGGCGGTCACGTCCTGCACCAAGTGCTCGCGCTCCCCGCGCTTCATCTGCACTTTTTCCGCCAATTCCTTGTACGTGCGCGGCTCCAGCACCTTGAACGCGAGATCCTCCAGTTCCCATTTGATCTGATGCACGCCCAGGCGATGCGCGAGCGGCGCGTAGACGTCCAGGGTCTCGTGCGCGATCCGCTCCTGCGTCTTGCGCGGCAGATAGCCGATGGTTCGCATGTTATGCAGGCGGTCGGCAAACTTGATGAGAATCACCCGCAGATCCTGCGACATCGAAAGCAGCATCTTGTGGAAATTCTCGGCCTGCTTTTTTTCCTGAGACTCGTACTTGAGTTCGGGAATCTTCGTCACGCCGTCCACCAGATTGGCCACCGCGTCCCCGAAATCCTTGCGGATATTGTCTACGGTGATTTCCGTGTCTTCCACCACGTCGTGCAGAAAACCGGCGGCCACTGTGGTATCGCCTAAATTGAGATCGGCCAGAATCCGCGCCACGGCGATGCCGTGAATGATGTACGGTTCCCCCGAAATCCGCCGCTGCCCCTGATGCGCCCGATACGAAAACAAAAACGCGCGCTCCAATAGTCCCAAGTCCGAATCCGGAGAATGCTGCACTACCGCCAAGCGAATAGATTCAAACTCGCGCACATGCTCGGGTTCCATCTCTGCGAACAGCGGATGGCTCAGTGCAGGCAGTTCCGGAACGAGTTGTGGTGCGGTCACGGTTTCCATATTTTTTGCAGCGGTGTGATCAAAACGGAACGTCTTCTTCTCCGCCCTCTTCCGTCTCGCTCGTTTCGGCGGCGGATTCCAACGGCGGGGTTTCACTCGTCAGACTGGCGAACATCGTGTACTTGCCGACGAACGAAAGAGCCACGCTGCCGATGGGGCCGTTGCGGTTTTTCGCGATAATGATTTCCGCCAATCCGTCAATATCGTATTTCTGCCCGGCGACCTCGTACTGTTTGCCTTTGATCATGTCCTTGTACACTTCGGGACGGTACACGAACATAACGATGTCGGCATCCTGCTCAATCGCTCCCGAATCACGCAAATCGGAGAGCATCGGCTTGCGGTCGCCGCCGCGAGTCTCCGGCGCGCGCGAAAGCTGCGAAAGGCAAATGATCGGAATCCCCAATTCTTTGGCCAACGATTTCAGCGACGCCGAAA
Organism: Candidatus Zhuqueibacterota bacterium; assembly: GCA_003818605.1. Lineage (GTDB taxonomy): Bacteria > Electryoneota > RPQS01 > RPQS01 > RPQS01 > RPQS01. Next base: position 3,073 of record RPQS01000165.1, on the reverse strand, counting down.
GAAACGCCACCCATTGCTGTTGGTTGTCCGCCATTTTCGGCGGCTGGATGAGCTGCAAGTAGTCAATGACGATCATGCCGATCTTGTGCTCAATCCACAACTGCCGCGCCCGCGCCCGCAGCGTTTCGATTCCCAATCCCGCGCTGTCATCGAAAAAAATCGGCAGTTCAGCGAGTCGCGCTGCGCCCTGCGCCAGCCGCACGTACTCTTCATCCGAAAGCCGCGCCGTTGTGCGCAGTTTTTGAAGTCCGATGTGCGCTTCCGACGACAACATGCGCAGCATGAGCTGCCGCACTTCCATTTCCAGCGAAAAAACCAATATCGGACATTCGTGCCGGTCGGCGGCTGCGCGTGCGATGTTCATGGCCAGCGACGTCTTGCCCATCGAAGGCCGCGCCGCCACGATGACGAGTTCCCCCGGATTGAATCCCGTCGTCAGATCGTCCAACCGGTCGAATCCCGAACCGACTCCCGATAAATATTTGCCGCTCGATTTGAGATGCGTAACGTATTCAAGAGTCTGATGACAGACGGCGTCGGCTTTCACCGCATGACGGCCGCGTCGTTCGCCGATCAAATGCACGAGCCTGCGCTGCAAATCTTCAAAGATTTCATCGGCGCGAGCGGACGATTCGTACGCCGCCGTCGCCGTTTCCGATCCCAGCGAAATCATCCGCCGCAGCATAGCTTTTTCGTGGACGACCCGCGCGTAATGCTCGACGTTCGCCGCCGACGGCATGGACTCGGCAAGTTCCGTCAGATACACTCCGCTGCCGACCTCGTCCAGTTTTCCCTGCCGTGAAAGTTCCTCCGCCACCGTCACCAGATCAATCGGTTCGTGATGCTGATCCAGAGATCGCATCGCCCCAAAAATCATGGAGTGTACGGGTCGGTAAAACGATCCGTCGTCTAAAAGATCGCCGACGCGTGCGAAGGCGCTGCCGTCCAATAAAAGCGCGCCCAACAGAGCTTTCTCCATGTCCAAAGACTGCGGCGGTGTGCGCGGCCCGGCGGTCTGATCGGACGCGGAACGCATAGTCTGTGCGGCGGGGACGGCCATGAATGCGAGGGCTTTCTAAAAAATATCCGTCAACAAAGAACGCGGTCAACCGCTCGGAGATTGAACGGCCTTATCATACAGCGAGCGCAGCAATCGAAAATCCTGCTCGCCAAGATTCAAAAAATTCATATTGCGCAGATAATAGGCCGGATGATACGTCACTAAAACCTGCCTATCGTTCCACGGCAGAATCCGGCCGCGCAGCTCCTTCATCGGAGCTTCCAAATCCAGTAAAGTTGCCGCCGCGTGCCTGCCCAGACAGACGATGACGTGCGGCTTGATAAGCGAAAGCTGCGTGAGCAAGTACGGCTTGCACGTGGCCACTTCCGTCGGTTCCGGATCGCGATTGTTCGGCGGTCTGCATTTGAGCACGTTGCAGATGTACACGTGCTGGCGGCTTAGCCCGATATCCGCCAGCATTTTATCCAGTAATTGCCCCGCCCGTCCGACGAACGGGATGCCCGAAATATCTTCATCATGTCCGGGAGCTTCGCCCACAAACACGATGCGCGCATGCGGGTTGCCGACTCCGAACACGAACTTCGTGCGCGTCGCACCCAGCGGGCAGCGTTTGCACTTATTGATCTGCCGGTCAAACGCTTCCAGACTTTCCGGCAGCGGCTGTTTCACTCCGGCCAGCACGCGCGTATCGCTCTGCCTTTTCAGCGAACTCGCGGGCAACGGCAAGCTGTCTTCGAAGTTCGCCAGAAACTCCAGATAGTTCCGCGTGAGCCTTGCGGCTTCGTCGCGATTGATGTTTTTCTTGCCGTTTCCCGAATCACCGGACATCGGTTGCTCGCGGAATCACTTGGCTTTGGGTTTCCGCGGACTCGACTTGCGCGGAGCGCCTGTCGGCGGTCTGCCGCGTTTTGCCTTCTTCTCTTTTTCCGGCGGAGTTCCGGCTTCTGTTTTTACTTCCACGCCCGGCTTCACCGGAGCCGGCGGCGGAACATTTTCCGGAACGCGCGGCACGGATGATTCTTCACTATTCGAACCATCCGTCATGCGCGCGGCTTTGTTCGCTCGGGCGCGCGCGGCTCTACGGCCTCCGCGCCGTCCCCGTCGGGATTTCTTCGCCGCACCTTCAGCAGTCGGAAACAGCGATTCCGTTTCGGCGGCTGGCGGCGGTACGGGCGTTTCTTTTTTCGGCGGAGGCGGAACCGGAGGAGTCGACGGTTCCACCGGCTTCGCTGCCGGCGGCGCGCTCTTTTTCTTCTCGCCTTTAAAGCCCCGTTCGCGTCGTCCTTTTTTATGTCCGCGTTGGGGCGGCTCTTCGGGTACGGCACTCGCGGTTTTTGGCGCGATCTCTTCCGGAATGTCGAAACCCTCGAACTCGTCGTGCTCGGTCTCGATCTCCACTTCGATTTCCGGCTCGGGTTCCGGCTCGGGATGACGGTAAATGGCGATCACCGAATTCAGAATGTCGCGCGCCACTTCGCGCTTGGACTTCAACGGCAGTTCCACCACGCGTCCGCCGCGATGAATAATCAGAACCTGATTCGTCTCCCCCGCAAATCCGCTGCCCGGCGCAAGCGGATTATTCGCCACCACGATATCAAGATGCTTGTCGCGCAGTTTGCGCAGCGCATTGTCCAAAAGATTTTCGGTTTCCAGCGCGAAGCCGACGACCACGCGATTCCCCTTGCGCTCCGCCAAACTCTTCAGAATATCCTCGGTCGGAGCCAGATGCACTTCGGGATTCGGATCCCCCTTCTTGATCTTGTGCTCAACGGTCCGCGCAAACGTGTAGTCCGCCACGGCGGCGGCCATCAGGACAATCTGCGAAGCCGGAAATTCCTGTTTGTCTGCTGCGGCCATTTCGGCAGCGGTGGTGATGCGGCGAATGCGCACACCCGCGGGAGGAATCTCGTCCGTTGGCCCGTGAATCAGCATCACGTCCGCACCGCGCTCGCGCGCTTCTTCAGCCAACGCAAAACCCATGCGGCCTGAAGCGCGATTCGTGAGCATGCGCACCGGATCCCACGATTCTTCCGTGCGGCCCGCCGTAATCAG
>RPQS01000164.1 GCA_003818605.1 Candidatus Zhuqueibacterota bacterium | reverse complement strand
TCAATTCGGTTGCCGCGTCTTTCTGATTGAAGTGGCCGATCAACCGCTCACGCGGGCGATGGCCGCCATTGAGAAGAATCTGACGCGCATGGTGGAGAAGGGAAAACTGAACGATGCGGATCGTTCGGACACTCTCCGCCGCTTGCAGGGTTCACTTTCACTGAACGATGCGCGCGACGCGGATTTTATTATTGAAGCGATTGTCGAAAATCCGGAAGTGAAGCGCAAGCTCTTTTTCGAGCTGGACAAAATTTGCCGTCCCGATGTGATTCTGGCGTCCAACACGTCCACGATTTCCATCACCGGAATCGCTTCCGCGACGAAGCGCGCCGATAAAATCATCGGCATGCACTTCATGAATCCGGTGCCCGTCATGCAGCTTGTGGAAGTCATTCGCGGCTTGGCTACCTCGGATGAAACGCACGCGGCGGTGCTGGAATTCGCCAAGGCGCTCGGCAAAACGCCGATTACCGTGAACGACTATCCCGGCTTCGTCTCGAACCGCATTCTCATGCCCATGATCAACGAGGCCGTTTATTGTCTGATGGAGGGTGTGGCCGAAGCGGAAGCCATTGACGGCGTGATGAAGCTGGGCATGAATCACCCGCTGGGGCCGCTGGCGCTGGCTGATCTCATCGGTCTTGACGTTTGCCTGGCGATTATGGAAGTTTTGCATCATGATTTGGGCGACTCCAAATATCGTCCCTGCCCGCTGCTGAAAAAATACGTGGCAGCGGGCTATCTGGGCCGCAAATCCGGCCGCGGTTTTTACCATTATGCCAATTGAGAAACGCTCATGATTATTACGACAACTCCTTCGATTGAAGGCAAGAAAATTCTCGAGTATCGCGGCATCGTGACCGGTGAAGCGATTCTCGGCGCGAATCTTTTCCGCGATTTGTTCGCGGGGATTCGCGACATCGTCGGCGGACGCGCCGCCGCGTGGGAGAAGGAATTGAAATCCGCCCGCGAAGTCGCGCTCCGCGAAATGGAAGAGCAGGCCAGTTCTCTTGGCGCGGATGCCGTAGTCGGTGTGGATCTCGACTATGAAGTCGTCGGCTCCAACGGCTCCATGCTCATGGTCACGGCCTCCGGCACGGCCGTGCGGATTGGCTGATTCGTTTTGCGCTTACGTTACTTTCGATAAAATCTAATCACAACTTTTGGAATCCTACCGTGGCAAAATTTGACGAAAGTCTCAAAATCTGGATGAACGGCAAGATGGTAAATTGGAAAGATGCGACCGTCCACATCGCCGTTCATGCCCTGCACTATGGTTCCGCCGTCTTCGAGGGCATCCGCTGCTACAAGGCCCCCGATGGATCCGTCATTTTCGGATTGCGCCAACACATCCGGCGTTTGTTCGATTCGGCTAAAATCTACCGTATGAAATCGCCGCACACGCGCGAAGACTTGGAAAACGCCTGCATCGAAGTCTGTCGCGCCAATAAAATGGAAGAGGCCTATCTGCGTCCGATTCTCTATCGCGGCTATGATTCGCTTGGTGTCGCTCCCGGCGATTGCCCGATTGACGCGGCAGTCATCCCGCTGCGTTGGGGCAAGTATCTCGGTGCGGAGGCGCTCGAACGCGGCATTGACGTCTGCGTTTCCTCGTGGACGCGCATCGCTCCCAACACGCTGCCCGCGTTGGCCAAATCCGGAGCGAACTATATGAACTCGCAGCTCATCAAGATTGACGCGATGGCGATGGGTTTTACGGAAGGCATCGCCTTAGACCGCGGCGGCTTCGTTTCCGAAGGCTCCGGGGAAAACATTTTCCTCGTGCGTGACGGTGAATTGTGGACTCCGCCGCTCTCCGGCTCCGTGCTGCCCGGCATTACGCGGGAAGTCGTGCTGCATCTTGCGTCCGAAATGAAAATTAAAGTCACCATCGGCGCCGTGCCGCGCGAAATGCTCTACATCGCCGATGAAGTCTTCTTCACCGGAACCGCCGCCGAACTGACGCCGATTCGCACGATTGACAAGATCGAAGTCGGTCCGGGCAAGCCCGGTCCGATCACTCTGCAATTGCAGAAAGGGCTGTTCGATATCATTGAAGGCCGCCGTCCCGATCCGATGAATCTGCGCGTTCATATCTGAGATGTGTCAATGAGATCCCGTCGAGCCGCACGCGAATGGGCCTTGCGTATTCTTTACGCGCATGAGATGTCCGGCAATCCGGTCGAGCAGATTTATCAGGATTTGCTGGGTCGTTTGCCGGACAATCCAAACATGCATTTTTGCCGCGAAGTCTGCCGCCGTGTGGCCGAGAAGGACGCGTACATAGATCAACTGATCGAATCCGCCGTGCAAAAATGGGATATCAGCCGCATCGCCGTGCTGGATCACATCATCTTGCGCGCGGCGATCGCGGAGTTTCTCTATTTCGACGATATCCCGTTCAAAGTGACCATCAATGAAGCCATTGAATTGGCTAAACGCTACTCCACCAGTCAGAGCGGACGGTTTGTGAACGGCATTCTCGACGCACTCAGCATCGAGCTGCAGAAAAAAATCTCCAAACCGGCCGACCTTTCGACCGAGGTGCCCACACCTTGAAAATCGGTATCATCTCCGACATTCACTCCAATCTCGAAGCGCTTGAAGTCGTTTTAAGGCGGCTCGAACATGAGGGAGCGGAGACCGTCTATTGTCTTGGCGACATCGTGGGGTACGGCGCCAATCCGAACGAGTGCGTAGCCCTCATCCGCCAAACCTGCAAGGCCTGCATCGTCGGCAATCATGATGATGCGCTCGTGGGCCGCACCGCCACGCACTATTTCAATTCGTATGCGCAGGCGGCGCTCGATTGGACGAAGCGCGTGATTACCGATGAGAATCTGGAATTTCTGCGGTCGCTGCCGCTCACGCACGCCGCGGATTCTCTCTTTTTCGTGCATGCCACGCCCGCCGATCCCACGGCCTGGAATTACATTCTGCGGCCTGATGACGCCGAGCCGCATTTCCGGGTGATGGCGGAGAAAACCACGGCCTTCATCGGCCACTCGCATATTCCCGCGCAGTTCGATGATTCCGCCGGTAAATGCATCATCAACACTGGCTCCGTCGGTCAGCCGCGCGACCGCGATCAGCGCGCCTGCTGCGCGCTCTACGATTTGCAGACGAAAAAAATGGAATGGCTTCGCGAAATCTATCCGGTGCAGGAAGCCGCCCGTAAAATCCGCGCGGCTAATCTTCCGGAATTCCTCGCCGCCCGGCTCTTCATAGGAATGTAACGATGTCGTTCTTTTCCCTCACTATGTGGGGGAAACTAAAAGGGGGAGTTCGCTTTCAGCTTTCTGTTTTCCGTTTTCAGCTTTTCTTGAAACACTATGCTCGATAAAATACTTTCCAAAGTTTTCGGCACCAAGCACCAACGCGCAACCAAGGATCTCTGGCCCATTGTGGCGGAGATCAATCGTTTCGAGGAGGAGTATCAATCTCTCTCCGACGAGGAACTGCGCGCTAAAACCGATGAGTTTCGCGCGCGGCTCAAAGAGGGCGAAACTGTGGATGATATTCTGCCCGAAGCCTTCGCGGTCGTGAAAAACGCCTGCCGCCGCATGGTTGGCAACAAGTATGAAGTGCGCGGCCGGCCGATGGTGTGGGATATGGTTCCCTATGACGTGCAGCTCATCGGCGGCATCGTACTCCATCAGGGCAAGATCGCCGAAATGGCTACGGGCGAAGGCAAGACGCTGGTCGCCGTGCTGCCGCTTTATCTGAATGCGCTCGAAGGCCGCGGCGCATGGCTGGTTACCGTCAACGATTATCTGGCACAGCGCGACTCGGAGTGGATGGGACTTATCTATAAGTTCCTCGGTCTCAGCGTCGGTGTGATCATCAACGACATGCACCCGATGCTCCGCCGCGAAGCATACGCCTGCGACATCACCTACGGCACGAACAACGAATTCGGTTTCGACTATCTGCGCGATAATATGTCTCTGTCCATGGAAGAAGTCGTGCAGCGCGAGCATTTTTATGCCATCGTGGACGAAGTGGACAGCGTCTTGATTGACGAAGCGCGTACGCCGCTCATTATTTCCGGCCCCGTCGCGCATTCCACGCAGCGTTTCGAGGAAATGAAGCCGCCCGTCGAGCAGCTCGTCCGCCTGCAGGGGCAATTCATCATGAAGCTGGCGGATGAAATCGAAAACGATCTGGCAACGGAAGGCTATGACGAATGGCAGGTGGGCCGTAAACTGCTGCTCGGTTTTCGCGGTTTGCCCAAGCACAAACGGATGATGAAGCTCTTTCAGGATCCGGGCAATATTCGTTTGCGTCAGCGCGTGGAGAATGATCTGCTGCGCGACAAGAAAATGTACGAACTCGATGAGGAACTGTATTTTTCCATAGACGAACGCTCCCATGTTGTAGATCTGACCGATCAGGGCCGTCATCAGCTCACCAAATATCACGGCGGCGATCCCGAACTTTTTACCCTGCCCGATCTGGCCGATGAATTCGCCAAGATCGATCAAAACGCATCGCTCGATCCTGCCGCAATCGCCGAAGCCAAAGCCAAATGGCAGGACGTGTACGCGCACCGCAGCGAACGCGTGCAGAACGTCCAGCAGCTTCTGCGGGCTTACGCTCTCTATGAAAAGGACATCGAGTACGTTGTGCAGGACGGCAAAGTGCTTATCGTGGATGAGTTCACGGGCCGCATTCTTGCGGGACGCCGCTACTCCGACGGTTTGCATCAGGCTATCGAAGCGAAAGAAGGCGTGAAGGTCGAGGGCGAAACGCAGACCATCGCCACGATCACTCTCCAGAATTTCTTCCGTCTCTTTAAAAAATTGGCGGGTATGACCGGCACCGCGGAGACCGAAGAAAACGAGTTCTTCACGATCTACAAGCTCGAAGTGGTGGTCATTCCCACGCACGAAAAAGTGCGCCGCGCCGACAACAATGATTGCGTCTATAAAACACGCCGCGAAAAATACAACGCCGTCATAGATAAAATCGCCGAACTGCACGAGCGCCGCCAGCCCGTTCTGGTCGGTACGACCTCGGTGGAGAGTTCCGAAGTTATCTCCCGCATGCTGCGGCGCAAGAACGTTCCGCACAATGTGCTCAATGCCCGGCAGCATGAACGTGAAGCGGAGATTATCGCGCAGGCCGGACAGCCGGGTGCTGTTACGATTGCCACCAATATGGCGGGACGCGGAACGGACATCAAACCCGGTTCCGGCATCGTGCACTGGCTTGGTGAACCCGGCGACAAGGAACACGCGGAAGGCGGTCTGTTCATTCTGGGCACCGAACGCCACGAATCCCGCCGCATTGACCGTCAGTTGCGCGGCCGCGCGGGCCGGCAAGGTGATCCCGGCGTCAGCGAGTTTTTCCTCTCGCTCGAAGACGATCTTATGCGCTTGTTCGGATCCGACCGTATCGCCCGCATTATGGACCGGCTCGGCGTACAGGAGGGCGAAGTCATTACCCATCCGCTCATCACGCGCGCGATTTCCCGCGCGCAGGAACGCGTGGAAGCGTACAACTTCTCCATTCGTGAGCACCTTCTGAAATACGACGATGTGATGAACCAGCAGCGTACGGTGGTCTATTCCCGCCGCAACGTCGCGTTGCGCGGCGGGGATCCTGATCCGCTCATCGCCGAAATGATTTCCGATCACACGGATTACCTGCTCGAAAATAACGTCATCGGCACGGGCCGTGATAGCGAAATCAATCACGAAGGTCTGGCCGAAGATCTCATGCGCACGTTCCTCGTGGATATAACAAATGATATTAGTTTGCGCGGACAAAACGAGGATCAGTTGCGTTCAACGCTACTCGAAAAAATCGAGGAGGCGAGAAAACTACGCCTCTCTTTGCTCGGAGAGGAACTTTTCAAGCAGCTTCAACGTTATGCTATTCTGCGCGCCATTGATGAACATTGGCGCGAACATCTCTATGCCATGGACGGATTGAAAGAGGGGGTCGGTTTACGCGCTTACGGACAGAAGGATCCGCTCATCGAGTACAAGAAGGAAGGGTTCGAACTCTTCCAATCCATGTTGGATTCGGTGAATGCCGATGCACTGCGAATTGTCTTTCGCGCTCAACCCGTTACAGAGCCCGCTCAGCGTCCTCGTCCGACCGCCCCAACCCGAACTCCCGCATTGACTTACTCTCATGCGGATTCCGCCGGTCTGGCTTTTTCGCGCGCCGCTTCGGCTCCGCCACAAGAAGACGGCAGACCCGCTGCTCCGCAAGGGGAAGAGTCGGCGCCGCGGGCAGGCAAGCCTCAACCGGTGAGGGTTGGACCGCAGGTCGGCAGAAATGACCCATGTCCTTGTGGAAGTGGCAAGAAATACAAGAAATGTCATGGTGCAACGGTGCAAGGTTCCGACTGACTTTTCGCTTGCCTTTCGATTTTTTTTTGAGTACTTTGCCCCTCGTAAGATGAACGGCTCCTTGATTTGATACGTGCGTGCCCGCCGTGTGCACATTCGAGTGTTAATGTTTGTTGCATGGTTCTGCGGTTCGCGGTTAACGTAAGGGCTGCATATGGACCAACGTATCGTTGAAATTTTAATGTACGTCATCGGTGAGATCCAATCTCGCCGAATTAAAGTGGAAGAGATCGAAGGAATTTCGGACGAACTGGTGCAAAGGGGATTTTCGCAGCGCGAAGTCGCGACTGCGATTGCCGTATTCGCTGAACGGCTGAATGGAGATTCCCGCCGCACCGTG
>RPQS01000163.1 GCA_003818605.1 Candidatus Zhuqueibacterota bacterium | reverse complement strand
CGCCGAAAGCCAGCCACCCGTTGCTGCAGATCGTGATCTCATCGAAAACCTCGCCGTAGAATTTGAATCCGAAAGGCAGCGCCACGGTCGTGCTTGCGTCGCCGTTCTCCGCCATATCATGGAAATTCAGATTCGTGCCGCCGTTATTATAGATTTCGATCCAGTCATACGTGGCGGCGGCTCCGGCCGGCTGTGTTTCCGTGTCGTCATAAGCATAGTATCCATAGGCGTCCGGTCCGGTCGGCGATGTCGCGGCCGCTGTCCCGACGGTATCCGTGAATTCCGTACTGTCGCGGAAACCGGTCTCATCGGTAACGACCAGCAGCATTCGCGCGATATAACCCGCCCGCGTCCACGGATCGGCCGTCACATTGAAATAATCGCTCGAGTTCGTGCCGTTGGCTCCCGCCGCCACCGCGCCGAAAACGCAGGTGGAATCGTTGACCGTCACATGGCTGTCCAGTGAACGCAGGATTCCCGCGCACGAAGCCGTCAAGGCGCGCGATCCGCTGTTCGTGAATGTCACTGTCATGTTGTTCGTTTCGCCCGGATCCAGAATGTTGTTCGCATCCGCTATCGTCCGGCTGACATAAGTCACGTCAGCGGCTCGCGGCGTCAGATCGAAGCGGATATCCTGAGTTCCCGCCGAGGAGGTCATGGTCAGGTGGAACGGAATCGGTTCATTTTCGAACACAGCGCCCACCTGTATGGTAAAGGCGGAGGTCGGTCCGGCGGTCGCCCCCACGGCGATGTTCGGGTAGCCGCGCGTACCGCCCAGAATCGTTATCCCCGGCATTGGCGTAGACAACGTTCCGGAGATACTCGTAACGGCGGTATTCCGGCCTGTGTTCTGCAGTTGTATCGTTAAATCCACGATTTCGCCCGGATTCAGGACTCCGTTTCCGTCGCCGTGATTGTTGTCGTTGACGGTCATCCCGGCATAAGAAAGCGAAGCGTCTGCCGAGTCTACTGAAATCGTGTCGAAAACCGGGATCAGCTTCTCATGCGTGATCGTCATCAGCAGATTTCCGGTTGTTGCGAGTGTCACCGGCAGATTGATGTATCCGCTCGCATTGGTATAACCGCGCGCGAACGTTTCGCTGCCCTTAACCAGCGCCACTAACGCTCCTTCCAACGGTTGGCCGTCCGTCTGAACCGAAACCGCCACGTTGTTCGTGCGAACCGGCACGGTGCTTGGCGCGGTGACGGACGGACTATTCGGAGTATATCGCCAAATCGGAACCGACGGATCGCCCATCAGATTCGCGTAATGACAGAAGTCCTCTACCAAGTCCGGATGGTTCACGATATAGTTGCGGTAAAGCTCCAGCTTGCCCGCGATCAACGCCGCGCCTGAAGTCTGCACATCATAAGCGTACATGCCGGACATCATGCCGGCATTTAAAATATTATTATATCGGGTATGAGTGGCTGTGCCCGACATGCCGACGCATCCGATTGCGCCGCGATACTCCGTTGCCACCGGATCGTCCACGGGCCTGATCCATTTCTCCGATAACGTCGTCTCACTGGTGAACGAACCGGTTGCGCACGTGATAGCCAGCACAAACGGCAGCTTCCGTGTGGGCGGGCACGTGGTCGTCGTCAGCACCGTGGGCTCCATCTCATTAATCCAGGACATGCGGTGATTGAACACCGATAAGCCTTCCGTCAGACGGTTGCGCAGCGTATCGGGTACCATGTCTCCCGGAAAAGTGTCGAAATGAACTGTCGTGAAGCCGTGCTGAAGCAGCAGGTTTTCCGAATACCGCAGCGTGGTGATGTTTGATTGGGCGTAGTCGGTGTGCGCCGCGCACCAGCCCCGCGTAAACCATTCGGAATCGCTGACGTCCGGATTAGATTCGTAGCTGATGATTTTATTGACCAGATTCGCCAATTGATTCAGATTGCGCACCGACAATCGGCCGACGGCGATGTCCGGCAGCGGATCGGGATTCGGCCCGCTGCTCATCATGCCGTAGAGATTATCCAATTCCGAACTGAAGGTGGGAATGGACCACGTGGACGCCGTTCCGGTCGTGGCATCGCCCACGATTCCGACGAATTCCAATTGTCCGTTGCTTGTAGAGTATTGATTAGCGATGTACGTCTGAATTTGTGTGGCCGTGGTGGCTCCGCCCAGTTCATACTGAAGTCGCGCTAAACTGGCGTCAATACCCTTGCGCCTTTTCCAGTCCACCAACTTCTGTGTTTGCGTCACGATTTGCGGCAGACTGTCGCAAATGAAAATGCATTTACCCGGCACAACGGGCAGAGCGTCCAGCGCGCTGCCCTCGAAATTCTCGAACATTCGATATAACTTCTTGAAGTCGGGAGTGACCGATGTCAGGTGAATGCGGATTTCGTTCACTCCCATGCCGCCGGTGTTGGCGATGCGCACTTCGATGTTGTCGTATACGCGCATCTGCTGCCGCGCCGGATTCACCTGAACCGGATACACGGTTACCACCACAAACCGCGCGTCGCGCAGCGTGGCCGGCTGCGAAATCGTGGCTACGGTCGGCGGATACCATTCGTCCGCCGCGTACACCGCCGGACTGGGCGGCACGAATGCATCGAGGGAACGGCTGTCTTCGTGCTGCGCCGGCAGTACGAAATACGGAACCTGCCGTTCGCGGAAAGATTGTTCGACGACTTCAACTTCCACGTTGCCGGTGTTGCCGATCATGATCAGCCGCGACACTTGCGGAAGATCGGGCTGACCGGTTTGACTCATCGCGCCTTCACCGCTCAGTTTTATGACGGCATACGGAATGCCGTCCATTGTCGTCACGCTCTCTTCCAATGGCGGGTCGGAGAAACGAATCTGTACGTTCTGCGGATTCCCGTCCAGAACAACGCTCGGCATTACGGCCGCTGACGACGGCGCGTAGTTTTGAAAGTCCGCGGGGGGAAGAGTAGCCGACCGCGAGAGATTCGCTCCGGCCGGAGTGATGACGATCATGGCAAACAGCGCAACGGCAATGACCCGGCGCAATGTTGGATGCAAATCTGTCGAAAATCCCATGATACAAAATCCTGTTGTAGCTCGAATGTGTTTTTCCAATCAAGTGTTTAATATACGGCAAACGTTGCAGGATCACAACTTAAAAATCATAGGTGCGAAAAAATGTATCCTCTTGGAATTCCCCGATTCGGAGTCATTTTGTCCGCAGATGCGCAAGATTTATCCCATGCGGAGTCTCACATCTTCCGGAATTGTGCTCCGTTTTCACTCCTTCGGATATGCGGATCGAAAGCTCGGAATTTATATCAAATATTTCGGCGTTTGTCATCGCAACATCAAGAAGTTGTTTCGATTCTCACGATTGTTTCCCGTGCGGAATCAAATTTGCACGAGGATTGATGAAGCGTGGAGTTCGGATCGCCGCGTCATCAGCCTCTCCTCGGCTTCTGGCTGTAAAGGCCTGAATTTAACGGCGGTGATGCGGCGCGATGATGCGTTGCCGCTTGACAACAGTGTATCGGAATGCGCCGCCATGCGACACAAAGCGGCGACGATTTGCGGAAAGCTTGCGCAGTTCTGCGGAAAGGACCGGATGGCTGACACGACTTTCATGATGAACAACGACGTAGTAGAGGAGCTGGAAGCCCTGCGGCGGCGGCTGCTCGAACTCGAAGAGATCGAAGTTATGCGCGTCTCCGACGAGCAGGAACGCTTCGATTCGCTTCAAGTGCTCGATGAATACGCGAAACAACTCGAAGAATCCCGCGATAAACTCACTCGGCTGTTGCGCGCCGGTATTGCCATTCAGGAAGCACGCACGGTGCAGAATATTCTGCAGCAGATCGCCGATGCCGTCGGCGAAGCCGGATGGGGATCCGTGTCCGTCAGTCTCTTCGATAATTGGGAAATTACGCAGTCGGCCTATTGCGGCGTCTCCGATGAAGACATCGAGTTCCTTCAGAACCACCGCCGTCCGCCCGGCGAACGCGCCCGTTTCTATGGCCCCGATTTCGAACGCTTCCGCATGAGCCGCTCCTACTTCGTGCCCGCCGAATGCCTTCAAGAGGTGATTTCCCTCAACGAAGTCGTTCCCGGCCGCCGTGCCGTTCAGACCGGAGATACGTGGGATCCGATGGATCTCGCCTATGTGCCTCTTTACGGAAGCGATGGTCAGGTTCTCGGCGCGGTAAATTGTGATGACCCGGTCAACGGCCAGCGTCCCAATGAAGAAGTCTTCTTCTATCTGGAGCTTTTTGCCGATCTCGCCGCGCGTAAAGTGGAAACTGAAAGACTTCTGGAAAATCAGCAGCAGATCGAGGAGGCGCTTCGCCAAAGCGAAGAAAAGTATCGCACCGTATTCAGCCGCTCGGCGGATGCCTTCTTCCTCATGGATGAATTGTTTCGCGATTGCAATGAACAGGCCTGCCGCTTGTGGCGGTGCAATTATGAGGATATCGTCGGGCACTCCCCTGCCGAATTTTCTCCGGAATACCAGCCCGACGGCCGTTTGTCTGTGGAAGCTTCGCTCGAGTATATACACTATGCCATGGCCGGCAATCCCCAGACGTTTTACTGGGTGCATCGCTGCAAAGATGGTGTGCTGCTGGACTGCGAAGTCTCTCTCTCGGCGGCCAAAGTCGGCGACGAAACGATGGTTTTGGCGAATGTCCGCGACGTCACCGAGAGGCGGCGCGCCGAACGGGATCGTGAATGCATGCTCGGCGTCCTCGAAATCGCCAACTCCGCGGATCGTCTCGAAAATATGATTCCCCGCGTTTTCAGCGAATTGGGAAAAGTGCTTCCCGTGGAGAACGGATATTTTGCGCTCTATGATGTCGCCGAAGACGCCATGAGCTTTCCGTATAGCTGCGGCGGATTGAATGCTTCTCCGCTGCCGCAGCCGCTGGGCAGGGATCTCAACGCCTGGGTTGTCCGCAATAAAAAACCGCTGCGGGTGGATGCGGCGGAATACAAATCCCTGAAGGAAGCGGGCGAGATCGTTCCGAGTGAAAAGGATCCGCGCGTTTGGCTCGGAGTTCCTTTGTTCTCGGGAAGCGATGTGATTGGCGTACTGGCCGTCCAGAGCGATCGCGTGGAAGCGCGCTTCCATAAGCGTCATGAACAGCTGCTTGCCGCGGCTGCTGCGCAGATATCCGTGGCGGTTCAGCGTCGGCGCGCCGAGGAGATGCTCCGCTGCACGCAATTTGCCGTGGATAGAGCCGCTGACGGCATTTTCTGGATCGGCTCCGATGCGCGTTTTATCTATGTTAACGATCAGGCGTGCCAGTCGCTCGGATACACTCGGGAAGAACTGCTGGGGATGACTATAGCCGATATTGATCCGTTGTACGCGACGCGGAATTGGAACGAAACCTGGCAAAGTCTGAAGGAAGCGGGACGCGTCACGGTGGAAACCATGCACCGTTCCAAAGATGGTCGCCGGCGGCCGGTCGAAGTGACGGCCAATTTCCTTGAATTCGGCGGCAAAGAAATGAATTTCACGTTTGTCCGCGATCTTTCGGCCCGCCGTCGGATCGAAGATGAACAGCGAAAACTCGCGTCCCTTGTCGAAAACAGTCTGGACTATATCGCCATCCTTTCCATGCGAGGTCAGGTGGTCTATGTCAACGATGCCGGACTCCGCATGGTCGGATTATCCGCTCTTAAAGATGCGCCTTCGCTTCGGTCCATGGACCATCTGGAGAGCGCGGCCGAATCTTCCGTGGATGACGCGCTGCAGGCGACGATTCGCTTAGGCCATTGGTCGGGCGAATTGAATCTGAAGCATTTTCACGCCGGACGCTCGGTTCCCGTGCAGGTGCATACGTTCGTTTTGAAAAATCCCGATTCGGAACAAGTGAATGCCATAGCTGTGATGGCACGCGACGTCAGCGAGATTAAGCGGGCGGAGACGGCCTCGCGCATGAGCGAGGAGAGTTTGCGCTGGTTGGTGGAAAACCTCGATGAAGCCGTGGGCATGGTGGATGTGCAGGAGCATTTCGTCTATGCGAATCCGGCCATGGGAACTTTGCTTGGAGTGCCTTACGAAGATCTCTCCGGTCGCAGTCTGAGAGAATTTCTCGATGAAAAAGATTTTACCTTTGTGCGGGAACAAACCAAGAATCGGCAGACGGGTGCGCGAAACCGCTATAAAGTGAATCTCCGCCGCCGGGACGGGGTGGTTCGTACGGTGGAGATCATCGCCACGCCGCAGTTCGACCGTGCCGGAAAATTGCGCAGCGTCATGGCCGCTGTGAGGGAAATCTCGGATCGCCGCAATCCCGTATGAACGTAAACTCGTCTCCCGTTTGATTCTTACCTAAACTATTAAGCGCATGAGCGAGCCGCAAAGCGGTGTTCATGCGCTTTTTTATGGTTATAGGCCGGTTCAAGCGCAGTTGAAGAACTGCTGAAGCCCGGCATCAATCCACTGCTCCGGTATGCAAAAGGATCTCGAATAACCTCGGATACGTACAAATATAACTGCCAACGTCATATCGTTTTATGACTCTAATCACGAAAGACCTGCATTATAGGTGGTGTACCGGGAGGGATAAATGATTGACTTTTTGGTATAATAATCGTAGATTAAAATCTCTGTTTTTCTTTGTATCATGAACCTGGCAGCATCCACTATGAAAAAACGCATCACAACCATCATTCAAGGCGCAGCCGGACGCGATTTCCACAATTTTAATCTCGTCTATCGGGACAATGAAATGTACGATGTCGTGGCTTTTACCGCCGCGCAGATTCCCGATATTGACGGCCGCCGCTATCCCGCCGCTCTGGCCGGGAAATTGTATCCCAAAGGAATTCCGATTGAGGCGGAAGACAAGCTTGAATCGCTGATTGTCAAGCATGGCGTGGATGAAGTCGTGTTCAGCTATAGCGACGTGTCGCACCCGTATGTT
>RPQS01000162.1 GCA_003818605.1 Candidatus Zhuqueibacterota bacterium | reverse complement strand
TGACCAGAGGAACTGGACGTCGCCGGGAATGAGGCGCAGGTTTTCACGCGAAGAAATCATGCGCATGACCTTGCTGCGATTCTCGGACGTTACAAGAATATTATTTGTGCCGCCGACAAGCAGCGACAAGAAGGGATGCTCTTTATTTGTGGTGTCGCCGGCGAGCGAGTCTTTTCCCTGTTGATCGAACAGCTTGGAAGCCTCCGTTACGGTCGTGTCTTTCGTCGTTGTGTCGGAAGCTATCTTCGTGGTATCGGTAGCCGGTTTCGCGCTGTCGGCTTTCAGACTGTCGGGATTTTCGCCGCGCATGCGGGCGGCAATTCCGTCATCCAAGCGAGTCAGGACATCGCGGGCGCGTTCCGGTTCCACAACCAGCTTGAACTCCAGTAAAGCGGTGCGGCCGACGAGTTCGCGGGCGCGAATCGGATCTTTCACACCGGGCAACTCGAGCGCGATGCGATGAGTGCCCAACTTGGTAATGGACGGCTCGGAGACGCCGAATTGGTCAATACGGTTCCGCAAGATTTCAAGGGAGCGATCCACGGCGTCTTCGGCGTGTTTCTGCAATTCGGAAACGACCGCATCATCGGCCTGACCGGGTTCTCCCCAATAGCGATTCAGAGAGGTGTGTTCACGGGCGGCGATATCGCGGAGGGCATCGAAAAGATCCACGTCGGCGGCTTGAGCGCGAAGGCGAAGCTGACTCAACATGCGATCATAGGCCTCGTCCTTGCCTTTGGCCTCGTTGTCAAGCATCTTGAGGATGTCCACTTCGAGAACAAGATACATACCGCCCTGCAAATCAAGACCGAGCTTAATGGCTTTGGGTCGGTAGAATTTCATGTCGCGAAGGAACTCTCCGCGGAGATACTCCAGTTTTTGGATGGCTTCTTCTTTCTGCATAGCGGGCAGGTCGGAAGCTTCGATTTCCGCCGCGAAATCCACGTCGTCGCGATAGATGTCTGTGGCGAGGCGGTTGAGGGGCAGATTGGACAACGTAGCCAACTCGACCAAACGAGTCTGCTCCTCAGTAGTGAGGCGATCATACTTCAAGGTGGGGTAGAGGTAATAAACCCCAAGTCCAATGAGGAGTAAGATCAGAATGAAACGTGCGCGGATAGACTTCATAGGGAAGCTTCTTGAAATTCGTACCTTAGAAAAAGCCGGAAACCATCAAATATAGTGCTTTTGTCACACATTGTCAAGCGTTTTGCACGCATCTTCACGCAGTAAATTCAAGATATTAGAGAAATTATCCGGTATTGGGACGGAAAACTCCAGCTTTTGACCGGTCTCCGGATGAATGAATCCCAATACTTTCGCGTGCAGAGCCACGTCGGGAAGAGTCTCGAGGAGTTCCGTATACATTTTTTTTCGGGCTCCGGCCAACCCCGCCAAACGCTTCAACCTGCCGCCATAAGTGGCATCCCCGAAGACCGGATGACCCTCGTGTTCCAGATGGGCACGTATCTGATGAGTGCGGCCGGTGCCCAGTTTGAGTGTCAGAACGGATGTTTCGCGAAAGATTTCCGTCACTTTAAAGGTAGTGATGGCGGTCTTGCCGCCGCGACGAACCACGGCGAAACGCTTGCGGTCACCGGGGTGCCGTCCCAAAGGAGCATCAATAATATCTTCGGTCTTGCGGAAGCGCCCCCATACTAAAGCCGTATATAAGCGGTGAACTTGCCGTGATGCAAACTGCTCAGTGAGTTTCCGATGTGCGATTTCGTTTTTCGCGACAACCAACAGGCCGGACGTGCCTTTATCGAGTCTATGAACGATGCCCGGACGGATGGTTTCTCCCGCCTGCTGCATTCCCAGATGGTGCATTAAAGCGTTGACTAACGTGCCCGAAAAATGTCCGTGTGCAGGATGCGTGACCATGCCCTGCGGCTTGTTCACGATTAAAAGGCTGGCATCTTCATAGAGAATTTCAAGCGGGATGGATTCGGGCAGGATATCGGAAGGCGGTTGATCGCGAAAGAAAATTTCAATGGTCTCGCCCGGCCCGACCTTGTGGGATTTCTTGGGAATTTTCCCGTCTATCAGGACTAAGCCCGATTCAATCAGTTCACAGACTTTATGACGGGAGATGGAAGGAAGAGCTTGTTGGAGAAAGCGGTCAATCCGCAGTCTCTGTTGGCCTAGGGCTGTGGTCAGAAGAAACGGTTTGGGATTCGGGGGAGGGAGGGGCATCGGATTCCGCTGCGGAGGGATGAAGCTTTCCGCGAGGGTGAAAGAGAATGATCGAGATGAGAATCACGATTCCGACTGTGATGCAGGAATCGGCTATATTGAAAACCGCCCATCGTTCCATGATGAAGTCGGGGAAATCCACGTCAATAAAGTCGGTGACTTGACCGAACAGCAGCCGGTCAATGGAATTGCCGACGGCACCGGCTAAAAAGAGAGCAACCGGCCAACGCAAGATATCTTTACGGCGCACAAGCCGATAGAGATAAAAAACCATGACTGCGGCGGCAACCCAGCCGAAGAGCATTAACGGCCAACCGCCGATAAAATCCGCACCAAAGACAACACCGGGATTCTGAACATGCGTCAGCCGGAGAAAATCTTTGCCGATTACGGGAATGGAATCATGGAGTGGTATATGCCGACGTACGAGGATTTTCGTCCACTGATCGAGAATCAGCAGACCGGCAATTCCGGTGTACCACGGCCAAACGGGACGCCGACGGCTCATTCGGGAGGACTGTTTTCTTCTTCGTGCCGCTTTTTGGCAGCGATGCACAGCCGGGCGTGAGGAATGGCTTCCAACCGTTTGAATTCAATCGGAGCGTTTGTTTCCTGACAGTATCCGTAGGTGCCGTTATCAATGCGTTCGAGAGCCTGATCGAGCAGCCGCAGCATTTTACCTTCGCGGCTGGCAAAGAGGAAGGCTTTTTCGCGCTCGCCGGCATCCGTGCCCTGATCGGCCATATGATAGCTGTAGGTGGAATTGTCTCCGGAATACTGATCCGCGGTGGTTTCCATTGAAGTTTCGTGCAAATAAGAGAGTTCACGTAGAATCTCTTTGCGCTTCTTCAGGATGATGTCGCGGAAGTATTCTTTCCATTCAGGCGCATATACGGCCGGCTTATCGCCGTTGGGCCATTTCCCCGGTTCCGGCGGTACGACGGTTTTCGTTTCCGCCTTGTGTTTGTTTGCAGATTTCGCAGACATGCCGCTCCCGTGTAGCTAAAGCTCATTGATTCTCAGGATGGGATACACGCTGTAACGCCAACGTGAACCGGTGGCCGTTGGCATCCAGCGCAGTTCCCGTCGCAACACTCTTATACTCCAGATCAACGCCTAAGGTTTCCCGACAGATGTAATCCTGATGGACACGAACCGCGTTTTTCAATTCAGGGGCTTCCATGTCCATAATGATCGCGATGCGGTCGGCGATTTCAAAACCCATTTGCTTGCGGACGTTTTGAATGTGGTGCACGACCTCGCGAGCCAAACCTTCCGCTTCCAGATCGGGAGTCAATTCCGTATCCAAAGCCACGGTCATGAATCCATCGGACTTCATAGCCAGACCGGGCTTTTCACTGCGGCGGACTTGAATATCTTCCAGCCGCAGTTCGATATCTTCAAAGCGGTGAGTTCCACCCGCTTCGATCGTTTGAATCTGTTCGTCGGTCAGAGCGGCAACAACCTTAGCTACTTCCGGCATCCGGCTGCCGACTCGCTTGCCCAGAACTTTAAAATTAGCCGAAGCCGAGCGGGTCACTAAGTCGCGGTCATCATGCCGCAATTTCACGGTTTTGACGTTCAGTTCGTCGCCGATAATCTGCAAAAAGGGGGCCAGATCCTCTTCTGTGGACTCATCGGGAACGATCCACATCATGCCGGAAAGCGGCTGTCTTACTTTAAGATTGCGTTCTTGCCGTAAGGCGCGGGCTAAGGTAACCGCTTCCAGAATCCGTTCCATACGACTTTCCAATGCTTCATCGCGCAGGGTGCTGTCCGCCACGGGGAAAGCCGCTAAATGCACGCTCTCCGGTGCAGAGGAATTCAGACCCCGCACCAGATTTTGGTAGATATATTCGGATAGGAACGGCAGAAACGGAGCCAAAACATGCACTAATCCGGACAGAATTTCGTACAGAGTTGCATAGGCTGTGGCTTTATCGGTGTCGTTTTCCGATTTCCAGAAACGGCGGCGGGAGCGGCGGATGTACCAGTTGGTAAGCAGATCGAGAAAACGGGTAACGGCTCCGGCGGCGGAAGCGACGTCGTAATTTTCCAGAGCTTCAGTAACCGATGCGACCATCCGGTGATATTCCGAGATGATCCAGCGATCCATCAATGTCGGAGCGGCTTTCGCCGTTTGCGGCTGCCATTTGTCAATTAAAGCGTATGTGACAAAGAACGTATAGGAATTCCACAAAGGCAAAATGACCGCGCGCACCGCATCGCTGATTTCTTCACCGCCGAAGCGGATGGCATTCCACGGATTGGAAGAATAAAAAATCCAGCGAACGGGATCGCCGCCGTATTTTTCGAAGAGCGCATTGGGATCCACCACGTTGCCCTTCGATTTGGACATCTTCTGGCCGGTATGATCGAGCACGAGTTCGGTGCAGATCACGTTTTTATACGAGGACCAATTGCGCGGATTGGACCAGAACTTCTCGCGTTCGCGGTTGCCGGATTTTTTCGCCGCTTCCATCTGGGCTTTCGACACCAAACACGAACACGCCAACAGCGTATAGAACCAGCCGCGGGTTTGATCGAGTCCTTCGCAGATGAAATCGCAAGGATACTGCGCTTCAAATCGTTCCACAGATCCCGGTTCAGCAGGATAGCCGTATTGTCCCCACGGCATCAATCCCGCATTGAACCAACTGTCCAGCACGAAATCTTCGCGGCGCATGATGCGGCCGTCTTTCGTGCGGAGAGTGACTTCATCAATTTGCGGCTTGTGCGGATCGAAGTCTGCGGGCAGCGCGGTTCCTGATTTCTCGGCCAATGTATGAAGTTCGGCGAGGCTTTCAATGCAGATCGCATCTTTCAGATCGCCGTCTTCCGGCACCCACACGGGCAGCGGGCTTCCCCAATAGCGTTCGCGGGTGACGTTCCAATCGGAGATATTTTCCAGCCAATTGCCGAAGCGGCCTTCGCGGATGTGATCCGGTTTCCAACCGATCAAGCGGTTGGCTTCCATCATCATGTCGCGCAGAGCGGTCGTGCGAATGAACCACGCGGGACGCGGATAGTACATTAAAGGGCTGCCCGTGCGGTAATCGAACGGATAGCTGTGCGTGTACTTTTCCTTGGCGATGAGTAGATTTTTTTCTTTCAACGCTTTCAGAATGTCCACGTCGAGACCTTCTTCGCGGAACCAACGCCCGGCAAACGGTGTTACGAAATCCGCGACGAGTCCGTCTTTTTCCACGGCCAGTACAAGGGGAATTCCGTTTTTGCGCAAGATGCGAAAATCGTCTTCGCCATAGTACGCAAGATGGACAAGTCCGGTGCCGTCGAGCGCGGTGACATAATCATCCGCCACAACGTGCATCGCGGATTCGTGATCCGAAGGCAGCCAATCCCACATTGGCTCGTACTGTTTGCCCGCCAAATCCGCTCCGGTTTGGTGCCCGACGATGTGATGCTTGCCGAACATAGGAACCAAAGCTTGATGCCGCTCACGAGCGAGAATCAAATGTTCGCCGCTTTTTCCCGCTTCGCAGTCTTCAAGCAGTTCGATGGTCACATAGACGATTTCCGGATTCACCGCCACGGCAAGATTGGAAAGCAGAGTCCACGGAGTGGTTGTCCATGCGGTCAGATATGTATTGGGCGCATCTTTCAGACGGAATTTTACATAGAGCGTGAGGTCGGTGACATCTTCGTAGCCTTGCGCGACCTCGAAATTCGAGAGCGTAGTTCCTGTGCGCGGACTAAAGGCCATTACGCGATAATCGCGATAGAGATAGCGGGGAAGCTGCTCGAGCTTCAGAGCTTGCTCGCGCGCTTCGCCTTCGAGTTCGAGACTCCAGGCTTGTTTTAAAGTCCACCAATCGGCTTGAATGTAATACGGTTGATAGGTGGCATAGGCATGTTCGAGATCCACGAAGCGGCCGATTTTTTCGATGGCCGTTTCCCACAAGCCTTTATAGCGGAAGACCGTTTTACGGCAGTAGTCAATATAGGCTTGTACCCCGTAGGCATCCACGTCGCGTTTGGATTTAAAACCTAATTCCTTATCGGCGGTGAGTTCCACGGGCAGGCCGTGAGTATCCCAACCGGCCTTGCGCAGCACGCGATAGCCCTGCATGGTCTTGAAGCGCGGCCATAAATCTTTCAGAGCGGACTGCATCATGTGTCCGACGTGCGGCACGCCGTTGGTTCCGGGAGGGCCGTCGTAGAACACGTAGTCTTTACAGCCTTCGCGCTGCTCGATGGATTTCTCGAAGATGCGATTGGCTTTCCAGAAATCGAGCAGTTCGCGGTCAATTTTCGGCAGTTCGAGTTTATTGGGAACGGGGTTTAGCATTGTTATATCGTAGTGACACAGCTTGCTGTGTCGTCAGTTTTCGGGTGGAACAAACGGTTCGATGAGTTAAGCGAATTCGGGATCTTTTTTCCCCGTGGGTCTCTCCAGAGACCCCCGTCTTGTCTTTTCTTTCCTGAAGGTGTGACTCTGGAGAGTCACCACCGGGAGCGAATTGTTTCTTTCCGCCGAGCAGTGGTCGCTGACCCTGCCGGAATTTTATCTCAATCGCCGTTGTGACTCTCCTGAGTCGCAATGGCACCATTGCCGGTCGGCAGACCGACAACGGTGTATTAGAGCACATCTCAAAAACATTTGACAGTTAGCTCGCGGTCTCGTATCTTGTGAACCTCTCATTTTGCGGAGGTTCAGAAGATGGATTTGACCGATGAACAGTGGGCGGTGATCGCCCCGTTA
>RPQS01000161.1 GCA_003818605.1 Candidatus Zhuqueibacterota bacterium | reverse complement strand
TTCAGCGGACAGCTTGCCCATGCGCAGATAGGCATTATTCACATCGGTGATTTCCAGTTCGCCGCGCTGCGAAGGCCGCAAGTTCTGGATGATGTCGTAAACCTGCGCATCGTACATATACACGCCGATCACCGCCAAATCAGATTTGGGCCGCTTGGGTTTTTCCATGATATCCACCACGCGCCCGGCGGCATCCAGTTCGGCCACACCGAACCGCTCGGGATCGGGCACCTGCTTGAGCAGAACCTTGGCCCCTTCCTGATCCTTGAACCGCTGCACGTGCGCGGTGATGTCTTTTTCCAGAATGTTGTCGCCGAGGATCACGACAATCTTGTCCTTGCCGGTGAATACGCGTGCCAGCCGCAGAGCGTCGGCGATGCCGCCTTCCCCTTCCTGATACGCGTAGTTGATAAACCGCAGACCGAAATCCTTGCCGTTGCCTAAAAGATTCAAAAAATCTCCGGCATAGTGGCCGCCCGTGACCAGCACGATCTCATCAATTCCCGCCCGCACCAGAGTCTGGATCGGGTAGTAGATCATCGGCTGATTGTACACCGCCAGCAAGTGCTTGTTGGTAATCTTGGTCAGGGGGAGAAGGCGGGTGCCAAGACCACCCGCGAGAATGACACCTTTCATCGGGAATCCGTTGCTTGTATGTGTTGTTGGAAGTTTCGAAAAGAAATGAGAAACGAGAAATTAGAAATGAGAAAGAGAACGAAATTTCTCAGACGCTGCGTGTTTTTTTGACCATGGATACAAAGATTGCCATCAGTTCGGAAGATTCGTCTGCCAACGCTTTCAATTTGACTGGTTTCACGATTCCAGATCCAGCCAACAAATCGAGCCAATATAGTGTCTCTTCCAATTCCTGCATGGCGCCGTCAATTTTATTCGTAAAATCTGCGCGTGATTTAGCTCGACTGGCTTCCGCCACGTGCGCTCCAACGGAAGTGCCCGCTCGAAGAATTTGTTTGCCGATAATGGGAGATGCGCCGGTTTTCGGCAGTGCCTGATAGAGCCGGATAATCCGTAAGGCATACGCTCGAGTTCGTTCGCGTAAATCATGTGCATGTAACGCCGACACATTTCCCCGCGTAGCGTGGCCTTCCATGAGTTCCCCTTTCTCATTTCAAATTTCTGGTTTCTAATTTAGAGTCTGATGCTCGGCCCCACAATCGAGGCCGGCTCGATCAGCGGGCCGCGGATCACGGCGGCTTTGGTGGTCTCGTCAACCTCCGCTACATAAAACTCCCACTCGGAGCGGCCCGAAGACGTGATGCTCTCTTCTACCACTCTCACCCGCATCATCAGATCGAGATCCTCCTGCGGAATCTTCCCCCGCCGCATGACGCGGCCGAGAATATGTACGACCTTCGAACGCCCATCGCGTACTAAAATAATCTTGTGGCC
This sequence comes from Candidatus Zhuqueibacterota bacterium, assembly GCA_003818605.1. Lineage (GTDB taxonomy): Bacteria > Electryoneota > RPQS01 > RPQS01 > RPQS01 > RPQS01. Next base: position 5,559 of record RPQS01000161.1, on the reverse strand, counting down.
CGTGATCTGACTGAAACCCCAGGCATCGGCCGTGATGGATTTCGTGGCCTTGTCTTTCTGGCGGATATAGACATTGAGCCGGACAGCGGCTTCGAGCACTTTGCCTAACATCGTATGAAGTCCTTTGGGTTGGCTTGTCTGAGTGGGAGGCTGGATTTGCCCTTGAGACGGACTATCCCATAACCTAAAAAGTTAGCGATTCCTCCGCCGATTGTCAAGGAAATCGGCCTCAAACCTGCATTTAAGACCGACAAAAAGCTTGCATTTGCAGCCTCTTCGTGGTAATTTTGATAGATGCAAAGAATCCAGCCAATTCCTATCACAATCATCGGTCTGGGAGCAGTCGGAACCGCTCTGGCCAGAACCTTTGCCCATAAGAAAATCGGCCCGCTTATCTTAGTAGGTAAAGGCCGGGTGCGTGAACGCAGGTTGGCGCGTGAAATAAAGGCCAAATATCTGACCGATCCGAGTCAACTGAAAAATAATGGTTTTATAATTATTTGCGTTAAAGATTCACAAATTGCCTCTATTTCTCGCGGTTTAGCCAGCCAGTCACTTCCGTGGAAACGATTGACCGTTCTGCACACGTCCGGCACTCTGGGCAAAGAGGTCTTGAAAGAATTAGAGGCATGCGGGGCCGGAGTGGCCGCTTGGCACCCCTATCAGACCTTTCCTCCCACAAGCCGGGAGGTCAGCCTGAAAGGGATCACGTTCGGAATCGAGGGAAATCCGCGCGGCAATCGAGACGCTTTTAAGCTTGCCCGTGTCATCGGCGGAGTTCCTCTCCGCGTTCGCGCCGCCGACCGCGTGCTCTACCATCTTTCCGCGGTTTTCGCTTGCGGATTCGTGGCCGGTGACCTTCTGATCGCGGTAGACATTCTGAAAAAAATCGGTCTCTCCGAAAAACGCGCGCTAAAAGCCGTGTTGCCGATTGCCGCAGAGACGGTTAAGAATGTCCAGAAGCTCGGGCCAGCCGGCGCATTGACCGGCCCGGCGGTTCGCGGCGATATTAAGACGATTCAAAAACATTTGCGCGCCCTCAAAAAAAGCGATCCGCAATTAATCAAATTGTATCGTTCGATGTCACGTCATGTAGAACCGGAAAACAAACTTCGATAAATCCGGATTGCCATTCTTCTCTACATTTAACAAGGCAAGATCAATAGGAATTTTCGATGCCTGAAACCAAACGCATTCTCTGGGCTGACGACGAGATTGATTTGCTCGAAGCCCACGTTCTGTATCTGCAGCAATATGGTTACGACGTCATCGGTGTAACCAACGGCGAAGACGCTATCCACCGCGTGATGAGCGAAACGTTCGACGTCGTGCTTCTCGACGAACACATGCCCGGCATGGACGGCATCGAAACCGCCGCCGCCATCATGGAAAAGCGTCCCAGCCTGCCGATCATCATGATTACCAAATCCGAGGAGGAGGCCCTGATGGACTCCGCTCTCGGAGGCAAGATCAAGGATTACCTTACCAAGCCGGTCAATCCCACGCAGATTTTAGTGGCGCTGAAAAAAGTGATCGAGAAAACACAGATCGAGCAAAAGATCGTCACCCGCGACTATCTGACGGAGTTCCGGCAGGTCTCGCAAAAACTGTCAGAGGGTCCCGGCTGGCGGGAATGGATGGATATTCACGCGCGGCTGTCGGCTTGGGAAATCGAACTCGACCGCCTGCCGGACGAAGGTTTGCGGAACTCGCTGGAAGGCCAGCGCGAAGAATGCAATATAGAATTCAGCAAGTATGTCGAGGAACACTACGAAGACTGGATTTGGGGACGCACGGATGCTCCGCCGCTCTCCGTGGACGTCGTTCGCAGCTTCGTCATGCCGCGTCTGGCGGAAAACAAGAACGTTCTCTTTTTAGTGATTGACTGCATGCGGGCGGATCAGTGGATTGCCATGGAATCGCTGCTGCACGACAATTTCCGCATCACCCGCGACTATCACTTTTCCATTCTGCCGACCGCTACACCCTACAGCCGCAACGCGCTCTTTTCCGGCCTGTTTCCCGGCGATATCGAAAAAGACTATCCCGATTTATGGAAGCGTAGCGACGAGGATGAACTGTCTTCGAATCGCTTTGAGCGGCAGCTCCTCGATAAGCAGCTCCGCGAAAACGGGATGTTCATCGAACCGGAGCCGAAATATGTAAAAATTCTCGATCCGGAAGAGGCCAACAACACGTCCAAGAAAATTTCGCAGTATTTCAACAACCGTCTGGTTTCGATGGTCTTCAATTTCGTGGACATGCTCGGCCACAGCCGCAGCCACAGCGATGTGATCCGCGAAATGCTGCCGCACGAAGCGGGCTATCGCAGCGTGGTGCGCGCGTGGTTCGAACATTCCAGCTTGCGGCAGATTCTAATCGCGTTCGCCAAGCAAAAGTGGACGGTGGTCGTGACTTCCGATCATGGTTCGATCCGCGCGCAAAAGGGTGCGCGCGTGGTCAGCGACCGCGAGGCCTCCACCGGACTGCGCTTCAAATACGGCCGCAATTTGAAAGTGGAAAAACGCCCCGCCATTATTGCCAATGAACCGGAGAAGTTCCGCCTGCCCCGCCGCGGTTTGAATGCGGGCTACATTTTCGCCAAAGAGAATTACTATTTCGTCTATCCTACCAACTACCACAAATATCTTACCCTCTATAAAGACAGCTTCCTTCACGGCGGCTGTTCGCTCGAAGAGATGATTCTGCCCGTCGTCACAATGGAGGGAAAGGGGTAGAAGCAAGGATGAAGGATGAGGGATGAAGGATGAAGCAGAAATGATGAACGATGAAGCGGAAATCGTAGCCGCGCACGGCAGTGCGATCTTTCTTTTTCCCCGGTGGTGACTCTCCAGAGTCACCCCTCATTTAAACCCGAATCAATCCATGCCCCAAACCTTTTCCGAATCCGTTCTCGGCAAAACCGGCATTCCCGTCCATCGGCTCGGCCTGTCCGGAACCTACTGGCCGGGCAAGAAAACCATTTATCATGCGCTGGATGCGGGCATCAACGTTTTCTTTTGCTACGGTTTCGACGGGCAGATGGTGCGCGTGCTGCGCGATGTTTCCCAAACCCGCCGCGAGGATCTGGTCATCGTGACCGGAGCCTACAATCTGATTTGGGGCTATCCCAATCTGCGGCGGACTCTGGAAAAACGGCTGCGGCAGCTTGGCACGGATTACATTGATGCTTTTCTTTTTCTGGGCGTAATGAAACCCAAGCAGATGCCCGATAAAGTTGTGGAGGAATTGTGCCGTTTCCGCGAGGAGGGAAAAGTGCGGGGGATCGGGCTTTCCTGCCATGACCGTAAGTTCGCGGGAAAGCTCGCGGCGGAGGGGAAGCTGGACACCTTTATGATTCGCTACAATGCCGCCCATCGCGGAGCCGAGCGGGAAATCTTCCCGCATTTGGCTGCGCACGATCCGGGTCTCATCAGCTACACCGCTACGCGCTGGGGTTATCTCTTGCGCCGCCCGCGCGGCTGGCCGAAGAGCGAACCCATTCCCACGGCGGAAATGTGCTACAGGTTTGTGCTTTCGAATAATCATGTGGACGTCTGCCTGACCGCCCCACGCAATGAAAAACAGCTCCGCGAAAATCTGAAAGTTTTCGAGCAAGGCCCGCTTTCGGAAGATGAAATGAACTACATGCACCGCTTCGGCGACGTCGTTCACCACACCGGCAAGATGTACTCGTTTGAAGACAGGCGGTCATGAGCACATCGTTGGGCGCGTCCAATTACCACCCGTAGCCGCGCACGGCAGTGCGATCTTTGTGCAACGCAACCACCGCAAAGATCGCCGAGGTACGCGTCCCTCGTGCCCGGAATCGGGTTCTCCCTCCGCGTGCGGGGGGATGAAAGGTGGGCGTCTTCGTAGGGGTGGCTCCCTGATCGCTGCGCGGGGTGTCCTTACCCCGCGGATGGGCGCGCCGAGCGTGGGTCGCTGACCCGCCGGAATCTGAATCGCGCGAGGGGTGAGGGCACCCGCTCGCGGCGAATATATGGAACACAATTCAACGCACTTTTCAAGGGAACACTCATGTACAAATTTTTAGTTGTTCTTACTATCGGTTTATGCGTATTGGCAGGCTGCAAATCGCGCTCAGTCAAAGAACCAAAACCGGACAATCAATCCGCTCAGCCCATTGTAAACATCCCGGCTGATACACTTCCACCACCATCCGCTAAGGAACTTGCACTTGTTGAAGCGGCCAATCTTTTCGCCTTCGATATGTATCGCGAGCTGGTGGAGACGAGTTCGCCGGATACAAATGTAATCTTCTCGCCATTCTCAAACTTTATTGCGTTGGCGATGGTCGGTGAAGGCGCGCGCGGTGAAACCGCCGACGAGATTCGGAAAGCTCTCCATCTTGACGCGCAGCCAGATTCCGTTCGGGCGGCATTGCCGGATATGTTGATGCGGCTTGAGAAGAAACTGCAGCTTGACACGTCTTCGACTTTTCTTGTCGGCGACGGTTTGTTTTCGGATAATATTTGCCCCATTCGTATGGATTATCGTGATTGGTTCACGCGTTTATGCCGGGGCGAATTTCAGCCGGTTATTTTTCATGATCCTGCCGAATTGGAAAAAACACGCGGCCGGATTAATGCGTGGGTCAATGAAAAAACCAAAGGGAAAATACCGGGAATGCTTTCTCCGGACGACATACATCCGTTAACGGTCGCTGTGCTGGTCAATACTCTCTATTTTGCAGGCCGGTGGTCTTATCCTTTCGAACCGAAAAGTACAAGCGAAGCTGTCTTTAATAAGACGGTTAAAGACACCATTCATGTAATGATGATGCACAAGAAGATGTTGATGAACCAATTGCGTATTTTTAATACACCAACATTTCAATTTCTCGAATTACCCTATAAGGGCGGGCGGTTTTCCATGATGATCTTGCTCCCTAATGAAACGTATGGACTTCCCGCACTTGATTCGAAATTGAATATATCTTCCTGGAATGAATGGAAGCAGGCGATGTCTCCACTCGAAGGCATTACTATAGCAATGCCGCGTTTAAAACTGGAGAACCGGAAATACCTGATACCTGTTCTTTGTAACATGGGAGTGAAAAAATTATTTCTTGCCGGACAGGCTGATCTCAACAGCATGTTTGCGTATGGACCTGTATGGGTTGATAATGTAATCCATAGCGCACTTGTAGAAGTGGATGAAACCGGAACCGTTGCCGCAGCAGCGACTGCGTACACGATGCCTTGTAGTGCTCCAATGTCTAGAACTGAATTTATCGTAAATCATCCCTATTTGTTTGCCATCGTGGATAACGAAAACGGCGCACTGCTTTTTATGGGCCGAATCGTCAATCCAGTTCAAAAATAAACAATTGTTGTGAGCATCGAATCCATCCTCACCTCTTCCCCTTCCGCAACCGAGTCCTGGGCGCGGGAGTTCGCCGCGACGCTTGTGGGCGGCGAAATCATTGCGCTCACGGGTGAACTCGGCGCGGGCAAAACCGTGATTGCCAAGGGAATCGGCAAGGGATTGGGTGTGCGCGAAGACGTCATCAGCCCGTCGTTCAATTACCTGTTG
>RPQS01000160.1 GCA_003818605.1 Candidatus Zhuqueibacterota bacterium | reverse complement strand
GGAATATATTTTTACCGCTTGCAGTCCGGCAAGTTTTCCGAATGCCGGAAAATGATTTTACTTAGGTAGCGGCATGTTTCCCGATCTGAAACTCGCGCAAAGAATCGAAGGAATTCAGGCGGCGGGGATGACCAATTACGCGGAGACGCTCCGCCGCCTGGCTCCCGGATCGAACGCGGCCTGCCCGATGATCGGCGGCGGTTTCGCGTTTTATTCGAGCTTTAAGATTCCCCCCTCGCGGGTGATGTGTCTCGGATTAAACGGGCCGGTCAGCGCGGATGATTTGGACCGTATCGAAGCGTTCTACCGCGCGCGACATGAGCCGGTACGGATTCAGCTTTTTCCGTTCTCGGATAAATCGCTTTTGGATTTATTGCGCGAGCGCGGCTATGCCGTAAGCAATTTCAACGACACGCACGCGCGAATTCTTTCGGCACAGGATAAATTTCCCCCGCCCGCGGAGGGCGTGACCGTGCGCTTGGCCGCGCCGGACGAAGATAAATTGTGGGCGGAAACGCTGGCACGCGGATTTGCCACGGATGAGAGTATTGCCTTTCCCATCGAAGCCACGCTGGCCATGTTTCACGAACCGGGCGCGCAGGCGTACATCGCGTTTTGCAAAGATCAGCCTTCGGGAGCGGCGGCATTGGACATGGCGGACGGCTGCGCCTCGTTTTTCGCGGCGGCGGTGGTGCCGGAATGCCGCAACCGGGGCGCGCACACGGCTTTACTTTCTGCGCGTTTGACCACCGCGGCGGAGAACGGCTGCGACTTGGCCGTGATGATGGCCCTGCCCGGCGGCGGCTCCCAGCGCAATGCATTGCGGCTCGGCTTTGAGCTTGTGTACACGAGAGTGGAGATGGAAAAGAAGTTTGATTGAAATCAAAGCAACAGCCTTTTATTACGTGTGGCTTTTTCCACTGCTTTGATTCCGCTTTTTCAACTGCGACGGGACAAATATCTCGTTAAGGAGTTTTACCATGAACAGAATCACAGTTAAGAATCTTCATTTCAAGAATTTTACAGCCTTCAAAGACATCCAAATGGAATTTTCTGAAGGGATAAATATCTTTATCGGCGAAAACGGCACAGGGAAGACACATGTTTTAAAAGCACTCTATGCCGCATGCAATATTACTCGAAAAGATATCTCGTACAACGGTTCTTCATTTCATGAAGCGCTTATTAGAGTTTTTGCCCCCTTGGACGAACGTCTTGGAAGATTGGTTCGCAGAAGACGGGGAGTAGATAAAGCTGAAATAAAAATTAGTCGCACAGATGCAAAAATCGGCATAGCGTTTACACCCCGCGAAGCAGATACTCCAAAAACACAAGGATTATCTGATTGGACGAACGTACGAATGGACTGCGTTATGATTCCGGTTCAAGAAATGCTTAGTCACTCTCCCGGATTTATGTCCTTATATCAAGATCACAGAATCAGTTTTGACAGCACATACAATGATATTATCCAACGCGCATTGATCCCGTTACGAAGAGGGGCAGCCGATACGCCACGCCTGAAGTTGCTCCATAAGATTCGAAAAGCAATGGAAGGAACAGTTCAGATAAAAGGAGAGCAATTTTTTCTCAAAGACAAGCATGGGGTAATCGAGTTCTCTTTAGTGGCAGAAGGTCTTAGAAAGCTTGGCTTAATCTGGGTACTTATCCAGAATGGAACGCTTCAAAACAATGCTGTTCTCTTGTGGGATGAGCCGGAATCAAATCTTAATCCAAAACTCGCAAGAACTGTGGTTGAGATTCTCCTTGAACTGCAACGTCTCGGCACCCAAATATTTATTTCGACCCACGATTATAATACGCTAAGAGAATTTGATATTCAACGCCAATCAGGAGATAAAATTGTTTTTCATTCCCTCTATCGTAAGGACAATGACATCAAGGTGAATAGTAGTCCGATATTTCTTGACATTGATCCTAACACAATACTTGAAACATATACAAGCTTATATGATCGGGCAATAGAGAAGGCCGTGGGGGGCTCACGATGAAAGCTACATCTCTGCATCTCGATCATGATATTATATCTCGTGAAGGACCGTTAGTATTCTATTTTAAAGACATTTGGTGGTTATGTCAATTCGACAGAGTCCAGCAATCTCGATTCCGCAAGAATACACCGAAAAGTGTCGATTTAATAGTTGAAGCCGAAACACAAGTCCTCTTTATCGAAATAAAAGATCCTTCAAAAGCTGAAAGGAAACAGGTTTTAACAAAACAGAACCGCGACTCCCTTAGGGACTATCTATCGAGTGGACTACTCTCTGAGGTTGGTGCGAAGCTATTCGATACTTTCGATAATCTCCACCCGATTCCGTCTGGTGGTAAGCCCTCGACAACAAATCCTCTTAGTAAATCGTGGTTGTTTATATTATTTGTCGGTGATGAGAAGTTGCGGGAGACAACTGGTGGCTTCCTTGATGCTATTCAAATAGAACTTTCGAAACACATTCGTGCCAATTCTCTAAGTAAATATGGATTTGAGATTGTATCAGAATGTCTTGTTCTTGATAGCAAGAGTTGGAATAGATGCCTAGACCATGCGGTCGAGAGGATTTGAATACCACAGAATTATCCTTCTTCATGTCCCTTATCATTCAAAAATACGGCGGGAAGGCTCTGGCCACCGCGGACGATATCCGGCACGTGGCGCGGATCATTTACTTCCGGTGGTGACTCTCCAGAGTCACCCCTCTGAAGAATTCGAAAGGGGGCGTCTGGAGAGGCCCCACGTGGAACACCTTGCGGTGATGTTGTCACCATTGCCGGTTAGGAAACCGACAACGGCGTAAAAATGAGATTCTGGACGCCCGCTGATGCGGTGTCCAGAATGACAAGCAGAGTTCAAGTCCGTCGCGCACGGCGTACGAGATCCTTCGCTTCGCTCAGGATGACCGAAGACGGTCAGATTCCGGGAGGGTCAGCGACCCACGCTCGGCGAAAATCGGGCACAATATATTGTGCCCCTACGGAAACACTCAGACACGGGCACAGCACGCTGTGCCCCTACGGAAAAATTACAAGAAAATTCGCAAAAATTCATTTGTCTCTTATCATTCAGAAATACGGCGGGAAGGCGCTGGCCACCGCGGAAGATATCCGGCACGTGGCGCGGATCATTTACGACCGCCGCAAGGCCGGTGCGCAGCTCGTGATCGTGGTCTCCGCGATGGGCGATACCACCGACCGCTACCTTTCGATGGCGCGCGGCGTGAACGCGAGTCCCGCGGGCCGCGAATTGGACGTGCTGCTTTCCGTGGGCGAACGCATTTCGATTGCCATGCTCGCGCTCGCGCTGAACGCCATCGAAGAGGATTTAGCGGTTTCGCTGACGGGCGCGCAGGCGGGAATCATTACCGACACCGTTCACACCGCCGCGCAGATCGTGGAAATCCGCCCGCAGCGCGTACGCGAAATTCTGGACCGGGGACAGATTCCCATCATCGCGGGCTATCAGGGAATCACGACCGATAAAAATATTTCCACTTTGGGACGCGGCGGAACGGACGCGACCGCCGTGGGCCTCGCCGTCGCGCTGAACGCGGAGTGCGTGGAGTTCATGAAAGACGTGAACGGCGTACAGTCCGCCGATCCGAAACTGATCCCTTCCGCGCGCGTGATTCCACAGATGAGCTATCAGGAAGTTTTGCAGATGATGGGCTGCGGAGCGAAGATTCTGCAAGTGCCCGCCGTGGAAATGGCCGCCGAACACAAAGTGAAACTTGCCATCGGCAATTCCAAAACCGGTGTGGCGGGAACGATTCTAACGAATAAGCCGCTGGGCCGCCGCACGCTCACGTCCGTCGTGCTTTCGGAAAACGTGCAGTGCTATCTGTTCGATTCCACGCGAAGTCTTACGCAAGCCATCGAGCAATTGCGCGAACTGGGACGCTCGCCTTTGTCGGCGGGACTTTCCGGCGGACGCGGACTCTTAGTACTTGCTAATGAGAGCGGCGGCGCGATTCCGATTTTCGGCAAACCGGAAATTCCGCGCGAGCAACTTTCGTTGGTTACGTTGATTGGGCCCGGTGTGGGCAGCGCGAGCGAATTGGCAACAACCGTGCAGCGCAAACTTTCTCCGTTCCTTGAACAAACCGCGGCCTACCACGTGACAGAAAGCCGCTTATCGGTTCTTTTGCCCAAAGAGGCAGCGCGGAGTTTTGCCGCCTCGGCTCATACCTTGTGTCTTTCCGAAATATCTGCGAATAATGCGGCACAATAGAGCGGCTGAACGACGGCCGAATCGCCGACGCGGCAGCCCGCGCGCCTTATTGTGGACTGCGATTGCCCTGGTGGGCATGTTGTTTGCCGTTACGTATGATTTGATCTCGCAACCCGCCTCGTTGACTGAAGGCAACACCTTATCTATGACAACTACCGCGCGTTCGAATGCCAGAACTGTTCGTGTCGGTCTCCTGGAAGACTACGAAAAACTCACGTTTCAGCTTCACGGCAAGTATTGTGTCGAGAAAATGAACGGCGAACTCGTGCGTGAAGTGGGACCCTCCGCCGTGAAATGGCGGGCGCGGGTCGAAGAAGCCGCGCAGGCGCGGTTTCTTTTCAGCGTGCTGGTCGGCGCATTTAAAAGCAACGACGAAGCGATGAAGCTGGCCGAGAGTTTCGAGAGCCGCAATCTTCCCGCCGCCGTCCGGCAGGTGGGCGGCCCGATTGAAGTGGACAACCGCATCGTGGGCGACAATACGCTCTATCGCGTGCAGGTCGGAAATTTCAAGGATGAAGCTTCCGCGCAGCCGCTAATTGATTCACTCGAAGAAGATTTCGCGCCGCGCATTGTGCGCGAAGTGCTGAAAGACACGCGCGGCACGGTGGAACTTTTCGATGCGGACTTGGTGGAAACCTTTACGCTGCGCGACGGATTTCGGCTGGTGCCGGTGACGCCCGAAGCGTATCTGACGATTTACGGCATTCGCACGGGCAGCGGATTCAAATATGAAAAAACGGAGAACCGGGAGTATGCCGGAACGCTCGAAGTTTATTTAGATCACCATGGACGGCTGGCTGCGATCAACGAAATTACGATTGACACGTATCTGCGCGGGGTAGTGCCTTCCGAAATGCCCGCCGGATTTCCCGCCGAAGCCTTGAAGGCGCAGGCGATTTTAGCAAGATCCGTAGTGCTGGCGGAAAAATCCACGAAACATTTGAACGATCCTTTCGAACTCTGCGCGCACGTGCACTGTCAGGTTTACAGCGGCGTAACGCAGGAAGACGCGCGCACGTCGGCGGCGGTAGAGGCCACGCGGGGTATGGTGCTGGTCAATGACGACGTTTTGGTAGAGCCGCATTACAGCGCGGTGTGCGGAGGGCATACGGAAGACGCCTCCGCCACGTGGATGATGCCGACCGGACATCCCGAACACGGAAGGCCGTGTTCATGTTCGCCGAATCCGGACATGCCCGATCTGACGACCGAAGCGGGTGTGCGCAAGTGGATTCTATCCTCGCCCGACGTGTGCTGCAATCTGTCGGGACTCAATTTGCCGATTTCCATTGATTACTCGCGCAAGCATTTCCGTTGGGAAGTCGCGGTTTCGCGGCAAGATTTGGAAAAAATCATCCGCGAAAAAACCGGCACGGACGTGGGCACGCTGTACGACATTCTGCCGATCAAGCGCGGACGCAGCGGGCGATTGATGGAAGTGGAAATTTTAGGATCGCGGCGCAATTTGCGCATTCAGCGCGAACTGCGCATTCGCCGCGCGCTCTCGCACAGCGCGCTGGAGAGTTCCTGCTTTATCGTGGACGTGGTCAACGATGAAGAGGGCATGCCGAAGGAATTCGTGTTCAGCGGCGCGGGCTGGGGTCACGGCGTGGGGTTGTGCCAGTGCGGAGCCGCGCGCCAGGCCGCCGAAGGCAAAACCGCCGAAGAGATTTTGCAGTTTTATTTTCCGGGGACAAGCGTGGAAAAGATTTATTGATTTGCAAAGGATGAGGGATGGATGGCAGATTATGTAGTGACACAGCTTGCTGTGTCGAATTCATCCGCCGAGCGAGATCTGTGATCCCGCCGGAAACAAATAAAAAGACGACGGTCGGAAATCGCCGCTAGTTAGTATTGAAGAAGATTCCGGCGGGGTCAGCGACCCGCGCACGGCGGAAATAAAGAGCGCACTGCCGTGCGGCACTACGAATTCATAGACACAGCAAGCTGTGTCACTACGGTGCGGGTTGATCTCGGCCTACATCATTCATCGTTCATCATTAAGAAGAGATACCATGAAACCTGAAGAATTGCAGCATGAAATCGAGGAGCTGAAACCGAAGCTCGACGATTTGCGGAGGTCGCTTTGACCTTGCGCGGCGCGAAAACGAAATAAAAAAGCTCGAAGAGCTCTCCGCCGCCGGCGGATTTTGGGACGATCAGCAGCAGGCGCAAAAACTGGTCAAGCAATTGTCCGACCACCGCTCGTGGGTGGAAACCTATCGTAAAGTGGAAAGCGGTCTCTCTGATCTCGAAGCCCTCTGCGAACTTGCGACTCTGGACAGCGGCGGCTTTTCGGAAAGCGAACTGGATGAGGAGCACCGTCGCTTTTTGCATGAGTTCGAAAACCTTGAAATGCGGGCGATGCTTACGGGCCGCGACGACGCCCGGAACGCGATTATCCATATCCATCCCGGAGCGGGCGGCACGGAATCGAACGACTGGGCTGAAATGCTGATGCGCATGTACATGCGCTGGTTCGAAACGCGCGGCTGGAAAACCGATATTCTGGATCTGGAATCCGCCGAGGAAGCGGGCATTCGCGGCGTTATCATTGAAGTCATCGGCGAATACGCTTACGGTTTTTGCAAGGCGGAATTGGGCGTGCACCGGCTGGTGCGCATTTCACCGTTCGATTCCAACGCGCGGCGGCACACGTCGTTCGCCTCGGTTTTCGTTTATCCTGAAGTGGATGATGTGCCCGAAATCGAAATCAAACCCGACGATTTGAAAATAGACACCTACCGCGCCTCGGGTGCGGGCGGACAGCACGTCAACCGCACCGAATCCGCGATTCG
>RPQS01000159.1 GCA_003818605.1 Candidatus Zhuqueibacterota bacterium | reverse complement strand
TCACCGCCCACTGTTCATCGGTCAAATCCATCTTCTGAACCTCCGCAAAATGAGAGGTTCACAAGATACGAGACCGCGAGCTAACTGTCAAATGTTTTTGAGATGTGCTCTAGTGGTGATTATCGTGAATTGGCACTTGAGGTAGAGGTTCCTAAAGCAGTAGTGGATGCAATCGCAGGTGAAGTATGTTTAAACAGGCTTCAGTCTAAATGTGCATTAAAGGAAATAGGAAAGACATATAATGAAATAAAAGGAGTGTTGAAAACAGCGCCCAATATGTTGGAGATAGTTAATAAAGCAATTCAAGCAGCGACTGTTGGCGATAAAAATTCTTTGCAAGACAATATACGATCTGTGCTAATTAATTCGTTATGGGAAAAGTGGATCCTCATTTTTGTTGCTTCTAATAGTCTGGTAATACCTCAGACGAATGATACGTTACCGGTTTGTATACCCTGCACTTTTTCACCAGAGGAAAATAAGGGTTGTGTCTGGATCGATTTTCCTGGAAGATCTCCTTTTTCGTTCGGACGGGGACTTCAAACCAATCCACTTCTGCGCGAAAAATGCGATCCTTTTATTAAAATGATCGCTCATCAAGACACGACCGCAATTATGACGACTTTTATGTCTCTTCGTTCACTTGTGGAGAAAATGTTGGCAACTGCAAAAGATGTTGTATCACCCATTCGCGAAATCGTCGACGAAAATTCCTTGTGGGAAATAGAAATGTATATCGCGAACCTAAGCACAACTGCATTTTTAGTTAACACTAAAGCTAAGTTATCTGTTCAAGACGAGAACAAAGCTGAATACTCAGAACCATGCCACCTAGTTCTTTTAGAAAAGGACGAGTCTGGCAAAATTCACCACATAAAGACACGAACACCTCTTGTTGTACGCGGCACTTCCGGCGTAGAAGTTGCTTTCTTTACAAGCATCGTTCAAAAAGAAATGAAACGCGGAAAGGCACTTCGAGATGCCTTTGTTACAGGAAAAGCAAATTGTTCGATTAATTTCAATTTAGAGACAGCTGGCATTTTTAGATCCAAGAAAGTTCGTACACGCCCTACACCATTTCGTAGTACAGAATAGTTACGTCGGATTTATCACGTTTTTCTTTTGCTGTTCGACAAAATATAATTGCATGAGATACGAAGGTAGTAGGAACAAATCGAGGTCAAGATGGCAGTTAATCCCCTCATTTTCCGAGAGTATGACATTCGCGGGCTGGTGGAGACTGATCTCACCACGCCCGACGTGCGCGAAATCGGCAAAGGACTCGGCACGTTTCTGAAACGGCAGGGCGCGAAGCGGTTCACCGTGGGCCGCGACGGACGGCTTTCGAGCGAGCGCATTGCGAACGATCTGAAAGAAGGACTCGTTTCCACGGGTCTCGAAATCACCGACGTGGGCCAGTGCCCCACACCCGTCTTGTATTTTTCCGCGCCGCACCTTTCGATGGACGGTGGAGTCATGATCACCGGTTCGCACAATCCGCCCGAATTCAACGGCATCAAAACCGCTCTCGGCAAGACCGCCGTTTACGGCCAGCAGATTCAAGAAATCCGCAGCCTCATCGAGCGCAACGACTACGAAAAAGCGTCGCCGCTGCCCGTGAAAAGTTACGCAATTCTCGATCCGTACGTGGAATTCCTTTCCAAAAATCTGAAGTTCGACCGCGCGGTGCGCGTGGGTATGGACAGCGGCAACGGCGTGGGCGGTTCGGTCGCACCGAAAATATTCCGCGCACTCGGAGCCACCGTTTTCGATTTATACAGCGAAGTGGACGGCCGCTTTCCCAATCACCACCCCGATCCCACGGTGGAAAAAAACCTGACCGCTCTGAAAAAATTAGTGGCCGAGAAAAATCTCGAAGTGGGTGTGGGATTCGACGGCGACGCCGACCGTTTGGGAGCGATTGACCAGAACGGCAAAGTAATTTGGGGCGATCAACTTATGACGCTGTTCGCGCGCGACATCGTACGCGAACATCCCGGCGCGACCGTGATCGCCGACGTGAAAAGCAGCGATCATTTTTTCGCCGACGTAAAAAAACACGGCGGCAATCCGATCATGTGGAAGACCGGACATGCACTCATTAAAAATAAATTGTGGACAGAAAAAGCGCTGTTGGCGGGCGAAATGAGCGGCCACTTCTTTTTTGCCGACCGCTATTTCGGTTTCGACGACGGTATTTACGCCGCGGGTAGATTGGTGGAAATCGTCAGCCGCCTCGGCCATACGCTCTCCGAAGAATTATCCGATTTGCCGAAAGCCTTCAACACTCCGGAAATCCGCGTGGACTGCCCCGATGATGTGAAGTTCGGCCTCGTGGACAAAGTAAAAGCCGAATTCAAGAAAAAAGGCTACGAAACCGTGGATATTGACGGAGTTCGCGTAAGGTTTAAGGACGGCTGGGGCCTCGCCCGTGCCTCCAATACGCAGCCAACCCTTGTTCTGCGCTTTGAAGCTAACTCCCCGGAAGGACTCTCGCGTATCGAAGACGAGTTTAAGGATGTTCTGGGCAATGAAGGATTTACCCTGAAAACCGCCGCCGGCCACTAAAACAAGCCGACCCCGTCCGGCGGCAGCTTAAACCGCAAAAATCACCGTAATTGGGAGGCGCGACAGATTAATTCGTTTGTCGTGCCTCTCTTTTTTCCCGTGACGGCCTGCTGGCTTGCTCCGATATTGTATTCTGTTTGACCGATCCCGGTCGGTGAATTATTCCTGCAAGATATAGTGTCTCCGGAAAATAGCTGATAAATGATATGAGGTAATAAGCATCCCTGACTTCAGACATCCCCGCGATAGCGGGTAAAAAAGTGTTCGCCGAGGACTTGATAACGTCTTGATCTGTTGTATATTATAGTGTTTACATCCACAAGTAGGCAACAGGTTCTAACGGTGAGCAAGGAGGCTTGAATGAGGACGCGTTGCGCTTTAGTTTCTTTAGCCCTTGTCCTTTCAACACTGATCGTACTTCCGGCGTTGTCCGCAACGCGAACAGTCTTAACGGAGGGATTTACGAATTGGGGCTGCAATCCGTGCGCCGGCTGGAATCCGACGGAACGGACGGTACTGAATGCCCTCGGTCGTGACACGGTATTGAATATCAAGTATCACACCTTGGGACCGCAGACAACGGACATTTTCTACCATTGGAATACTGCGGAAAACGACGCGCGCATTGACTACTACGCCATCACCGGAGTACCAACCGGTTTTGTAAACGGCAATACGACGATAACACGAACGGAAACCGGATTCCGCAATCAGGTCCGCCAGCGGCGAGCGATAGCCGCTCCCTGCACGATCGAACTCCAAGCTTGCGTAAATGGGAGCAGCGTAGCCGTTACCGGAACAATCACGGCCACCGACAGCGCACTAAACAATGTGCGGCTGTTCCTCGCGCTGATCAACGATAAAATCACTTACACCAGCCCGCCCGGCGCGAACGGTGAAACGGAATTTGACAACGTGTTTCGCGATATGTGGCCCAACACGAACGGGCAGACGATTTCCATTCCATTAGGCGGAACTTATCAGATTCAAGCCTCGCTGAACTTGAGCACACTGGATCCGCACGGCATGTCGGTGATTGCCTTCATTCAGAACTACTCCACGAAATGGGTGCATCAATCCGCATGGACTCCGGTTCGTGTTCCCTATGATGCCGTGACCGAGTGTCCGGATGAACGCCAGTTATGGATGGAACTCGGCGATGAAATGGGCTATCTGATCCGCATGGAAAATATCGGCTGCAATCCCGACCAATACACGGTGAGCCTGGTGGGCGATCTGCCGACGGGCTGGAGCCAAGGCATTCAGGCCTCGAGCGTTCCCGAGAATCCCACCAGCATTCAGGTGTCGTTGAATACCATAGAGGAAACCTGGCTGGGCGCGCGCGTTTCGACTAACGGACAACCCGGCTTCATGGATTTGGAAGTGCATGTGATCTCCAACGCGGACGTGAGCATGCATAAGATCGAGAAGTTCCGCCTCGTGGCTGCGCCCCATATTCTGGTCGTGGATGATGACTGCGGCGAGGATTACGGCAACGTGGAGTCGTACTTCTCCAATGCACTCGATCAGGTTGTAACGAACAAAGTTTTCGGAGTCTGGGACGTGATACAAAATCCCGTAACGGACGCGATGCTTGCCGAGCGCGATGTGGTGGTATGGTTTACCGGCAACTGTCCGAACGGAAACACGATCAGCATCGAAGAACGCGCTATGCTGGAAACGTATCTGAATAACGGCGGCGCGCTGTTCATGACCGGTCAATATATCACCTATGAATTACGCACGTCTCCGTTTTTTATAGACTATCTGCATGTTACCTTCGACGTCGCCTTCCCGCAAGGCACGACCGTCATCGGATCGGCGGAGGATCCCATTTTCAACGACCTGTACTTCAACATTACGGGTGGCGACGGAGCATCCAATCAGATTCGTCCCGCGGCCATCAATCCGGCGGATGCTACGGCTGCGGCAGCTGCGGATTATTCCGGCTCGATATATCATGCGGCGATCCGTGCTCAAAATGAAGTTAATCGCACTTTGTACCTCGGATTCGGCTTCGAAGGGATTGCCGATCAAGCCAGCCGCAACGCCGTCATGGGCAATGCGCTGGCGTGGTTGGATCCTTCCATGGCCGTGGATCCGCAGCCGGATATCAGCGTCACGCCGAAGGAATTCGCGCTGGGAACGTGCTATCCCAATCCGTTCAATCCGACCACGACGATTCCGTACTCACTCACGGAACACGCCGATATTTCTTTACGGGTCTTCGATGTGCTGGGACGGGAAGTGGCCGTGCTGGCGTCCGGACCGCAAGCGGCCGGCTCTTACACGGCAACGTGGAATGCCGCCGGTTTGGCAAGCGGCTTGTATTTCTGCCGATTGGATGCGGTTTCCGGCGCAACCGACCGCCATGCCGTGCAGAAAATGATGCTGATGAAATAGAACAACAGCGACGGACAACGAAATAAGACCGTGCAACGGCGCGGAGAGGTCTTGTGAATTACACGTGGAGGGGTTGCACCGATGAAGTTGCTTAGACGAATCCTCCGAGGCGAAATCTCGTCCTCGATCCTCATGATTATTCTTTTGACGGCGGCGTTATTCTTGCTGCCGTCCGGTCGTACCGCAGAAGCGTGCTGGAATACGGTCCTGACCGAATGCTTCGATCAATTGCCAACCATCAGCTGGCCGTTCCAGAGTCCACCCTATTCCGGTCGTCAGTGGAATCGCTATCCGCCGTATCCTCCCTATGTCACGTGGGGATTTCAGGATGACTATTACAGCACAGCGATGTGCTCGAACAGCATTCAGGCTCTCTGGTGCATTGGGATTCCATCCAACGATCCGGAGTTCGACACGTATCCGTCGAATTATGACGCGTACATTACGTACGGCCCGGTGGATCTCCGCCGAGCGGTTGCGGCCCGGGTGTCTTTTTACCTTTTCAACCGGACGGAAGCGGGCTTCGACTCCATCTATTGGGGCGCGTCCACCGCGGCGTCGCTGACCACCCAGAGCATGAAGATGTCCGGGAAGCACAGCGGTTACATGGTCTCCAGTTTTCAGCCCATGTCCATGAATCTTGCGGATCTGGATTCGTCCAACGGAGACAGCATTTCCGTGCTGGGCCGGAATCCCATTTTCCTTTTCTGGCGCTTCCGCAGCAACAACAATTCCGTGGTAAACCTCGGCGCCTTTATTGACAATGTCACCGTTTCCTGGGATGACGGCGGGATTGATATTTCCGCGTGGAACATTACTCCGCTGCGGCTCGATACCACATCGCTGCTGCTGCCGCAATACGGGGATACCATGTTCGCGCGCCTCGAGTGGGGCACCTGTCAGGGCGGCGGAACCGATTATCCTCCGTTCCATATCATCGGACGTCTCGATACGAACCTTCTTTTCGATACGCTGATTTCCGAGCCGTCTCAGGGAATGTCCACCTATCTGTTTTCTCCGTCATGGATTTGTTCCACTTTCGGCGAACATGTGCTGCGAATCACGATAGACACCTTGAACGAAGTGACGGAAACAAACGAGAACAATAATTCCGTGCAGTACGTGTTTACCATTAATCCGCCCAACTACCCGCCGTCCTTCACATGGGTGACGCCGTCGGTGGACACCGTGTTCGCGGACTCCACGGCCATCCTTCGCTGGATTTGCATTGACACTTTGGAGCAGGCGAATCTCTTTTTCTACACGGATTCCGATACGCAGGGCTGCTCGGGCATTGCCATTCCCCCGGGCACGGCGCGGCCGGAGAATGACGGACCGGATTCGTTGATATGGAACACCAGGAATTCGGCGGAAGGCCGCGTTTACCATCCCTTCGTCCGCATCATAGATGCCGTCAACACGGTGTGTGTCTATGCCCCCTATCCTGTAGTCATTCGTCATCACAATTCCGCCGTGGAGCGTCGGGAATCTCCCGTTCCCGCCCGGTTGTTCCTGGATCAGAATTATCCGAATCCTTTCAATCCGACCACCGAATTGCGGTTTGGTCTGGCGCAGAGCGGAATCGTGAATCTGCGCGTTTTCGATCTTTTGGGCCGCCAAGTGGCTGAGCCGGTCAACGGCCACCGTTCACCCGGAGTTTACCGCGTCTCTTTCGACGGCACCGGGCTTCCCGCCGGTTTGTATTTTTACACCTTGTCCACACCGGAAGGCGAGGTAAGCCGTAAGATGATGCTGCTCAAGTAAACCCCCTGTCTCTTGGTTTCGGAAATCTGAAAAGCAACCGAAACCGTGATTCACTTTGGGCATGATGGTTATAAAAAGGCCGCGCGAAGCTTCTGCATCGCGCGGCCTTTGATATTCTGTTTTAAATGTCTCTACTTCACAATAAAAAAATAGTAATAGACCGTTGCCACCACCGCAACTCCGCTGACGATTTGCGCGACGTCCGCGACTAATTGCCAAACGGAACCGTTGACGATGACGGTATCCTCCGGTTTGAGCGAAGGAATGAGCCGCTTATCGCCCGTTTTCAGGTATTTCTTCAGATTCACTTCGATAATCTGGTTTTCGCCGGTAGTCGTCGGCCGCACGACACGAACATCGGACAGCCGTGCGCGCGCCACGGGTCCGCCCGCCGCGGAAATCAAGGTCACCAAATCGGTGGTCGCGGGAACAAAATACTGTCCTGGCCGCAGAAC
>RPQS01000158.1 GCA_003818605.1 Candidatus Zhuqueibacterota bacterium | reverse complement strand
GGCGTCCAGCATGAGCCGCCATTCGTCGGGAGACATTTTCAACACGCTGCGCACGATAAACGGGCCGACGTTATTCACCAGAATATCCAGCCGGCCGAATTCCGTCTGAATCTGGTCAAACATATAGGCCACTTGCACTTCGTCGCAGACGTCGGCTTTAATCAAATGCGCGCGGCGGCCGATTCCTTTCACCCATTCGGCAACTTCGTGAGCGGCGTCTTCTCGTTCCAGATAATTAATCACTACGTCCGCGCCCGCCTGCGCCAGTTTGATCGCACAGCCGCGGCCGATCCCGCGCGACCCGCCGGTGATCAAGGCCACCTTCCCGACAAATTCGTTGGACTGATCCATAAGCACGCTCTCCGAAGTAACCGGGTATCGTCACATGAAAGAAATTTCGAACTACTCGATTCGGCTCAGCATCGCGCTGCTGGGCATCCTGCTGGTCATGGCCCCGTTTGCCGCCGCGCAGACGGTTATTGACACATCCTGGGTTCTGCCGAACACCGACACGCTGAGATTCTGGGCGCAAATTCCCGCCAATTATTCGCGCGAGCATCCGCCTGCCATTCTGATCTACTGGCACCAGCTCGGCGGCATTCAATACGAAATGCGCGATGCCTCGACATTCGACACGGAGGCTCTCGACCGCGGCTGGATTGCCGCCTGCCATCGCGGAAATCAGGAACGCCACTGGAACACAGCTCGCGCGCAAATGCACTGCCGACTGATGCTGGACTGCATCGCCGAACGCTTTCCCTTCTGCCGCGATTCCATCTACATGTTCGGCGGCTCGATGGGCGGCGCGGGCGGCATGATCTGGCACAATAACAACTGCGGCCCGGACGATTATCTCATCGCCGCCACTGCCGGAGGTTCGCCGATTCTCGATGCCCAGTATCGGGCGGAACAGTATCTCGCCCTCGGTGATACCAACCGCTCCATGCGCGCGGCATTCGGCGGCCTGCCCTCCGAACGCGACTCCGTCCGCTTCGAGTACAACCGCGCCAGTGCCGTTCACTTTGCCGATACCACTCGCTCCATGCACTTCAACGGTCTGTATCTCCCGATTTATGCCACGCATGGCACGGAGCAAGGGGAGATAGATGCCTACGGCATTCCGCTCGGCTGGCTCGATTCCCTGCGCGAATTTGATAACGCCGACACGACATGGTTCTATTCCGCCGGACATGCCGGACACGGCATCAATCTTCTCGACGCGGATTCCGTCTGCAATTGGCTGTCGGCTTTCACGGCCAACCGCTACCCCGACGCGGTCTCCATTAATGCCGATGAAAACGATTCCTACTACTGGACGGACGTCGAACTAATGCAAAATGACACGGTTTTCGGCAGGTATGTCGTGATAAAAGATTCCGCTCTGCGCAGGATCGAAGCCACGTACATTCGCAACGTTGCCGCCATTACGGTGAATATCATCTTCCCGTGGCCGGAGTTTCAGGAAACGGATTCACTTCGTTGCGTGATGAACGTCGGCAATTCCCCGCTCGAAACCTCGACGCTCGTTCTGGCCGGGATTCCCGAACCGGATACCATTATGCGAGTCTCGGGAGTGAACGTGATGAGCACGTATGAGGACAGCGCTCTGACCATCCGCGCGGGCGCAGATGCGGAGTTCATTCTCTACTATTACGAAGACTCGGTTTCGGCGGTTGCGCCGCCTGCCGTCATCCCGCAAGTGCTGCGCATCGTATCGGCTTACCCCAATCCGTTCAACTCGGAAATCGCTCTCGATGTGGAAAGTCCACTGGCCGGATCGCGTGAAATTCTGCTGCACAACATCACGGGGCAGCTCGTGCGTACGCTGACCGTCAACCTCAAGCCGGGAATGCAAAGAGTTTTACTCTCCGGTAATGGTCTCGCATCCGGCACATACTTTCTCACGATGCCCGCCGCGTCTCAAGCGCCGATCCGCATCGTCCTGCTGAAATAGGTCAGCTTTCCGCCGCTTTGTTTTCACCGGAAGACTCTCCTGCGGGGGAGTCTTTCGTGCTCTGATACTCTTTGCGGATCTTCACGAGCTTCTCGAACATGTCGGGAATACTCTCCACGACCCAATCCCACTTGGAGGATTTGGGCGTGACCATCATCGCCCGGCCTTCTTCCACGATCAGAAATCCCACCGGAGTAATCGCCACTCCACCGCCACCGCCGCCGCCGTGAAATCCTTTCTCGGAAGTAGGCGGTGTGCCGCCGCCTGCGCCAAATCCTAAGGCCACTTTCATCACGGGCAGAATCGTCGTCTTGCCCACTTGAACCGGCTCCCCGACAATCGTCTTGGTAGAAAGAATCTCCTTGAGATTCTTCATCAAAACGTCCAGCAGTTCCGCCGCCGCTAATTCAGACATGTTTCTTTTTCCTCCCGATAGCAGAAAACAGCATTCGTCTTCGTTGAGGTTTTCGCAGCACAAGCCGCCACAGCGCGCCTATACTTTCCCAAACTGCGCGTCCCGGAATAAGGCTCACTTCAATGCGATAGTCAAAGGCAGGGATTTCGTGCGAGAAATCCGCATTCAAAGTAATTTTATCGGATGCATTGAAAGCTCCTATTCCCGCGCACGACAGACCATACAGCATTCCCGTCACCGCCGGATCCGGCGTCGCGATATTCAAAACCAACTTATGCATCCGCAGGTGAACGCTATTAGAAAACCGCCGCAGCGTAGTCCACACGGCCTGCACGTCTTCGACATTCAAATCCTGCAGAACGACCGGTATGCTCTCCGCTTTTTTCCGCTCGCGTTCCTGCGCAGACTCTGCCGCCTTCTTTTCTTTCCGCTCGCTCGATTTCTTCATACGAAACGGAAACCGTAGACCGCATACGATCAGCTTCTGACGGTTGAGGCCCCTTTCGCGGATGAATTCCATACCTGACGGAAGCGAAAGTATTGCAGCAATCAGCAGCAGCAGAATAAACAGTGCGTAGAGCATCACTCCACCAGCGTGTGCACCCGTTTAATCATCTCGAACAGCAGCTTCTGCGAACTCTCGAAATCCGGCCAATACAGCACACTGTTCGGTCCGTGAATGTAGCGGCAGGGCACGGCCACGACTCCGCACAAAATTCCCGCGCGCGTCTGGTGAATCGCGCCCGCATCCGTTCCGCCGTAAATCGGCATTTTCACTTGCACGTCCACCTTCGCCCGCTTCGCGCATTCGATTTGAAAATCCGACATTTTGCGCGGTACCATCATCGTATTATCCACAATGGAAATCACCGGCCCTTTACGCATGCTGCATGGCCTTTTTTCCGCGGGCACTCCCGGAAAATCGGAACCGATGGTCGCTTCCGCGGCGATTCCGACATCCGGATCAATTCCGAAAGCCGCCACGCGCGCGCCGCGCAATCCCAATTCCTCCGAAGTCGCAAAATTCGCATAGACCGTGAGTGAAGTCTTCAGCTTTCCTTCAGCCATTGCTTTCAATGCAAGAATCAACAGCGCGCAACCCGCGCGGTCGTCGAAAGCTTTCGCCACGTAATGATCCGGTGCGAACTCGAAGAACGGATAATCCAAGACGCCCACATCACCCATCGCCGCGCCGCGTTCCGCCACGTCGTCCGCCGACAGCGCACCAATGTCAATAAAATAATCCTCGGCTTTGATCGTTTTGCTGGTTTGCTCGGCCGTCAACACGTGCGGCGGAGCCATGCCGATCACACCATAATAGAATTCGCCGTCGTGCGTACGCAGCTTGACGCGATGCCCCGGGAAAATCCGGTCGTCCCAGCCGCCCAATTTCGCGAAGCGCAGAAAACCGTTGTCGTCAATATGCCGTACCATAATGCCCACTTCGTCCGTGTGCGCGTCGAGCATCAGCTTCTTTTTACTCTTTCCCTTGCGCAGGGCGATGAGGTTGCCGCTGGGATCCGTCTTCATTTCATCTACAAACGGACGGATCAATTTCGTGATGTAATCGCGCACGTCGTCTTCATGTCCGGACGGCCCGAACATGTCGCACAGATCACGCAGAATTTCTTTGGCTGAAGGAAATGCTTTCGCCATGAAGAATCACCTCGATTTGAGTTCGACTTGCCGCAAGCGCGCGCGTAAAACGGGATCGCTCGACGTCGCCAGTCTGTTCTTTTGCTTTTGAAGATCCGCCGGGGAAAATATTTCCGAGGCCGCCGATAATGCAGTCCCCTGAATGCGCGGCTCAGGATATTCCAGATACCGCTTAACAATACCGGACAACTTGGAAACATCTTTCATCCGCGCGCTGTCCGCTTTCCAATTCGCCGCCAGTCTCTCGGTGCACAGCAGTAGAAGTTCCAACCGCTCTCCTTCGCTGGCGGATAATTCCCTTTGCAGTGGTGAAATGATGTCCGGTCCCTGCGCGGCAATCGCCGTAATCGCCGCCGTGCGGACTAAAACCTGCGGATCCGAAACGCGTGTAAACAGAATGTCGTATGCGCGTTCATCTTTTATTTTGCCGAGGCTGACCACCGCCGAAATCCGTTCGCGCTCCTGACCGCTCTTCGCCGACTGCATTACAAATCCCGTAGCCGTTGTATCACCGATCTCGCCTAAAGCGACCAGCATTGTCCGCCGCACGCTCTGCGAACTCGCTTTGCTGCACTGGCTGATCATCTCTTGCACTGCCGGACGATACTTGATTTCTCCCAGAACTCCCGCCGCGTTTTTCTGCATCGTGCGCTTTTCGCTCTGTAATGCGTTCAGCAAATACGGCGCCGCTGAATCGGGAAAGGCTTTGAATAAATCCACAATCGCGCGGAATTCCAAGCCGTCGAGCGTTTCGAGCTTGTTTTGTCCCACCCAACGCACGGCTTCCACGCCTTTTTTCTGCAAAGCCATACGCGCGCGCTTCACTTTTGCGCGATTATCCGTCACAGCCCATCGCGATGCGTCTTTAAATAAATCTTCGATGGAACGCGCTTCGTCCTCCGCCGTCAGCGTTACTTCCGGCTCCGTTTCGCGCGGTCGCACGGAATCGCGCGGCGCATCATAGCCCGCCGCGAACAATCCCTGCATCCAGATTCCCGAATCCTTGCGACCGGGCACACTGTATGTGTCTTTGCCTTCCGCGTCGGCGAACACAGCTAAGCTCCCGAAGCCGCGACCTTCGCGCACTCCGCCCTGGCCCAGATCGGCTTCATTCGTGCAGTAAAAATCGTTGCCCGCGCCGTCTAAAAAAATCGCCGCGCTGTTGTTGATCGCCATTCCCTGACCGCCGGAAATAATGTACTGGTCATCGCCCGTATGGTCATAGAGCAGAGCCACACTTAAATCATGCGCTCCGCCCTGCCCCGGACCGAAACGCGAACCGTAGCGGTCATCGCCGCTTTTATCCTCCAATACTCCCGCGGCCAAATGAATGCCCGCTCCCTGAACGTATTGCGTGGCATTGTAAACGTCGTTGCCCGCATCGTCAATGAGTCCGCCCAAGCTGTACCAGTATCCAACTCCCTGCGCGTAAATTTCCGCATTATAAAAATCATCGCCTCCGGCATCATGCAGCAGCGCAAATCCGCCGCCGCCACGCGGTCGCGAACCGATGGCAAAACCCTGCGCAAACGAGCGATAGTCTTCCGGCCTGAGCGGTGCGTGCGTCTCGAAACCACCCGCGCGATAGACGTCGTTGCCGCCGCCGTCGTACAGAGCCGCTGCACCGAACGTAGACGCGCATCCTTGTCCATATTCATATAGATCGTAAACGTCTCTTCCACCGCCGTCCACCATCACGGAAATTCCGCACACCGCCGCCGCCTGACCGAAAATTCCCGCGCGGTATTGATCATCTCCTCCGCCGTCGAAAAAGAATCCCGCACCACAGAATGCCGCGCCTTGGGTGAACATTCCGCCCGAATACATGTCGTTGCCGGAAACGTCCACCAGCGCGCCGAGTCCCAAAATCCCGCAGCCCAAATTCGCGTTCTTTCCGGATAAATATTGATCGTTGCCGGAAAGATCTATCACCGCGGCTACGCTCTTTCCCAATCCGCTCACCGCCGCGCCCGCACGATTTAAGTAACGGTCGTCGCCGCCCAAATCAATAATGAGTGCAAAATCTCCGCTATACACATTCGGCCCCGAACCGCCTAATACGAATGTGCCATACGGAGTTTCGCGCGTGGCAATCACCAAGCCGTCCACGCCGCTCATCATCGTCGCGCTGAACGGCGACTTGGTTGTTTTCCATGCTTCCGTCGTCATCGCCAAACCGCGCGCGAATGCGTACGTGGCCGCCGACAATGCTTCGCGGTTTACTTTCGAGAGCAGCGTGAGGACGCTGTCGCCGTCTGCGTTTTGCGTCGTATCCATGGCCGCTCCGAAGGCTCTGTGCAGGAGTCCCTTCAGCGTGTCGTCTGCCGCGTTGTCCTCGTCTTCAAACCACATCGGAATTCCCACGAGCATGGCCCGCTTCTGTTCGGGTGAGAGTCCGGCAAAAGCCTGCACTCTGTAGCCTTCGGCCAAAGCAAACGCGCTGAGCATCGGCTCGAACGGATCGGAAAACGTGGGCCGCGCCGCCGCCAATTGCGCGTCTATATCCTGATAGACCGCATCCGGCAACGGCTGCGCGATGAAGCTGCACATCCCCTTGATTTTGCCGGCTTCCGCCGCGTTGGCCGGAACAGCGTTGGAAAATTCATGCGTTACTTCGTAAGCCGCTTGCGGGCTTTGTAAAGCTTCGCGTATTTTCGGCAGTAAAAACGTATCGTCCTCCGCCCAGCACCGGTCGGAAATAAAATCCTCGGACTTCAAGCCGATCACGCGCAGCGCCGAATCAATTTCCGCACTCTTGAATTCCCGTGCATAGGCAGCGATGGCCGAAAGACAGAACGCAATAACAATCAGACAAGTTCGCACGAAATATACCTCGTCAATTATTTACCTCAAACAGCCGTCACTCACTTCTGCGGCTTGAGACTGATGACTAAAACAGATTTCCCGGCACTCTGCGAAAGCGAAATCTTTTCGCTTGTTGGTTCGTTCGACAGACTGTGAAAACCGTCCGCGCGCAGTTTTCTGTTGCGAAACGGCCACTTCACTCCGCTCAAACTGCACGGCCCGGCCTCGGGCAAACCAAACCATGAGAGGGCATGGTACTTAGGAATCGCAAACTGGCGCGTTAGTTTTCCGCGCAGCATCCATGCCGCCACTTCATCCGTGATCAGTACGATATTCAGGTTATTCGCTTGCGAAACAAACCGCAGACATCCGAGCACGTGATCCAGTCTCTCGCCTGTG
>RPQS01000157.1 GCA_003818605.1 Candidatus Zhuqueibacterota bacterium | reverse complement strand
GGTGTTGCCGTTCGGTCTACGAAAAACTGGAGAAGACCGCTTTGTGAACCCAGCGAGTCTCCATTGCGGTAGACATAGTACGTATCCACGTTGCCGATGCTCATCCACGAAACAAACACCGAGTCGCAGTTGTTTTCCGTAGCATACATATACGTAATCGAATCCGGAACCGCGCGCCGTCCGCCCGAATCGGCGACGGTGGGATTGGCCGCTCCGCAGGCGTTGTATGCAGCTACGGTGTATTTATAGCGCGTCCCGGCCACGGCGGAAATATCCGTGTAGGACAGCACGTCTGCGGCCACAGCATCCAGCCTCGCTCCGTTGCGGCGAATCTGAAAACTGTCTTCACCCGCCACGTTGGACCATTCCACCAGAACATGCGGACACAGATCATCGGACGCCCAAACGGTATCCACAATCGGCGGCGGCGGTATTTTGGTACCGCTGTCGGGCAGAGAAGTATCTGCATTTCCGCAGGAGTTTATGGCAAGAATTTTATATTCGTACGTTCCCGGTGCGGGATTATCCGTATAATTCGTAATATTGGCTCCGAGCGTTGCGATAAGCCCGCCATTGCGAATCACACGGTAATTATCTTCGCCCGCAATGTTGTTCCATATCAGATAGATATTCGTGCAAGACGTGTCCGAAGCCGCCAGTCCTGTTACTCTCTCCGGCTTCATCTTGCGGTAGCCTGAATCTACAACCGAGGTCGAACACCCGCACATATTGCAAGCCATAATTGTGTAGCCGTAGCGCGTCCCCAGAGTGTCCGCTGTCAAGTCTGTATATGTTACAATGTTCGCGTTGACTTTTGCCAACCGCACATCATTGCGATAAATAATAAAACTGTCTTCACGAGCCACGTCAGGCCATGTAATCACAACTCCGTTGCAGGCTGTGCCGTCGGAAGCAATGGGCGTACCGGGACGTCCGGGTTTCGCCTTGCGGGAGCCTTCCTGATTGGTACTAACCGTATCGCCATTGCCACAGACGTTTTTACCCAACAGTCTGTAATTGTATCGAACACCCGGTGTGGCTGTAAGATCGTAAAACACTAGCGTATCGGCGGCCAAACGTGCGATTGTATCCGCGGGAAAACTACCCAACACGGGTTGACGGATGACTTTAAAGCTGTCTTCCATGGTAATATTCGACCAAGTAATCGTGACTGTGTCACAGTTACTACTGTCACTGGCGGTGACCGTTGCCACTTTGTTGACTTTTCTTACGCGCCATCCATTATCGAACTCCACGGATTTCCCGCCCTCGCCGCAGGCATTCTGCGCACTCACACGATAGCGGAAGACCGTACCGGCAGGACTGATGCCGTCACTGTAAGGTGACACCGCTGAGTTGCCTACATAGGTTTCGTTCCCGCCACTCGTGTCGTAGCGATACACTTTATGCGTTGTGGCACCGGGAACATTCCTCCAATAGACCAATGTGTAATTGCACAAGCCATCCGAAGCAATAATGCTATCCGGCGGCGGCGGCGGCTGGAGGGCGTAGCCGGGATCCGCAGCGGAGGGTGTCCCTTCTCCGCATACCGTGCTGTAGCCAACAACCGTATAATTTGCCGTGGCCGGATCGGTGGTAATGTGATCCCAAGTCCGCCAACCCGGATTGCCGGAAGCCGCTTGCGTCGTAACCGTGGTATCATTGCGCTTAATACGGAATGATTCGGTACCTGCTCCACTTGTATACCGCCAGCGTACCCGTACATAGTTGCACGTATCATAACTGGCCATAATCGCATCCGGCACCACCGGCGGCGGATATACGGAACCCGTGTCCTGGCGGGCCTCTGAAATACCGGTCTGCGCGCCGCAATAATTATAGCACCGAATAGAATATATCAGAGTTTGACCCGTGGGCGCATTCACATCCAAATAAGTCCATACCGTGTTCACAACACTGTCAATCAAGACCCCGCCCCGAAAAATGCGGTACATGTTCAATTCCGTCGTATCGGGATGAGTCCATGTTAGTCTCGCGCCCGTGCAAAGCGTACTGTCCGTTGCCTGAAAGTTTTGTACCGGATGCGGATCTTCACAGTCAGTGATAACCGAATCGGTAAAACACGTCCATGAGCATTCTTGTGTAGATTGTGTACCGGGCGTTGGACTATAAATCGGAGATTCGTAAAAAACTCGAATGGATGGCAGTAGTATCCGCAGATAGAACCTGTTCGGGTAACGAACACTGCTGATCGTGGTTAAATACCCGGCATTCGGCGAAGACGTGGACATGAAATAGCCGGGGATGGTGAATTCCCCATCGCTGTTGAACACCATCTCGTTGAAATTCACGCTACCCGCAGGAGTCTGCTGAACGCAAGCCGGCGGATCGTCGCACAGAGGCATTAAAGGATCGTCCGCATCCTGACCTGTACTGTCGTTATCCCAGTATATTTTTATCACGGTCCCGTCGGCGATGGTATGGCCCGTGCCGGAGCAAATGCTGTCCATCGGCGCATCCAACGCCCACGGGTCAACGGTTGATCCCGTTTCGAGCAACTCCACCTGCCACGGGCTTTGCCCGAAGGCGCTGACGGCGAAGATTAGAAACAGCGGCAGCAGGAAAAACGATTTGCGAATGTTCATGACGGGCACTCCTCGGAAAATCGGAACCGGCCGCGGCTGAAGCAAACCAGCCGGCGGCCATGGTGTATAATGCGGGTGGAAAGCGGCGGCTATGAAGGTCAGGAATTGGAGGAAACGGAAAAAAGCGAAACAGCCGCCGAAAATATCAAGTTAATTCTTTGATTGTATTCAACTTAACAAAATAAATCAAAGACACCTACTATAGCTTCTTAATATCGCTTTAAGATAATCGCTTTTTGGGCTTTAGTCAACTCGACAGACCTTTTTCTCGCTTGCTGTAACTCCGCCGGGCAGGAACAAGTCCCGTGTCTCGGCAGGTTCAAGAGGAGAAATTCGCTCGCCGGTTTGGACTTCCGGCTTTCCTTCCGTATCTTTGTTTGCAGTTTAATAAGGTTCCGGACTTACCCATGAACATGCTGATATTTCTTGTTTTGTTGGCCGCGCCTCTGCTTGCGGCGGAGAATAATGGGGTGAAACTGGTCGTGCCTTCGCAGGGAGACGGCTGGCGCGATCCCGTCTATGACTGGGACGGCACCCGATTCGCCTTAACAGATGCCGCCCAAAAACAAATTTTCATCTATGAATCCGGAGAGGACTCACCCCGCTCCGTGGCCAAAGGAGATCGCATCGGCCGCCGCTTCGTTTTTGAGCCGGGAGGACGGCACCGCATTGTCTTTCGCCTGCGATCCGACGCCATCCCCGGCAAACCGGAACGGCTGTACTCCTCCTCCATCTACCTTTACGATCCCGTTCCGCGTTCCCATAACATCAGCGGAGACGTTTACGGTCCGTACCTCATCGAAAATCAGGTTTGGTACCGGTTCTCGCCCTTCGGCCCGTTCACTAATTACGAAAACCAACTCCGCCACGCCGGACCCTACGGGGATTTCAGCGGCGGATTTCTCTACGTGCTGAACGAAAAGGAAGATACGGTCTTTGCGTCGGAAAACGGCGCGCGGATGCGCGGCGCGGAGATCTCGCCCGACGGCCGCTGGGTGGCCGCCGTGCAGAGCGACCCAACCGTAAAAATCCTCTTGGTGAACACCGAACACGGAACGCGGATGGACATTCCGGATAGCTACGCGCCCGCCTGGGCCGGAGATTCCCGCAGTCTGATCTGCGTTTCCACGGCCAACCCCGCGCAGCAAAGCCTGCGCCTTGTCCGCCTTCCTTCCGGCGAAGGCGAATTCGTTTTGTCTTCACCCGAATATCATCCCGAAACGCCCGCGTTAAACCGCGACGGAACTCGCGCGCTGTTCGTAAGCAAAGGATCCATCTACGAAATGGAGTTGAAGCCGTAGCCGCCTGAAACGAAATCCTCCGCGTGAAAATACAAAGACCCTCGCCTTATTCGGGCGAGGGTCTTTGGTTCCCCGGCGGCGGAGGTGATGCACCTCCGTTGGAACAAAACTTTATACGCCTCAAGGATTCAGGCGGAGACGGGCAGCAGCTCTTTCAGGGCGTTGATCAGAATCCGGTTTTGATCTTCCGTGCCGATGGTGATGCGCAGACAGTTCGGAAGTCCGAAGGCTCCGAGCGGCCGCACAATCACGCCGCGCCTCAGCAAATCCATGTAGAGCTGCAAAGCGTCCGGCTCGGAACGGAAGATGACGCAGAAAAAGTTGGCGTCCGTCGGCACGACTTTCAATCCCAGATCGCGAAACGCCTCCTGCAAACACTTTTTTCCGCGGCGATTGACTTCCAACGTGCGCGTCAGAAATTCGTGATCCTCCAACGCGCCCAAGCCCGCCGCTTCCGCCATTACCGACGGTTCAAACGGCAGCTTGACTTTACGAACATTGTCGCAAAGCGTTTCATGCGCGAATCCGTAGCCGATGCGCATGCCGGCCAAGCCGTAGGCTTTGGAAAAGGTGCGCAGCGTGATGACGTTGTCCAGGCGATACTGCATGGAATCCGGATAGACCGGATTATCGCACGCGTATTCGAAATACGCTTCATCCAGAATCACCAGCGTGTCTTTCGACACCTTCTTCATGAAGCGTTCGAAGTCCGCGCGCGTAAAAATCGTTCCGGTCGGATTATTCGGATTCGCCAGATAAATAATTTTGGTTCGAGTCGTCATGGCGGCGGCAATCGCGTCCAGATCGAAGTGATAATCCTTGAGCGGAACCGTGATGAGCTTGACGCCTCGCGAACGGGCCAGAACATAAAAACCGATGAACGTCCCCTGCGCCGTCAGCACCTCTTCATCATCGCACAGAAACGCGCGAATCACGTTGGCCATGATCGCTTCCGAACCCGATCCCACCACCACATTCGCGGGCTTCAGCCGGAATCGTCCGGCCAATTCATGCCGCAGCTTAACGCCGCCGTCCGGATATAAATGAACATCTTCGAGCGCCGCCTGCATCCGGGCCACCGCTTTAGGCGACGGGCCCATCGGATTTTCATTGGATGCCAGTTTAATCACGCGCGATACTCCGAACTCGCGCCGGATTTCATCCGCGGAGCGGCCGGGCTGGTAAGCAACAAGCTCTTGAATGTTGGCGGGAACTAAAGGCATGGAAATCACCGGATAAATCGAAGGGAATGATTCAGAATGAAACGCAGGCTTAAAGGTAAATACATTCTCTCAAACATGCAACAACATCCGCCCGGTCACTTTTGCAAAACAAAGCGGCGGACGTCGCGGAATTCGCCCGCGCTCATCCGCAAGAAATATATGCCCGAAGTCAAACCTGCGCCATCGAGCAGAAGCTCATGATTTCCCGCCTCCATCCACTCCTCCGTCAGCGTTCGAACCTTTTGCCCCACGGCATTGAATAGATCACATCTGACCTCCGCCGAACGGGGCAACGCGAACCGGATTCTGCTGGCGGCATTGAAAGGATTCGGATATCCTTCGCCTAAAGAAAAACCGGGCGGCAAATGTGCGGGAAGCTCCGCCATTCCGGACGGCGTCAGCACACAAAGGAAAATCGGAATCGAATACCGTCCCCCCGCGGCATTGTGCGCAAATTCGAGGGAGCCGATATAGTCTCCGGGTTCCATGCCCATCGTGGAAATAAATAGCCGGATCAGGGAGCTGTCCCCGGCGCCGATCGTATCACCGCGCGGCAAGACCGCCAGCCAATCCGTCTGCGTGGCGGTTTCATACGTTAAGCTGCAGTCCCCCCCATTGGCCAGCTTCAGCGAATCCATCATAATGATATCTTTACATGCCATCAAATTCATAGACGAATATGGCAACGAGAACACCGGCTGCGCCAGCACAAAATCCTGCGTCAGTGTGTCGTCAAAAACGCAGATGAGAGTATCCGTATATTCCGCACAACGCCCCGCGAAAGAGCATTGAACCATATAGGTGTCCGGAGGTACAGTCAGAATATAGCGGCCCGATACATCGGATAGAGTGCTGTAGGATGTGCCCAGCACGGAGATGAGCGCCCCCGCCAAAGGCTGGCTGTTCTCAAAGGCCGTGACCCGGCCGCTAACAGCGCTCCCGATCCTCCCGCCCAGAATGAGCGT
Source organism: Candidatus Zhuqueibacterota bacterium (assembly GCA_003818605.1). Lineage (GTDB taxonomy): Bacteria > Electryoneota > RPQS01 > RPQS01 > RPQS01 > RPQS01. The sequence goes on along the minus strand of RPQS01000157.1, from coordinate 1,190 downwards.
CCACGCGATTAAGGATCCATTATCCGTACTCGGATAGTCGTCTTCCAGCATTAACCGCCACTCGCCTTGCCCGGATTCCCTGTTAAAACCGGACAGCGATTGCGAAGGAAGAAAGCTCCCCGTGAAAGGCGCTATGCCGCTGCTTAACGGATAAATGGCATCGTCATTCAAATAGGTATCGGTAAAATTATCACCGTTCGAACCGACGTTTTGGATCAGATACACGACGGTTTGCCACGGCGAAATCAAGGACACGGACACGTCGGAGTCCCATGTATGTTCTATGGATAGAATAACATCCACATCATTGATATCGAACATATCGGGGACCCGGATGACGGCGGTTCCGGTTTGCACCCCGAAAGGAACCGGCACACCGCGGCAGACATACGTCACCCGGTCGGCGGAATCAAGCACAGAATCACGATGGCGGATTAATGGGGATGAAAAAAGGCAGGGAGCGGTTGCCGCCCATAATAAAATGAGGATGAACGGACGAGACATGGCAATCCTCCTGGACGCAAAACGATGTTTCAATGCAAACGGAGGCATGGTTCTACCCCAAGAATTTTAAGCCATATATGCATAAAAAAACACGGCTCGAGATAAATATACAAAATGACTTGCGGGCTGTCAAGCACAATTCCGGACTCGCCAGAAAGAAGAGCCGGAACAACCTCGAAAAAAGATACCACCGGCTTCAACCGGTGGTATAATCAACATGGTCATTCCACAAGATAATGAGGCTATAGGCGATATTCGTCAGGTTCCAAGACGGCATGTTTTTGCATGCGGCGATATAAGGTCTCCCGGCTGATGTGCAGCTTCCGGGCAGCTTTGGCTTTATTCCAGCCCGCCCAAGCCAAGGCCTCGAGGAGTTCCTGACGAGCGGAATCCAATCCGATTCGTGGCGGGAAAGCGGCTTGCGGCGTGGATCCGAGTACGGCGGGGAGACATGATCGGGTGATAATGGAACCTGTAACAACCTGAAAACAATGTTCCATCACATTTTCCAATTCGCGAACATTCCCCGGCCACGAATGGCTTTGAAGATACGTGAGCGCCTCATCCGATACCCAACGCACGTTTCGTTTTAGCCGTTCGTTGAATTGCGTGCGAAAACATTCGACCAGCAACGGAAGATCTTCAATCCGGTCGCGCAGCGGAGGCATGTGCACCGTTGTCGTCGC
>RPQS01000156.1 GCA_003818605.1 Candidatus Zhuqueibacterota bacterium | reverse complement strand
TACCCCTCGCGTGACGGCATCGTATCTGTAGGGGCACGATACATCGTGCCCGCGATAAGTGTCAGGTAGGGACATGGCCTGCCATGTCCGCGAATTCCCGTAGCCGCGCACGGCAGTGCGCTCTTTCTCGCCGAACCGATCACTAGCCAACACCCTCCTGGGTGTTGGTCGCTGACCCGGACGGAATCCGATTGATAACTAGGCGGCGGTCGCCTGACCGCCGCAACACAAACACCGCAAGGTGCGCCGTTGCATGCTGTGACCGATACAAATTTTGGAACCTCCATGGAAAACACTCTTTATTACGGGGACAATTTAGACATCCTTAAACGCTACGTGAAGGATGAGACGGTGGATTTGGTTTATCTTGATCCGCCCTTCAAGAGCAATCAGGATTACAACGTGCTGTTTGCCGAGCAGAGCGGGGAGCGGGCGGCGGCGCAGATCATGGCTTTTGAAGACACGTGGCATTGGGACGAAGCGGCTTCGCGCGCTTACGAGGAGACGATTCTGGCGGGCGGCAAGACGGCCGACGTCATGCGCGCTTTCCAGACTTTCCTCGGCGGCAACGACATGCTGGCGTATCTTTCGATGATGGCTCCGCGTCTGGTGGAACTGCGCCGCGTTTTGAAACCCACCGGCTCGATCTATCTGCACTGCGATCCCACCGCCAGCCATTACCTCAAGCTACTCATGGACGCAATCTTCAATCCTGATACGTTCAAGAATGAAATCGTTTGGCGGCGAACACCAAGCACTGGTAGTAGCAAGGCAATCGCTCGGAAATATCCGTCAAATGGCGACTCGCTTCTATTTTATACAAAGAGTGATCAATATACCTTTAATCCGATTCGGCAAGATTATTCCGAGAAGTATAAGGCAAGATACAGATTCAAAGACGAACGCGGTTTCTATTATCTTGATAATCTGAAAACTTTCTCGAAGGAACGCTTTGAACTACTTGTCAAGGAAGACCGGATCGCTTATACAAAGGCTGGCACTCCACGAATAAAGAACTATCTCCATGAGGGCAAGGGAGTTCTGATCGACAATATTTGGATCGATATTCAGGTGATCAACTCCCAAGCTGCCGAGCGTCTTGGCTATCCCACGCAAAAGCCCGAAGCACTATTGGAGCGAATCATAAAAGCCAGTTCCAATGAGGGCGACGTGGTGCTCGATCCGTTCTGCGGCTGCGGTACGGCTATTGCCGTTGCCCAGAAGCTGAACCGCAAATGGATCGGCATTGACATCACGCACCTCGCCATCACGCTCATCAAGAAGCGGCTCAAAGATCAGTTTGATGCAACCGCTAACAAGGGGTTAAAACCCCTTGCCTCAACAACAACATCATCAAGGCAAGGCAAGGGGCTTAAGCCCCTTGCTGTCCGAGATGCCTTGTCTTACCGCGTCATCGGCGAGCCGGTGGCTCTACAAGATGCGCGCGAACTGGCCGATAAAGACAAATATCAATTCCAATGGTGGGCGCTCGGCCTTGTGGATGCGCGGCCTGTGGAACAAAAGAAAGGCGCGGATCAGGGCATTGACGGCCGCCGCTATTTTATAGACGGTAAAGACCGCCACACGGAACAAGTGATCTTCTCCGTGAAAGGCGGGCACGTGAACGCGGCGCAAGTGCGCGACCTGCGCGGCGTGGTGGAACGCGAAAAAGCCGCCGTGGGAGTGTTCATCACTCTTGATGAACCGACCAAGCCGATGAAGAAAGAAGCCGCCGACGCAGGATTTTATTACAGCAATTGGCTGGACACCAAGCATCCGCGTTTGCAAATTTTAACCATCGAAGAACTCTTGGAAGGCAAAGAACTCGATCTGCCGCGCACGGCTTTCATGCCCGCGAGCGATGCGACGTTCAAAAAAGCTCCCAAGACCAAGCGCACGGGAACCAAGAACGAAGATTTGGATTTGGATTAGAGGATTTCGGTCCGCGAAGACGAGATCTCGCCTCGGGCGGACCTGACCGCCGCAACGCAAACACCGCAAGATGCGCCGAGCCGGGGCTCCCGACCCGGTCCGCCCTTAATCTGTCTGCCGCCGCGAGGGGTGTCCCTACCCCTCGCGTGAAAGAGGGGTGACTCTGGAGAGTCACCACCGGGGGAATCAGGGGAATTGAGATTCCGGACGCCCGCTGACGCGGTGTCCGGAATGACAGAGAAAAAGATTCCGGCGGGGTAAGGACACCCCGCTCGGCGGAAGATTCCGGGCAGATCAGGGGATCTGCCTCGGCGAGAGATTCCGGCCGGGTTGCGCAGACTTAACCTGGCTCGGCGTACCTCAAGATTCCGGTCCGCGAAGCGAGATCTCGTTAAAGACGGACCGGGTCAGGGGCCCCGGCTCGGCGATGAAGGTCCGCCTCGGCGATCAAATTCTTCACTACATTTCAAGTCAACCAATCCCATCGCATCCCGTCCGGTTTTGTCCTGACAGCCCCGGGCCGATGCGGAATGAATACACAAATAATGGTGCAAGCTCGGAGTATCGCGTTCGATCTGAACCATTATTGAATTCCATTTTAAGCCGGTTTTAGGGCAAAATATTTTCATTTTTTCAGAATTTTTATTTTCATATTTTGTGTATTCTTATTGACCGCCGAATAGATTTCTCACTATGAAGAAATCATCAACACTCTGTTGATAACGTAACCGCCGCATTCACAGAATCATACTCTGTATAAAAAATTGCGCATAAAAATACCGTGCGTCTTTTCACAGCTTAAATTGCAGTCCGTTTTTTCCCGCTCGAAAACTTACGAGCAAAAAAAAGCCCGACCTTTTCGGGCCGGGCTTTCGGAAACGCCTCATCATACGGGGCAGGCTGGAAAGCCTGCCGCCGCGCGAAAATTATTTCACTTTCGCTTTCAGATCTTCGAAGGTCATGGACTTCGGCCGTTCAATCGGCTCGTTCCATGCGCGGCTCATAACCAGCTGCGAGCACATGCCCAGCGCGCGGGAGACGCCGAACATGACCGTGTAGTACTGAGCCTGCGTGATGCCGTAGCCGTAAATCAACGAACCGGACATCGCATCCACGTTTGGCCACGGATCCTTGATTTTCTGAATCGTTTGCAGAATCTTCGGCACCACGTCGTACACCTGGCAAGCCAGCTTGAAGACGTCGCTCTTGAGTCCTTCCTTCTCGCCAAACTTGCGGAAGGCGATGAAGCGCGGATCGGTAATGCGGAGCACGGCATGGCCGTAGCCCGGAATCACGCGGCCCGAATCGAGCGTTTCGCGCGCGAACTTGTCGAGCTGCTCATCGGTGGGAGCGCCGTTGAATTGCTTCACGACCATCTCGAGCCACGCTAAACATTCCTGATTGGCCAAACCGTGCAAGGGACCCGCGAGACCGTTCAAGCCCGCGCTGATCGCGTAATACGGATCGGACAAAGCGGAAGCCACGCAGTGGGACGTGTGAGCGGAAACGTTGCCGCCTTCATGATCGCTGTGCAGCACCATATACAGGCGCATCAAGCGCGCCACGGCGCCGGTCGGATCTTTGATGCCCATCATGTGCGCGTAGTTGGCGCCCCAATCCAGACCCGGCTTCGGATCAATGCGCGGACCCAGATCGTACTTCCAACGATACACCGCCGCGCCGATGGTGTGAATCTTCGCGATGATGTCGAGGGAATCTTCGAGAGCGGGTTCCCAGTACACGTCCTTCTTCATGCCTTCATCATAGCGCGCGCGGAATTTCGATTCGCGCTCCATCGCCAGAATCAAGGTGTTGAAGACGGCCATCGGATGGGAATCCTTCGGGAACGCTTCGAGCATCTTCCACACATACTCGGGAACTTTGCTGCGCTTGTCGAGATCCGCCTGCAAATCTTTCAACTCGGCCGCGGTGGGCAGATCGCCGGTGAGCAGCAGCCACAGAGTTTCTTCCGGCAGCTTGTCCACCAGATCCATAAGCGGAATGCCGCGAATGATGAGTCCCTTGTCCGGCGGAACCAGCGACGTATCGCAAAGCAATCCCAGCACACCGCGCTGGCCGCCCAAAAGCGCGCCGACGGTGACCTTGGAAATTTCTTTCTCGCCGTGAGTCTTGCCGAATTCCTTGATAGTGTCGCGATAAGCGGGTATCTTCTTGCGAAGCGCTTCGACTAAAAGTGACATGATCAGATCCTTTAGTGAATGGATACTATGTGAAGTGGCATTAGGCCAAATTACCCGGTCTTTCGACCGCTAAATTCAACATCGTATAAGATGTCAATAAACCTTGAAAAAGTCAACTCATGTCAAATACGACTGACCCATCCGGAGTGGGCATTCAACTATAGCCATTCTTGATACATAAAATAAAAATTTCACAAATTCTGAATAGTCTCGCTTGAGTCGAATTTCAGGTCTTCTGAACGAATCCTCCACACCCCCATAGATGGCAGTATTGACTGAGTAAACTGAAATGACTACTATTTTAATCGCGGCGTTTTCTGCGCTTATCGTTGCCGTTGCGGCTTATCTGGCCGTGAGGCGAGCGGCGTCGAACCGCTCTGCTACTACGGAATCCGAAACACGGCTGATGAGCAGGCTGGATGGCGTGATGGAATCCATCGGCCGCTGGCGGGATGAATCGAAGAGCGTGGTGCAGGAAAAGATCGGCGAGCTCTACGAAAAAGTAGAACACCAGAATCGCGCCGCACGCTCTGAAACGCAGCAAACGCTCGATCAGTTCCGCGGGACTCTCGAAGGCAATCGAAAATCTTTGGCCGAAGAATTGTCGCGCAACCGCGAAGAGAGCCGCAAGTCCCTTGAAGCAATCACGCACGCTCTAACGGAACGATTCGAGAAACTGCAAACCTCCAACGAGCAGAAGCTGACCGAAATTCGCGGGGAAGTGGAACAAAAACTCGAACAAACGCGTCAGAACATGGGGCAGACATTCAAGGATGTGACCGACCGGCTGGCGCAGCTTCACGAAACGAATCAGAGTATCATGCAGTTCTCGCAGGATCTGCATGAATTGCAAAATATTTTAAAGGCACCTCGCTTGCGCGGGGAAGTCGGCGAAATCGAAATGGAGAGACTGCTGCGCGATTGCCTTGCACCCGAACAGTTTGCCGTACAGTACGAACTCGACGGTAATCGCGTGGACGCCGTGATTCTCAATCCGCAGGGCAAGCTTCCCATTGACAGCAAGTTTCCGCTGGAAGCGTGGCGGCGCATTCACGCGACGGATATTTCCGAACCGGATCGCGTCGTTGCCCGCAAAGATTTTATTCGCGCCGTCAAGGGTCACATTGACAAGATCGCGCAAAAATATATCCGTCCGCCGAAAACGCTCGATATGGCCGTGATGTATATTCCCGTTGAAGGCGTATATTACGAGTTGATCGAGACTCCCGAACTGGCTGAACACGCCCGCAACGCGCGCGTCTTTCCCGCATCTCCCACAACATTTTGGGCTTTATTGCAAGTAACGGTTATCGGTTTTCGCGGTTTGCAGATGACGGAACACGCGCGGCATTTGGGAGAATTGCTCAACGCTTTACATGGAGACTTGAATCGCGTGAAAGACGCGTTCAACACAGCCACGAAACAGATCGGACACGCCAAGTCCAACATGGACGAAGCGGCCGGACACCTCGACCGCTTCGACGTAAAATTTCGCGCTGTGCAGACGACGCCTTTGGAAGGAAGCGACACGCCCGAATTGCCGCTGCCGGGAGACGGGGAAGCATGAGCCGCATTCCATCGCTTCTGATTCTTGAGCAGCTCGATCTTTTCGCCCGCGACGCTCCGCCGCCGCAGCCGCCGCCTCCGCCGATGAGCAGGCCGCCGCAGCATAAGCCACGGGGCGACGTCTACGATCTGGAACGTTTTTTCGACGTGCTCAACCGCACGGCATTTAAAAATGAACTGGCGTCGTGCGCGATGCGCTGGTCGCGGAACCGCTGGTATTTGACTCTCGGATTATGCGACGTCAAGCGGCGGGTGATCACTCTCAACCGCTCTCTCGATGACGCGCGCGTGCCGGAAATGGTGGTGGCTGCCGTGCTCCATCATGAGATGCTGCATTTGTATCTCGGAGTTTCCGAAGGTCCGGACGGCCGTCAGCGGTGTCACACTCCGCAGTTTCGCGCTGCTGAAAAGGCTTTTCCTTCGCACGCGGATTCGGAAAAGTGGATCAGCGAAAACTGGCCTCTGCGCGGGAGACCCGCGAAAAGAGTTCGCTCCGTTGAGGGCAGCTTTCTGGATTATCTTGCGCTTATGTGCCCGTAGCGGAAAAGAGAGTGGGATCGCGCTGAATCTCCCACGAGTTCGTAGTTTCGCCGTTCAGCGTAATCTGGGCCTTGAACTTCACCGAACGATCCACGGACAGAGATACGGAACAGTATTTGGTCAGTGAAAGTTCGATGGCACGCTTTACCGTTTCGACCGTTATATCTTCGCCGTCCACGCTGAATTGGAACAAAAGCTCGCGGAGGATTTTCGGCATGGCTTCCGCGCGCGAGGCTTCAACCGCGAGTTCCATTCGCGAAATCGTTTTACGGCTCTTTTTCAGAATGTCCGCGACGTCAATAAATGCGCAGCCGCCGCAACTGATAATGAACAGTTGAAACGGATCGTTGGCCGCTCCGCTACCGCCGCTGGCCGTGCCGGTATCCAGTGGAATCCAATGGTTGGAATCGGATTTGGCCACAAAGGTGTGGCCGTCCACATGACGAATTTGAACTTTCAAGGGAACCTCAGCGGGGTTTCCGGTGTATGAATAGAAACAATCTGGGAGTGACGCACTTGCATCGCAACCTCATCGCCGCCATCGGACTTGCTATGTCATTGTTCTCCGTCGCCGCATTCGCGCAGCAGGATGGAGAACCTTCCGTGCCGCTTCGCGCGGTCTGGAACCAAACGGCTATTCCCATCGGCGGTCAGGCTGAACTTGGAATCGTCTTTGATGTTCCGCCCAAACATCACATCACGGACATCGAATTCGGCTTGTTCTACGTGCAGATCCGGGATACCTTCGGGCTGCATTTCGATTCCGCGATTTTTCCGGCGGGCGAACCGTATCGCGAGGGGGAACGCTGCTATCGCGGCAGAGTGCTCGTGCGCGTACCCGTGACCGCCACGGATTCCGCAGCAATTGGCGAACGCGCGTGGAAGATCGAAGCCGGTTATCAGATATGTCAGGAATTCGGGCAGGAAGTTTGCTATCTTCCGGCGCAGCGCGAAGTGAATGTTGCGGCGACCATCGCCGCGCGCGGAACCGCGGTCAGTCCGGCCAATCAGGAAACATTTGCGCCGCCAGTTGAAGTTGCGGAAGCGAAAACGCTGGAAGAACGTCTTATTGCCGCGCTGGAAGAAGGTTCATGGCTGGCGTTTCTGCTGGTCTTCATCGGCGGCTTTCTCACCAGCTTTACACCCTGCGTCTATCCGGTAATTCCCAT
>RPQS01000155.1 GCA_003818605.1 Candidatus Zhuqueibacterota bacterium | reverse complement strand
GGCTACAAGAAGACGATTGCTACATCCCTCGCGATTGCCATCCTCGGCTACATTCTCATGGGCAACATGCGCGAATTTGTTCCCTTCCTGCTTTCGTGCTGTCTGCTCGCCTTTGGAACGGCGATTTTCAAGCCGGGCATTCAGGGAACTCTCGTGCAAACTCTGACCAATGAAACATCCTCCGTCGGTTGGGGCGCGTTTTATATGGTGGTGAACGTCGGCGGGTTTCTCGGGCCGCCCGTCGCTCACTTCATGTATGGTATCAGTTGGCCGGCTGTGTTCTACGGTTGTGCGGCAATCCTTTCGCTGAACTTCATTATGCTGTTCACGTACAAGGATCTGCCCCCCGGCGGAGATCCGCGCGGCACACCGTGGACGATTTTAAAAATGACCGCCAAGAACATGTTCGGCAATCTGCGCTTGCTCACGTTTATCGTGGTCATGTCCGGATTCTGGCTCATGTTCATGCAGCTCTTCGATATGCTGCCGAACTTCATTGTGGACTGGGTAGACACCACAGCCATCGTTTCGCAATTCGGCTTGCCTTCCTGGATGACCAACGATACTCCGCGCGGTATAATGATCGCTCAGGAATGGATGATCAATGCCAACTCCGGTTTGATCGTCATTGCCGTCTTATTCGTTTCCTGGATCGTTTCCAGAATGCGGCGGCTTTCGTCCATTCTCATCGGCATGATCATCTCCTCGGTCGGTCTCGTACTGGCTGGCTTCACCATGTCCGGTTATCTGTGCATTCTCGGCATTCTCTGCTTCAGCGTGGGAGAGATGCTGGCCAGTCCCAAGATGAACGAGTATCTTGGTGTGATCGCTCCGGAAGGACAAAAAGCCCTCTACATGGGCTATGCAAACATTCCCCTCGCCATTGGCTGGGGCTACGGCGCGTATCGGGGCGGACAAATCTACGATGCGATGGGCGACAAGGCCAACCTTGCCCTGCGCTATCTGTCCGAGCATTTTCACATCACGCCCGGTCTTTCCAAGCAGGCTATTCTGGACAAAGTACAGCAAACCGGAATGGATCCTGCCCGTGCCATGCAGGTAGTGAACGACGCTTACGTTCAAACCGAAGGGATTGCCCGCACCAAAGCCACGGAATTTTTACAGATCGTCAGCGGTCAGGATGCCACTCAGGTAACGAACCTGCTCTGGAACACGTATCAGCCATACCAACTCTGGTACCAGTTCGCAGCCATCGGACTTGCGTCGGCGGTTGGCATCGCCATCTATTCGCATTTTGCCAAGCGCTGGCAGTCCAAAGATATCTGATCTCGACGCTATTCCGTCGGATCAAGGAACCAATTATGTCAATTCCCGCACAAATCACTCCCGCTTCGCGCACTGAGCATATCAAATATGCCGTGCGCGATATCGTCGTTCTTGCCAATCAGGTCGCCAAGACCGGCAAGGAGATGCTCTATCTCAATATCGGCGACCCCAATCAATTCGATTTCATTACGCCGGGGCACATCGTCGAAGCCGTTCACAAGGCGATGATGGCCAATTACAACGGCTATTCACCGTCATCGGGAATCAAATCCGCCGTGGCGTCTATCGAGCGCGAAGCACATAAAAAAGGCATCAACAATGTGCTCGATATTTTCGTGACAACTGGCGCCAGCGAAGCCATCGAAATCTGCCTGACCGCGCTGGTCAATCCCGGTGAAAACGTGCTCATTCCCGAGCCGGGCTACCCGCTCTACAATGCGATTCTCGCCAAGCTGGATGCGGTCGAGAACGGATATTATCTGGATGAGGCCAACGGCTGGCAGCCAAATCTCGAAGACATCCGCTCCAAGATCAACGATAAAACCCGCGCGATTGTTCTGATCAATCCGAACAATCCGACCGGCTCCGTGTGCCATGAAGCCACCATGCGTGGAATTATCAAGCTCGCACGCGAACACAATCTCGTGATTTTCGGCGATGAAATTTATGACAAGCTAATTCTCGATGGTGGCAAGCATATATCCATTGCTTCGATGGATCCCGAAGTCTCCGCCATCACGTTCAACGGTCTCTCCAAATCGTACGTCGCTCCCGGTTTTCGCATCGGCTGGGGCATCGTCAGCGGACGCGAAACGTTGATGCACGATTATATCGAAGCGATCAATAAGATCCTGCGCGCCCGTTTGTGCGCGAATCATCCCATTCAATTCGGAATCGAAGCCGCGCTCGGCGCGAATCAGGAACATCTCAAACCGATGCTCGCAAAACTCTCGCGCCGCCGCGACATCACGACCAACCGGCTGAATGCGATTCCGGGCATTTCCTGCATTCCCGCCGAAGGCGCATTCTACGCTTTCCCGCGTCTGGACATCGCCGAATCCGATGAACTCTGGGTGTCGGAATTGATTCGCGAAACCGGCGTGGTGGTTGTCCCCGGCAGTGGTTTCGGCCAAGTCCCCGGCACAAAGCATTTCCGCGTCGTCTTCCTGCCGACGGAAGATATTCTGGAAAAGGCTTTCTCGCAAATTGAACGGTTTATGTTGAAGTGGCGGGAGAAACATCCGTTTAGAACCGCATGAATCCGGGAACCAATTCGTAAATAGTCTCGTTTGACAGACACAATCCGAAAATCAATCCCTGCTCAATCTATGTCAAGAGGTTGCATGATGAAGCGTTTTGCTGCTGTCTGCTTGTTTTTAGCCGTGTTCGCATTGGCCGCTTTTGCGGAAGAAGCCGCAACTCCCCAAACGAAAACCTTCGGCAAGGCTCCCACCCTGACCGAATCGGTCGCTATTTCCAAACTCAACACAGCACCTGCGGAACTGGTGAACAAACCAGTTCTGGTTACAGGCAAAGTTGTAGACATGTGCCGTCATTCCGGCTGCTGGGTGGCTATTGAAGCCGCCGATAGCTCCCGGATTATATGTAAAAGTATGGATGAAAGCGTTCATTTCACAACCGATTGCATCGGCAAGGAAGTCTCGCTGCAGGGCAAGCTTTTAGTGGATCGTAAAGCTCCCGGTTCCGTGGAAAAGAAGCATGAAGGCGAGGCTGCGCATTCCTGCCCGGCACCGCAGGTTCTGGTCAGCATTGAAGGCGCAACCGTCAACATGACCGCTGCTGTTGCCCCCGCTACTCCAACCGAAGGCAGTAAATAACATCCGCCGAGGCAGATCGCCCGATCTGCCCAGAATCTAAAATGTCCGCAAAGAAAATCCCCGGCATCACGCCGGGGATTTTTTCAGTCTCTCTTTTACCGCCGAGCTGGGTTAATTAACTAGCCAACACCCTCCCGGGTGTTGGTCGCAACCCGGCCGGAATCGGATACAGTTTCTTTTACGGAACGGAAAATGTAATAATATTCAGCAACTGTTCCGGGAAAATTCCGATCAGCAGAATCAGAATCGAAGAAACCACTAACGCCGCGCGGTACGCGATCGGCTGCACAATCGGCGGTTCCGTTTCCGGCTTGGTCATATAGAGCAGCGTAATCACGCGTAAATAATAGTAAGCCGCTACCGCGCTGTTCAACAGACCGACAATCGCCAGTGCAATGTGACCTTCTCCAACCGCTGCCGAGAATACATACAGCTTCCCGAAAAATCCCGCCGTCGGCGGCACACCCGTCAAGGATAGCAGGAAAATCGTCAGCGTAATTCCCAACAACGGATGCGCAAATCCCATCCCCCGCAAATCCTCGAACCGGTAGCTGCCTTCCTGCCTGCGATTGAGCAGAATCAGAACGGCAAACGCGCCCAAATTCATCAACGCGTACGCGGACAAATAGTAGGCTGTTGCCGCAAAAGCCGCCTTCGTCCCCGCCACGATTCCCACTAACAAATATCCGGCATGTGCAATGGATGAATATGCCAGCATCCGCTTCACGCTCGTTTGCCGTAAAGCTACGATGTTTCCGACGGTCATCGTTAAAATCGCCAGTCCCGTAATCACGACTGACCACATGGAGGAAGCGGGTTCCAGCGCAACTCCGAAAACGCGAATTAAAGCCACAAACGCCGCCGCTTTAGGACCCGTGGACATGTAGCCCGTAATCGTGGCTGGTGCGCCGTCATAAACGTCCGGCGACCAGAAATGGAAAGGTACCGCCGCCACTTTAAACGCAAAGCCGACTAAGAGCAATGCGATTCCCGCAATCAACAGCGGACCCGGATCGAAATCTGATTGGAAAAATGCGCCGATAGCTTCATAGTCTACAGAACCCACCGAAGCGTACAACAGCGCGATTCCATACAGCAGAAATCCGGATGAAAACGCGCCCAGCACCAGATATTTCATTCCTGCTTCGGCAGATTTCACGTCGTTCCGCTGGCTTCCGGCCAATACATAAAGCGAGATGGACATGGTTTCCAGACCGAGGAAGAACAGCAGCAAATTCGCCGCCATGGCCATAACCATCATGCCGAAAAGTCCGGTCAGAATCAGCGCGTAGTATTCGCCCAGCCTCATGCTGCTGATTTTCATGTAATGCGGCGAGAATAGCACGGTGAGAATGCCGATCACCGCAAATAAAACTCGGAACAGCGAAGAAAATCCATCACTAAACACCGTGCCATTGAACACCGTCCCGCCGTCGCCCCAATTTGCCATGGCGGCAACTGCGCTCGCAATAAGGCCGAGCACGGATATGATCGGCAAACACTTGGCATCGTAGCGGCGGCGAACCGCATCCGCTACAATCACCAGCAGCGCCGTGATTACTAATATCGTTTCCGGCAAAACGCCGAGAATGTCTATATTGGAAACGGAATTCATCAAGGTATGAACAGTTGAGATAAACCCGCACTCTGGAAGCGGCTGAGCACTAATTCCAATGAAGGCTGCATGCGGGACAGGAACGGATCAGGATACACGCCGATCCAAATTGCCAGAACCACCAAAACGCCAATGATAAAACCTTCGCGCAGATTCACATCTTTCAGCTTGAGGTTTTCCTCATTCGTGATCTGACCGAAGAACACGCGTTGATACATCCACAACAAATAAATTGCGGCCAGAATAATTCCCGCCGTACCAAGAACCGCATACATGGCATTGGACGCGAACGTTCCCAGTAAAATCAGAAACTCGCCGACAAATCCATTCAGCCCCGGCAATCCGATGGAAGACAACGCGATAATCATAAACAGCGATGCGTAGATCGGCATCACTTTCGCAATACCGCCGTAGTCCGCCGCCAGTCTCGTATGCCGCCGCTCGTAGATCACACCGACCAAAAGGAACAGCGCGCCCGTGGAGATTCCGTGATTGATCTGCTGCAAAAGCGAGCCGGTTAATCCTTCAATGTTCAGCGCGAACATGCCCAGCATCACAAAGCCTAAGTGCGCGACGGATGAATAGGCTACCAATTTCTTGATGTCCTTTTGCACCATCGCCACCATTGCCCCGTACAAAATGCCGATGATCGCCAGCCAACTGATCCACGGCACGAATTGCATCGTAGCCATCGGAAACATCGGCAGACAGAAACGCAGAAAACCGTAGGTTCCCATCTTGAGCAGCACGCCCGCCAGAATCACGGAACCCGCCGTCGGCGCTTCCGTATGTGCGTCCGGCAGCCACGTGTGCAGCGGGAACAGCGGAACCTTAATTGCGAAAGCCAATGCGAACGCAAGAAACAGCCACGTTTGAATTCCCATCGGGAACTGTGACTGCTCGGTCGCTAAAAGCAGATTAAACGTGTGCCCGCCGGTGGCCGGATCCGTCGTGTGGAAATACACGTACAGAATTCCCACCAGCATCAACACCGATCCCGCCATCGTAAACAGGAAGAACTTGATTGTGGCGTAAATCCGCCGCGCTCCACCCCACACTCCGATGAGGAAAAACATCGGCACCAGCATCACTTCCCACATCACATAGAACAGGAACAGATCAAGCGCGGAAAACACGCCGACCATCCCCGCTTCTAAAAGCAAGAAGAAAAAGTGGAACTCGCGCACGCGTTCGGTGATGCCCGACCATGATCCGAGAATGCACAGTACGGAGAGCAGCGTGGTCAGCAGAATCAAAAACAGGCTGATTCCATCCACGCCCAAATGCCAGTCTATGCCGAGGGAAGATACCCACGGATATTTTTCGACCATCTGAAATCCGGCTTCGCCGACCCGGAAGTTCGCGTACATCACCAGCGAAACAACGAAAGCGGCCAGCGTACCGAACAGCGCAAGCCAGCGAGCCGCTTGCTCGCTCGCGCGCGGAATCAGCAGAATCAGAAGCGCCGTTAAGGCGGGAATTGCAATGCAGAGGGAAAGTATCATTTATCCGGTAAAAGCCATCACTAAAAAGCTTGTGAGAATCGCCAACACTCCGATGCCCATGAACAGCGCGTAATTTTGCACAACACCTGTCTGAATCCGCCGCACGCCGCCGCCGATCCACGCAAAAAATGTTGCGATGCCGTTCATGAAACCGTCAATCGTGCCCACGTCAACATAGCGGGCCAGCATTTCGGAACCGCGCACAAACGGCTGCACGATACCGATGCTGTAAATCTCATCCACCCAATATTTATTCAAGAGCACGTTGTGCGCCGAGGATTCGCCCAGCGACTTCACCAAGCTGGATTTTTTCATGTACCAAGAGTAAGCCAGATAGATGCCTGCCAAAGCGATCAGCACCGATACGATCATCATTGTGTACTCGGTGGACATGGAAGCCGCATGCTCCAAGCCTTCCGCCGCTCCCGCCGCGTGCGCGATCACCGGTTCCAGCCAGTGTTCGAACGGATTGTTGCCGCCCAAAGCTTTCGGCAAACCGATGTAGCCGCCAATCACGGACAGCACGGCTAAAACGATCAGCGGCAGCGTCATTGTCCTCGGAGATTCATGCACGTGATGTTCCGCCGCTTTCGATCCGCGGAACTTGCCGTGGAACGTCAGATACACGAGCCGGAACATATAAAACGCCGTGCAAAACGCCGCCGTGATGCCCACAATCCAAAGTATATAATGTCCGCCGCTGAAAGTCTTCCAGAGAATTTCGTCTTTAGAGAAGAATCCCGCGAGTCCCGGCACTCCGGCAATCGCGAGTGTTCCCGCCAGAAACGTCCAATACGTCGCTGGCATCTTCTCTTTCAGTCCGCCCATCTGCCGGATATCCTGCTCGCCCGACATCCCGTGAATGACCGAGCCGGATCCCAAAAACAGCAGTCCCTTGAAAAACGCGTGCGTCATGAGGTGGAAAATCGCCGCCACAAAGGCGCCCATGCCGCAGGCCAGAAACATATATCCCAATTGGCTGACCGTCGAATAAGCCAGCACTTTCTTGATGTCGTTTTGCACTAAACCGATGGTCGCGGCGAATAGCGCCGTACCCGCTCCCACAATCGCCACGGTGGTCATGGCCGCAGGCGACAGCGTGAAGAGAAAGTTCGAGCGCACGACCATATACACACCAGCCGTCACCATCGTAGCCGCGTGGATCAAGGCGGATACCGGTGTCGGGCCCGCCATCGCATCCGGCAGCCAAACATACAACGGGAACTGCG
>RPQS01000154.1 GCA_003818605.1 Candidatus Zhuqueibacterota bacterium | reverse complement strand
TAATCTCGATTTGCACAAACCGATTCCGGCCGGGTTGCGACCAACACCCAGGAGGGTGTTGGCTAGTTTTTAGCCCGGCTCGGCGAACAAAGACACGCACTTTCGTTATTTCAGGATAGGCCCTGTGTCCCCCCGTGAACAGAGGGAGAACAAGATTCCGGGCAGGGCAAGAGTAAAGAGCCCTGCCGCCGCGAAGAAGAAGAACCCCCTTTCTGTTCCCCCCTTTTTCAAAGTGGGGAAAGATATATTCCGGGAGGGTCAGCGACCCTCCTCGGCGCACCTTGCGGTGGTTGCAGCAAAAAGATCCCTCTTTCATCCCCCCGTACACGGGGTGAAAATGAAGTTGATTTCATGTCCAACGACCATTCCAACGCATCCCTTTCCGAAGTCCATCGCAGCGTAAAGATTCCCGACAAGATCGGGTTCGTGCGGCGGCTTTTAGCATTCGTCGGCCCGGCTTATCTGGTCAGCGTGGGCTATATGGATCCGGGCAACTGGGCCACGGACATCGAAGGCGGCTCGCGGTTCGGCTACGAATTGCTGTGGGTTTTGCTCATGTCGAACGCGATGGCTGTGCTGCTGCAAACGCTCTGCGCGCGGCTGGGCATCGTGACGCGCATGGACCTTGCGCAGGCCTGCCGCCATTCGTACTCAAGGCCGCTGGGATTTGTGCTGTGGATTCTCTGCGAAATTGCCATTACCGCCTGCGATCTGGCCGAAGTTCTGGGCACGGCCATCGGTCTCAATCTCTTATTCGGAATTCCGCTCCTGGCCGGAGTACTGATCACCGCCGTGGATGTTTTACTGCTGCTCTATTTCCAGCATCTGGGCATTCGCAAGGTGGAAGCGTTTATCCTTGCGTTAATCACCGTGATCGGCGGCTGCTTCGTAATCGAGGTGTTTCTGGCCAAACCCGATTGGACGAGCGTTGCATCCGGCTTTATACCGCGCTTAAGCAATGAAAGCCTGTATATTGCCATCGGTATTTTAGGCGCGACCGTGATGCCGCACAATTTGTATCTGCACTCCGCGTTGGTGCAGACCAGAGCCATCGGCAGAACGAAAGAAAAGATCGCGCAAGCCTGCAAATACAATTTCATTGATTCGGGCATCGCGCTGAATGCGGCGTTTTTCGTGAATGCGGCGATTCTGATCGTCTCGGCGGCGGTGTTTCATTCGCGCGGCGAGATCGTCACGGAAATTCAGCAAGCCCACGATCTGCTGACGCCGCTCCTCGGAACCAGCATCGCGGCCACCGCCTTCGGACTGGCACTCCTTTGCAGCGGGCAGAGTTCCACGCTGACCGGAACCCTGGCCGGGCAAGTCGTGATGGAAGGCTTTCTGAGATTCAATCTGCGGCCGTGGGTGCGGCGGCTGATCACGCGCTCGCTGGCTATCGTTCCGGCGGCCATTGTGATTGCGATTTCCGGCGCGGAAGGAACCTATAAACTGCTCATCCTTTCGCAAGTGATTCTCTCTTTTCAACTGCCGTTTGCGGTGGTGCCGCTTATTCATTTCACCAGCGACAAGCGCAAGATGGGCGAGTTTGCGAATCCCTTATGGGTGAAAATCCTGGCGTGGGTTGTGGCCGCAATTGTCATCGGGCTGAACGTGCGGCTGGTATACGGCGCGCTTACGGAATGGATTGCCAATGCGGGAGGGTCTGCCGTGTGGATCGGAGCTTTCGTGATTCCGCTGATGGCCGCTTTGGCCGGCTTGCTGCTCTATCTGGTGGTCGGGCCGTTCCTGCGCGGCCTGAAGCAAGCCGCGGAGGAAAAAGCCCCCGCCTTCACTCCCGCCGAATTGCAGGCTCCGGAATTTGCCAAGATCGGAGTGGGACTCGAAGCCACCAAGCGGGATCGCGCGATTCTGGCGCAAGCGGTGTCTCTGGCCAAACTGCACAACGCGGAGTTGATATTGATTCACGTGGCGGAAGGCATGGGGCCGCGCTTCTGGAAGAGCGAATCGCTCGATGAAGAAGTCCGCTCCGACCGCGACTATCTGGAAACCTTGCAGCGGCAAGTACAGGAACAGGGCATCAAGGCGGATTTCCGGCTGGGCTTCGGTGAGCCTGCCGATGAACTGGTGCAAATCGCGCGGGAAAGCAATTTGAACCTCTTGGTATTGGGCACGCACGGCCACCGCTTTCCGAAAGACATGCTGTTCGGAGCGACGGCGACGCGCGTCCGCCACCGCTTGAAGATTCCGGTTTTCATGGTGCGGACGGATGATGAAACAAAGTGAGATCAGCGGTTGATTCTGCTCGACAATTACGATTCGTTCACATACAACCTCGTGGAGTATTTTCGTGTTCTCGGAGTTGGTTTTCGCGTTTATCGCAATGATCAGATTTCACTGGCCGAAATTGAACTGCTTAAACCCGAACGGATGGTGATTTCTCCGGGACCGGGTTCGCCTTCGGAAGCGGGAATTTCCTGTGCTGCGATTCGCACCTTTGCGGGTCGCATTCCTATTTTAGGAGTATGCCTTGGACATCAATGCATCGCGGAAGTCTTCGGAGGTCGAGTGGTTCGCTCTGCAGAGCCGGTGCACGGAAAAACCAGCGTGATTCATTATGACGATACCGTTTTGTTTTCCGGTTTGCCGAATCCTTTCGAGGCCATGCGCTATCATTCGCTGATTGTCGAACGGGAAAGCCTGCCGGACACGCTGCGCGTGTCTGCGTCTACGGACGATGGCATCATTATGGGGCTGCAACACAGGCAATACACGGTGATGGGAGTGCAGTTCCATCCCGAATCTATTCTCACACCGTGCGGAATGAAGATGCTTGCAAACTTCCTTGCCGTGCGGGGCGGGACGTGGCTGTGAATTCCGAATCCAACCATGAAACCGGAACCGTTTATGTGCAGACGGCGGAGGGCTGGCTGTGTTTTTACCGTCCGCAGCGTATTATCACGACGGAGAATTCGAACGGTGTTTTACATGCGCTGGAGGAAGTGGATGCAGCAACGAACCGAGGATTGTGGGCAGCGGGGTTTGTAACGTACGAGGCGGCCCCGGCGTTTGATGCGGCGTTTGTTACGCGAGAAAAGAGTACGCTGCCGCTGCTGTGGTTCGGGATTTATAATCGTGCCGAAAAACTGGATGCCTTTCCCACCGCCACGGAAGAACCGGAATTCCATCCGGAGTGGAAATCCACCATCAGCCGTGATGAATACGCGGCGGCGATTGCGCAAATTAAAGAACATATCGCATTCGGCAACAGCTATCAGGTCAATTTTACAATGCGCTTGCGAGCCGCCTTTGCGGGAGATGCGTGGGCGCTCTTTTTATCTCTCATTCATCCCCGCGAATCCGGTTATGCGGCCTACGTCCATACGGGAAACCATGTGTTGTGTTCGGCGTCGCCCGAACTATTTTTTGAATTGCGCGGCGAGGAAATCACCTGCCGCCCGATGAAGGGAACCGCGCCGCGCGGTCTGACGGTGGAAGATGATTACGAGAGAAAAAACAGGCTGGTCTGTTCGGTCAAAGAACGCGCCGAGAACGTGATGATTGTGGACATGGTGCGCAACGATTTATCCCGCATCGCGGAACCCGGCAGCGTGCACGTGCCGAGTCTGTTTGACGTGGAACGCTATGACACGGTTTTTCAAATGACCTCTACAGTTAAAGCATGGACGCGCGAACCGCTGAGCAAAATATTTGCCGCCCTTTTTCCCTGCGCTTCGATCACCGGAGCGCCGAAGATCCGCACGATGCGGATTATCTCCGAACTGGAAACTTCGCCACGCGGGATTTACACGGGCTGCATCGGTTTTGCGGCTCCCGATCGGCGGGCGCAATTCAACGTGGCGATCCGCACCGTGCACGTGGATCGCGAAAAGGGTCTGGCGGAATACGGTACCGGCGGGGGCATCGTTTGGGATTCCAAAACGGAGGATGAATTCGCAGAAGCGCACGTGAAGGCCGCAATATTGACCGTTCGCCGTTCAGAGTTTCAATTATTGGAAACCATGTTGTGGCGGCCGGGCAACGGATTTTTTCTGCTGGAGCGGCATCTGAACCGGCTTTGCGCGTCGGCGGACTATTTTGGTTTTCACGCGGATCGTGAAGACATACAGAATAGGCTTGTGGAATTTGCAGTAACATTTGCGCAACAGCCGCAAAAAGTCCGGCTGCGTTTGGAACAGAATGGCGCGATTAGCATTAATGCAGAACCTTTGGCAAACGCAGGCTCGCGGATTTGGAAAATACGGTTGGCGGATAAACCGGTGGACGTGCAAGACCGCTTTCTCTATCACAAGACCACTCATCGCGCCGTGTATGAAGAAGCGCGCCAAACGCAGCCGGATTGCGACGATGTCATTTTGTGGAATCCGGACGGCGAGATTACCGAATCCACAATAGCGAATGTCGTGGTGCAGAAATCCGGAAAGCTGATTACGCCGCCCATAAAATGCGGCTTGCTGGGCGGAACATACCGCGCATACTTGCTGGAAAAGGGAAGGATTCACGAGGACATCGTGAAAAAATCCGATCTGCCGCACGTTGAGAGAATCTACTTGATTAATTCCGTGCGCGGCTGGATTCCTGCGAAGCTGGTTTGAGGGGTAGACGTGATAGAAGACCAATAAAAACGAGGGCAGCCTTCCGGTTGCCCTCGTTTGGTTTCGGAGGAAATATGCTATTTCAGCAGCAGCAGTTTTTGCGTGGCGGTGAATTCACTCGCATCCATCCGCAGAATATACACGCCGGAGGGCAGATTTGCCGCGTTGAAATCCAATTGGTGATGGCCTGCATTCATCATACCATCGGCAAGTATCGCAACCGTCCGTCCGGCAATATCGAAAACGGACAGCCGAACATTTTCGCTGTGCGGCAGATCGAATTCAATCCGCGTTCGCGCATTGAACGGATTGGGATAGTTGGGATAGAGCCGGAAATCCGCAGCCGCAGCTTCCTGTCCGGCAGCGGACAAGCAAACTCTATATCCCGTATCGCAGGTCTCGCTTTGACCGTTGCCGCAGTAGTTGAAGGCAAGAACGCAATAATCGTATAGAAATCCCGGTCTGGCAGTCAGATCCTGATAGGTGCTCTCGTTGGGGTCATGGACGTAAAACGTGTCCGGATCCTCGCCAGACGCATACCGGCGAACGATTTTGTATCCGCGCGCGGTATTGGTGAAGAGATGGTTATCCCACGTCACGACTACCATGTTTCCGTAGGTTCCGTCACTGGCGACCACTTGGGGAATCGTTCCGAGCGGAAAATCATGCGATCCGCCGGCGAACTCCGACATCGGTCCCTCCCCGCAGACGTTGACTGCCTGGATTTGATAGCGGTAAGCCGTATAAGGTTGGGACATCACATCTTCATACGTCGTTTGTGGAGCATATACCGTGTAGAGCAGAGTCATGTTCGGATTTCCGGCCAATCCGCGATAGATCCGATAACTGGCAGCTTGTTCACAGGCATTCCAGGAAACCACGATTCTGCAGCATATCGTATCGGATGCCGTCACGCCCGTGACTTGCCCGGGCAGCTGCCGAGCGCGGCCCGAATCCGCGTCAGACGGTTCCCCTTCACCATATAGGTTGTTCCACCCGACAACCGTATAAAGTGCCCAACGGCTGTCCATGGTATAATGATTAAAGTGCATGTTGCCGGGAGTCGCGGACGGTGCGACCGCTCCTACCCGGACTCCGTTGCGCTTGATCAGAAAGGAATCCAGACCTGTTGATGTACTGTACGACCACGCTACCTGCACATAATCGCAGAGGATAGTGCTGGCCTGTACATTGAGAGCGATCGGAGGCGGGACGATATCCCATTCGCAGGGAGCCGCAGTGCACGTCCATGAAGGACGGATTTCGGAAGGGCCGGGAGCCAAGGAAAGGATCAGGGATTCGTAGCGAATAGAAGGCAGACAGATGCGCAGATAAATCCGGTTGGGTGTCAGCAATCCTCCGTTCGAACAAAACGGCGGCGCATAAAAAAGCCCCGGTCCCAATCCCAATTCACTGCCATTCATCAGAAAATAGCAGTAATTGAAATACGGTCGGGGATCGCCGTTAGGATCGGGTGCGGTTGGTACGGGCGGATCGGTGAAATCCGGCCCATCCGAATCCACATCCCAGAGGATTGTGACCACGGTTCCGTCTGCTATAGGATGCCCAATCCCTCCGCAGACGCTGTCAAACGGTACCTCCGTCTCATAGAAACCGACGCAAACCGGCTGTGCATACACTGGACACACAGAAGTAATTAAAAAAATTACAATAAGATAGCACAGGTGTCTCATGTCGCCCTCCCCAAGGTTTATACCTAAATATACTGTAGAATCAGTCTTAAAGCAAGAAATTAACCCTACTGAAAGACTATTTCACGTTTTACAGATAATTATAATATTCAAAGAGTTAGAAAAGATGTCAAGTGCGGATTTTCTTGACTTTGCGAATGAATTTCGGTAAATTTCGTTTTCGTATCAACGTACCTGAGAAAAGCTTATGCGACTTGCCATATTGACCAGCGGCGGGGATTGCCCCGGGCTGAACGCCGTGATTCGCGCGGTTGTGAGAACGGCGACGGATCGCTACAAATACGAATGCGTGGGAATCAAGAACGGCTGGAAGGGCGCGGCAACGGGAGAAATTATTCCGCTGCCGCCGATGGCCGTCTCGGGAATTCTCTATCGCGGCGGAACGATTCTCGGAACGGCGCGGTTTAATCCGATTCAGGATGGTGACACCACCGCGCGAATTCTGGAGAATCTCACGCTCCATCGCATCGGAGCGGTGATTGCCGTGGGCGGTGACGGCACACTAAGGGCTTCGCATGAGATGGCCCGGCTCGGAGTGAAGGTTGTAGGAGTTCCGAAAACCATTGACAATGACATCGCGGCTACGGAGGTCACGTTCGGTTTTCACACGGCCGTGCAGATCGTGACCGATGCCATTGACCGGCTGCACTCCACCGCTGAATCGCACAACCGGATTATGATTCTGGAAACGATGGGCCGCAACACGGGTTGGATTGCGTTGTGTGCGGGCATCGCGGGCGGCGCGGATCTCATTCTCATTCCCGAACGTCCGTTCAGCTATGAAGGAATTTGTAAAATGCTGGCGGAGCGGCATCAGCGGAAATCGTTTTCTATTGTGGTGGTGGCCGAGGGAGCTTATCCCGAAGACGGCAAAGCCGTGACGCTGAATGAACTGGATGCTTTTGGAAGGCCGCGTTTGGGCGGAATCGGCTATGAACTGGCGAATGAAATCGAAAAGCGGATCGGCATTGAATCGCGCGTGACCGTTTTAGGCTACGTTCAGCGGGGCGGCACTCCGGTAGCTTACGACCGCATTCTGGCTACGCGTTTCGGAGTAGCGGCGGTGGAAGCCGTGGCTGAAGGGAAGTTCGATCATTTTATCGCACTGCAAGGCGGGGATCTGAGCCCTGTTCCCATTGCCGACGGCACGGGCCAAACCAAGACCGCCGATCCGAAACTCTTCGAAGTG
>RPQS01000153.1 GCA_003818605.1 Candidatus Zhuqueibacterota bacterium | reverse complement strand
TGCGGAAGTAGATCGTGTCCGTACCGCACAGAACCGCGTAATTGCTGTCGGCCATCGGGAACGTGCCCGACGGATTGATGAATTGCACGCCCAGCACGCGCACGCGTTCCGATTCATAATCTTCGCCCGCGCACGCTGTAGCAAGCTGGCCAATGATGTCGCAATCCATGTCCACCGTCGGTACGGTGACGCCTTCGGCCAGCAGCGTGATTACGGGAACCCAGCCGCCGTAAGAGCTGATCTCGGTCAAACCGCGGAACTGCGTAATGTAGCCGTCAATCATGATCGAGTCGCCCGTCGCCGGAATGCGAGAAGCGCCGGTCATGTTGTTGAACAGCGGCGTACCATAAACCGCTAAGCCGCACCCGCCTGTCTGAAGATAACCGGTGGCTTTGCACGTATCCACATAGCTGAACACGCCGTAAGTAACCACGCGCTGGTGGTACAATCCGGGAATACCGCACGTATCCTGAACGCGGATATCGCAAATGGAAACCGTATCCGGAATAAACGGAGCGCCACAATTCGTGGCCAAGCCCGGCGTTCCGAAATCTCCCATACTTCCCACCCACGACGACGCGCCCGCACACCAACTCGTGTCCAATGCCGGATTGTAGGCGATATTCTTGAGCTGCATGCTGGTTCCCGGATCCCACGGGAAAGCCGCTGCTGTATACGCAATAGTCGCGACAATATTGTTCGTGGCGTCTTTCAGCGTGATCTCATCCGCCGTGTTACTCAA
Organism: Candidatus Zhuqueibacterota bacterium; assembly: GCA_003818605.1. Taxonomy (GTDB): domain Bacteria; phylum Electryoneota; class RPQS01; order RPQS01; family RPQS01; genus RPQS01. The sequence goes on along the minus strand of RPQS01000153.1, from coordinate 6,980 downwards.
CTGCAAGCCTGTGCCATAGGCATACGGATACACGTAATCCTCGGGAACGCCGCCGTTAGTCGCGGAATCCGCATTGACGCAGAAGACGAAATAATCGCCGGCGCCGATGCTTCCAGCCGAAATCGTGAAGGTTCCTTCGCCGTCGGTCACCTGCCATCCGGTCAGGTCAACCGCGCTGGCGCCGTTGTTGAAGATTTCGAACCACTCGCCTGATCCGTCACTCACTGCAGATGGATCGGGCATCACTTCTGTGACGTAAATGTCATAAGCCGATGGCGAGATCACAAACGTGGTCTGGCTGTTCGGCAGAATCGCGTTCGCCGCTAAATCTTCCACGTTATTCACGGTCAGTGTATACGTGTTAGGTGTCAGCGTGGAGCTGAAAGTCAACCGCACCGTCGTCGTGACGACTTGCCGCGTTGCCGTAATCGGATTGCCGATACTCTGATCCACGGAATAGTTCGTCACCGTCTCCGCCGTCGTCTCGTCCACTGGTTCCGAGAAGACCACATCAACGATGGTGTTGGTTACGGCCGATGCCGAAACCAGCGTCGGACGAACCGTATCCGCGACGCACGGACTGTTGGTAGCGCCCGGCGTGCAGAATTTATAGCGATAGCCTACGCCGCCATACACGTTAGTCGAAGCGTGCCAGTCGGACGAATCGTCTGCGACTGACCACGGCGAATCTTCGTTGCACTTTTCAACGGATGCGCCGACATTCGCTCCTGCCCAATCGGGATACCACATCGAAGAGTCCAGTGTGCCGTCAATCAACGTGCCGCCGACGGAATCCGTATAGAGAGCCAAATTGTCGCCAGTGTTACCCAGTGCCCAGGTCGCACGATATTGAGTACAGATGATCTCACCGGTTATGTCGGGTAGATCCGCCTTGCAAAGCACCAGATAACCGGCGGCCGGTAAAGTCGTTCCCTCCGGAACAACAATCGCACCTTCGCCACCATCAGACGGATAGACGGCATCGTCTACCAGCACCCAGCCGCCGATATCAATCGCACCGTCTGTGCGGTTGAAAATTTCCGCCCACTCGATATCCGTGCTGGCCGAATCGTCGTACATGATCTCGTTTATCACCACGTCGCCCGCGCTCACCGGCGGATTCACGACAAACGTTGCCCAGATATTCGAGCAGGGATTGCCCGCCGTGTCTTCCACTGCATTGACATACAACGTATCCGTGCCAACCGGCAGAGCCGACGCGAATGTCAGATACACGAGCGCCAAATTGGTGACGTCGCGAACAGCGGAGGTAGGATTGATATTTCCCGGCATCACCCAGTAATTCGCCGCGGTTTCCGCCGTCGTCAGATCCACCGCTTCATTGAACAGCACGTTCAACTGAGTTGCGCTGGGTGACGTCACGCTCACCAAAGTCGGCGGAGTCACGTCAGCACCGACGATATCGAACCACCGGTAGATATTCGCGCAGGCATTGTTGTTGGAGCTGGTGTCTTCCACACCGTTCACCCACAGCGTATCCCGGCCTGCCGGCAGATCGGACGCAAACGTCAGATGCACCAAAGCCGGATTCACGCCGTCTAAAAGCGCCGAACTCGGATTGATTGTGCCTGGCATCACCCAGTAATTCGCTTCTGCTTCCGCCGTGGCTTGATCCAACGGCTCATTGAAGAGTACGTCCAGAGCCGAATTGCTGACCACCGTTACGGAAACCATCGCCGGAGGGGTCAGGTCGTTGCAGCTCGTGTTCGCCGCGCCCGGTGTGCAATATTGACTGCGGCCAGTGCCGAAGGCGTTGGTGGACATGTGCCACGCGCTCGCGCTGCCGTCCCAAGCCGCGTCCTCGTCGCACTTTTCAATCGAATAGCCCGGCGTGGAAAGATCGGGATAGTACACGGACATGGAACCGTCTATTAGCGTCCCGCCCGTCGCCGCCGTATAAAGAGCGAGATTGTCGCCGGAATTACCCAACCCGAAAGCTCCGGCTTCCGTGCACACGATTTCGCCGGTGATTTCGTCCAACGCAACTTCCGAAAGCACCACATATCCGTTGGCCGGAATCGTCGTTCCTGCCGGAATCGTCCAACCGCCTTCACTGGATAGATCGGGATACGTATCATCATCCGTCAGATACCAGCCGTCCAGAACAATCGCGGTTCCGGTTGTATTATGCAGCTCAACCCATTCGTAGTCGGGATTCGTGCCGGTCGCCGTATCGTCATACATCACTTCGATGATCCGGATGTCGCCCACGCTTACCGTCTGCGAAATCGAAAACGTCGCCCAGATGTTGGAGCAGGCGTTATGATTCGAACTCGTGTCCTGCACGCCGTTCACATACAGCGTGTCCGTGCCTGTGGGAAGGGCGGAAGTAAACGTCAGATGGACGAGCGCAATGTTGGTGACGTCGCGCAGGGCGGAATTCGGATTGACCGTGCCCGGAATCACCCAATAGTTGGCTTCGGTTTCAGCCGTCGTCTGATCCACCGGTTCGCTGAACAGCACGTCCAATGCCGTATTGCTGATTACCGTTACCGACGAAATCGAAGGCGGAGTCAGATCACCACCGCCGCCGGAATAAGCGGTTACCGAAAAGTCATCTAACGCGATATTTGTGCCGCTCTCTTTATACTGCATCGAAAACGCAATCCGCACATCTTCCTGGCCTCGGAAACTCGCGTCTAAGGGAAGCACAAGCTGCTTAAAAGGATAAGCATTTGCAAGATCGTTGCCCGATCCCCATGTACAGGTGTGGATTAACGTCATGGTGCCGCTTCCCTGCTGGGCATATACTTTGAATATACCCGCAGTGCCGGTTCCTGTCGATCGCAGATAGACTTTGACCGTATCCGGATTGTCTATCGTCGGCGAAATAATCGAGTCTCCGGAGGCCTCAAATTTCACCGATTTATACGGCGAAACGAAATATTGGTATGTTGGACTGACATTCGTATAGAAGTTCGCTCCAACATTTGTCCAGTTCTCTAGGCTGTCTACGGGTGTTGATGCATGCACCCAATGGTTAAATAACATTTCATACGGCGCATCATACAGTCCGGCCTGTGCGACTCCCGCACCGCCGAAAATCAGGGCCATCATGCCCAAAATCAGAAAACTCTTCCAGATCGTCTTCATGTGTTCTATTCCTCCATCATCTGGGTTACACTACGTCCAATGTTGCGCAGTGAAAACACGAGAACTGTATTGCTTTTAGATTCCTTAAAGATAACCAATTTCCGACCGCTTAGCAAGACTTCCGACTCCGAAATCCTCGAAGTTTCCTGTAAGCTTTCCGTTAACTTTCCATTAGATTTCACCGCCCGCCTGTTTGGAAACCACTACATCATGAATGGATACGAATTCACACCACAAATGACATGATTTCCGCCGGGAGGCCGGGTCCGAACCATTCCTCTTCGCATTAGCCCTATTAAAAACGAGGCCGCAGCCTCGCCATACCTGCCTCTCCCGCTATACAGGAGGGTCATTTCTACTCTATAAAATCATCTGTCTTTCTTCTCTCCCCCTGCTTCAGCGGGAGACAAAAAGGGGGAAGTTTCCTTTCGAGTCTCAAGTCTTTGGTCTCAAGTCTGAGGTTTGCCTCATCCTTCATCCTTCCGTCTTCATCCTTTCTTCTCAGTCTTTCATCCTCACACTATACCCATTCATATTGAGAACCTCCATCGCCCGCCGCGCTTCCGCCCGCGATGCCAAGACCACCGCCAGTGTTCCGCCCCTTCGTTCGCGTACGTAAATCACATGAATATCGCGGATTCCGATATCATGATGCGCTAAAAGTCCTGCAATCTGCGCAATGGTTCCCGGCCTGTCCTGCGCCGTCACCACCAATTCGCAGTTGGCATCCCAGTCTCCCGGCCGCTCCCGCGACAGCTTGCGCTGCATCGTATACGCCTGTTGCCAGACCTCCGCCAGTTTTCCGCTGTGCAAATCCGCTGCGCATTCTTTCAAAATGCCGGCGAATTCCTTCAGCGCTTTCTCCACATCAGCTTGATTGGCTTGAATCACCGCTTCCCAAGCATCTAAAGGCAAGGCCGCGTAACCGGTCATGGTACGGAATGTTCCGGTAGCCAGCTTGGACATCAACGGTTCTTCACCACTCTGCCGCGCCACCCAAAGCGAGAGAGCCAGCGCAATCACGAATGGCACATGACTCGTCACAGCCATAATCCGGTCGTGCAGTTCCGCGTTTAAAATGACCGGATACCCGCCCAGCAGCCGCACCCACCAGGACAGCGATTCCCGCTGAGCCGGAGTAATATTTACGCCGGGTGTGAGCAGCCAATAAGCGCAATCAAACAAGGCCGCATCCGCATTCGCTATTCCCTGCCGGTCGCTGCCCGCCAACGGATGTCCGCCAATGTATTGCGCGCGCGCATCCTTTACGTTTTGCGCTGTGAAAAATATTTCCTTTTTCGCGGCGGCCGTATCCGTCACCAGACATCCGCTCTTCGCCATGCGCAGCACGGTCGGCAGCAGTTTCAGAGTCTCATCCACCGGAGTAGCCAATACAATCAAATCCATATCGGCCACGGCTTCGGAAAGATCGCCCACTCCCCGATCAATCGCTCCCCGCTCCAGAGCTTCGTTCAGCACGTCCGGCTTATCGTGTCCGACAATAATGCCCGCATGATCCATGGACTTCATCCGCAGTCCGATGGATCCGCCGATCAATCCCACTCCAACAATCGCTACCCGTTCGAACTCGCTTCCCATGAGTTCCAGCGGACTGGTCAGTGTTAAAGTGTCTAAGGATTCGGATACGTTCTCTGCCATAGAACCATCTGAATTATTTCTCCCTCCATTCCATGGGGGGAACAAAAGGGGGGTATCATATTTCAGCTTTCCGCTTTCAGCGTTTCAGCTTTTTCTTACAACGTCGCCGCCTCAATCCCTGCGCTTCGCAGCAAATTTACTGCGCGGTCGCGGTCTTCATCCGTATTCACGGTGATCCGGAATGAACCCGGTTCACCCCGCTCCAATTTTTGCAGTTCACCGATGGGAATACGCGCCTTCGCCAGAATCTCGGAAGCCTTCTCCACGATTTTCAAATCGCCGCCCGCATTCAGAACCAACTCGGGAATACTCGCCTTTTGCGCTTGAACAATCACTTCGCCGGAACGATTCAGCACATCTTTGACTGTCGCCCCCAGCGTTCCCGTCGCGATCTCCCCTTTGATCTTTTGCAGCCGCGCGATTAAATCGTCAATTCCGTCTTTTACCAAGTCTGCGTTGGCCGTCACATCGTCCGCCCAGCCCGCTTGCTGCGCATGGGCTAAATCCCGGACCTCCTGCACCAGCCATTTGCCCAGCATTTCCGGAGTGATTTTAATGTCCTCGCCGCCCTCAAATATGCGCTGAAGAATCGCCACAATTGCCGCCTTCGGCACTTGCGCCACCTGCGCTAAAATCCGGTCGTGCGCCTGCGGACTCATCGCCACAACGTCGGCTCCCATTCCCCTCATCGCAGCCTGCATTTTGGAAAAAGCGTCCAGATCCTGTTTGCCGCGCGGCGTCAAAATCACCGTCTTGCGCTCGAAGAAAAACTTGTCCGCCTTCGCATAGTCCTCTTCGTCTTCGATATCGCCCAACAAACGAAAACCCACGTAATGCACGTCGCTCCGCGCGGATTCTTCGAATACGCGGTTCACGTCACGCTTGACGCGGGTCATTTCCGAAATCGTGGCATTCTCATCAGCCGCTTCCAGCACCACCGGCAGAACTCGTCCGCCGTGTCCGGTGCGCGAAGAAACCATAATCAGATCCGCTCCGACAACGGCTTCCTCCAACTTCTGACTGCCGTCGCTGATCAAACCCAATTTCCAGCAGCGATCTATAATGTACGGATCCGCGACTCCGATTATTGCGCCGCGATAGCCTGCGCGCCGCAGTCCTAAAGCCAGGCTGCCGATGATTCGATCAAATCCAACCAGACAAACTCGTTTAAAAACGCTCATGCACTTCATCTCGCTTGGAATGTATTCGATGCCAAATCATATTGATTTTTTGCAAACTTCGCGCCATGTAAAATCAGTCTGACCGGATTTGTTTCCAGTTTCAAACCACGGATTCTCTGTTTACTCCTGCCGGTTAAGAAAGCTTAATATAGAGATTTCTATGGCAATGCGCAAGAGTTACAAATACCTGTTTGCGCTGTATTTGTATTATAAATTTCACATATTTAGACTCTTACTTAAAAAATATAAATAGGGCTGTCCCCCTTGCGAAGTACAGCCCTTGCTCTCCTCCCGGTAAAAACTATTTCCCCAGATAGCGGTGCAAGCCCTCCTCGATCGTCGTCCACGGCAAGGTTGCGCATTTTACCCGTACCGGGAGCTTGGAAATTCCCGAAAGGGCCGTCATGTCCCCCATGTCCACACCTTGCGGGGCATGCCCCTCGCGAATAAATTCCCGGAAATTTGCGATCCATACTTCCACTTCCGCCGTCGTTTTACCCTGCAAAATCTCCGTCAGCATGGAAGCGGATGCCATCGAAATCGCGCAGCCTTTGCCCGTGAAGGCTACTTTTTTCAAGCGATCACCGTCGAATTCCAAATCGAACGTCAACTCGTCTCCGCAGAGAGGATTGACTCCTTCCACAGTGATCGTCGGATGCTCCAATCGTCCCTTATTGCGCGGCAAACGATAATGATCGAGCAGTATTTCACTGTATAGGTCAAACAACTTGCAGCACCTTTTTCGCCGTGCGGATGCCCTCTATGAGAGCATCAATCTCTTCCGGCGTGTTATACAGATAAAAACTCGCGCGCGCCGTGGATTGCACTCCCAGCCAACGCATTAAAGGCTGCGCGCAGTGATGTCCCGCTCGAATCGCGATGCCTTCGCGGTCTAAAAGACCGGCCAAATCGTGCGGATGAATGCCTTCCACATTGAACGTTACCAGCGCGCCGCGTTCCACTGCCGGGCAATAGAGCGTAAACCCCGGTTCCGCAGACAGTATTTCCCAACCCCTTCACGTCAGC
>RPQS01000152.1 GCA_003818605.1 Candidatus Zhuqueibacterota bacterium | reverse complement strand
GGTTTGGCCTCGCTGATCGAAACCGCCTGCATCAAGGCGGGTAAAATCGAAGTCGGAGACATCGTATTCGGTCTGGCGCCGCGCATTAATGCGGTAGGCCGGCTGGGCAGCGCGCTCCGCGCGGTGAAACTGCTGACTACACGCGACCGCTCTTTCTCGCGCGAAGTGGCGGGCGTTCTCGAAGACGAGAACCGCCGCCGCAAAGACATTGACAATACCACGCTCGAAGAGGCTGTGTCCGAAATCGAGCACACGATGAATCCTTTTGATGCGCGCTCCATCGTGCTGTCGCGCGAAGGCTGGCATCCGGGCGTCATCGGCATCGTGGCCTCGCGGCTGATCGAGCGCTATTACCGCCCGACCGTGATGATCACCATCGAGAACGGGCAGGGCAAGGGTTCCGCGCGCGCGATCGCCAAGTTCGACATCTATCAGGCGCTCAAATCCTGTTCCGATCTGCTGCTGCAGTTCGGCGGGCACAAGTACGCCGCCGGTCTGACGATTCTGGCCGAAAATATTCCCGCGTTCCGCGAACGGTTTGAAAAAACCTGCCGCGAAATGATTCCCGAAGAGGATCTCGTTCCGAAAATCAAAATCGAAAGCGAGATCTCTCTCGATGAAATCACGCCGGAAGTCGTGGCTTCTCTCAAACGGTTTGCGCCGTTCGGTCCCAAAAACAACCGGCCGAATTTCTTCACGCGCGGTTTGGAAGTCCTGGACGTGCCGCGCATCGTCGGTTCGAATCACTTGAAATTCCGCGCCGGACAAGCTGGAGCGAGTTTTGAAGCCATCGGCTTCAACCTTGGGTATTATCTCGACCGGGTTGCCAATCACAGTCGTCCGCTGGAGATGGTTTATGCCGTGGAGGAAAACGAATACAATGGCCGCAAGACGGTGCAATTGCGGATCAAAGACCTGCGGTAGTCTGCTGACGTTCGGCCGCCTGATTCCGCTCCTGTTTGTGCTCTCTTTCACCGTGGCCGCGCTCGCGATGGGACGCAAGGAAGCTCCCGATAAGAAAGCGAACGCACCTGCGACGGCGACAGAAATTAAAACCGGCGTTCGCGGCAGGGTGGAAGTCTGGCAAGGCAACTTCATGCCGATGGTCGAACCTTCTAAAACACGCGGGCAAATTACTCCGGGAATCAACCGCCGCGTGCGGCTGCATGAACCCGTACGCATGAACGAGGGAACGGCCGGAGTGCAGAAAGACTCCATTCGCACGCCGCTGATTGCCGAAGCGGTGACGGATTCAACAGGTCTATTCTTTATTCCGGCACTGCCGGGAAACTACAGCATTTTCGTGGACAATGAGGGCGGCTGGTACTATAACGGCTTCGACGGCAAAGGAGTGCAAGGAGCCGTGACGGTTTGGCCTGACAGCGTGAGCGAAATACTCATCAAGATCACGGGCAAGGCGACGTTTTGAATCTCGAACTTTCCGGGCGAAATTATTTAGTGATTGCCGCGTCCAAGGGACTCGGCTTCAGTGTTGCGCGCGAACTGCTGCGGGAAGGCGCGTGCGTGATGCTGTCCAGTTCGAACGCCGCTCGCTTGGCCGATGCCGCCGAGCGGCTGTGGGCGGAAAAGCTCGAGAATTTTCAAACCACCGTTGCCGATCTCCGCAATCCCGCCGACATTGATGAACTGGTGCGCGAGACGTTTAATGCGTTCGGGCGGATTGACGGTTTTCTGACGAACTGCGGCGGTCCGCCCGCGGGTCCGCCGCTCGAAGTCACGGATGAAAAGTGGCAGTTGGCCTTCGATTCCGTGTTCATGTCCGTCGTGCGTTTGTGCCGTTTGATCGTTCCGAGTATGATCGAACTGGGCGGCGGTTCCGTGCTTGCAATTACTTCGACAACGGTCAAGCAGCCTATCGAAAACCTGACCACGTCCAACGCGCTGCGGCCTGCCGTAGTCGGTTATTTGCGGTATCTGGCTAATGAGGTCGCCGCAAAAAACGTTCGCGTCAACGCGGTGGCTCCCGGCCGCATACTAACCGAGCGCACGCAGGAACTGGACACCGCTTTGGCCGCCCGTACCGGGCAGTCTTTGGATGAAGTGCGTTCCCGTTCCGCCGAGGAGATTCCCATGAAACGCCTCGGAGACATTTCCGAGTTTCCCGCTCTTTGCGCGTTTCTGCTTTCGCCGCGGGCTTCGTATATCACCGGTCAGACGTTCTGTATTGACGGCGGCCGCGTTCAATCCCTGTGGTAGCGTCAAAGAGTATTCAATCATGCCTCACAAATCGCTGTTGATTGTTCTGCCGTGTTTGTTTCTGGTTTTAATCCTGTCGCCGGCGGCGCACGCGCAATACATTTTACCGTACGACACCATCGGAACCGCCGTTGCCGATTCCACCGACAGCACCAAAGCCGCTCCGCAGTCCGTGGAGGATGCTGATCAGGAGCAGGAAAACATTGCTCCGGAAAATCCCATCATCAATGAAAAAGCGGTTGTGGAGCAGGCTGTCACGTGGGTTCGCCGTTTGCTTTTCCGATCCGCCTTCAACATGACCGAAATCGGGGCTTTTTCGCAATATCAGATCACGTCCTGGAGTGAAGGCCGCGGCGCATACGGCCCGGTGGAAGCCCGAATCACAGTTGCCTATCTCGGGACGAGCGGTGTGAACGGCAAGCCCGCCGAATGGATTCAAGCGTCGTATCAAACCGTGGATGACGAGCCTTTTTTGGTGGAATTCGATCTGACCGTGCCGTCGGCGCCGCGCATCAATCAAATTCATCGCGCATTCTATCGCGTCAATCGCGACATTGTGAAGAGCATTTCGTTTAACCTTCCCGCCAATTCCGTGGATCAGGACAGTCTCGACCGTCCGATGAGCGACGGCGCTGAAGACGTCAATTTATATTCCGGCTCCTATCATGCTGAAAAATTCCGCGGTGTCGGCGCGGACGGCGTGGACGTGGTTTACTACCGTGTAGATTCGCTTCCGCCTCTGGGTATTCTGCGTCTCGGTTATGGAGACAAAGTTCTGACCTACACCGGCGGCGGCTCCGATGCCGTGTCGCGCTTTGCCACACCGGGACGTTGACCGAAATGGATACTCCTCTTTACGAAGAGAAGCAATCCTTTTTCTTGCGTCCATTATTTGTGTTGATCATATTCGCGATCCTGCTGTGGGGAGCGTGGGATGTGCACGAGACTCCGCTGCATTCCGTAATGCTGATCGGCATGGCATTTCTTTCTGCGCTCATTTTTTGGGGGTTTAGCGAACTGCGCTCGAAGGTCACGGCCACCGAGTTTATTTTCGGTTTTCCTTTCTATAAGAAACGCATTCCTCTGGATCAATTGACCGTGGGCGGCGTGCAGCGCATTTCGTTCGGAGCCGGAGTCGGCATTCATTTTTGGCGGGGAAGTTGGTTGTATTGTGCGCGTTTTGGCCGCGGTGTTGAAATTTCCGTGGATGACACCAAGTATTTGATCGGCAGCGATCATCCGGAAATGCTCCAAGCCGCACTTTTACAGCGCGCCTCGCCACGCGCCACGCGATGAATCATCGCTTCGTTTGTAAGGATTGAGTCTCTTGTTTGAATCCCGTTACATTTACTGCGATTCGGTCCGCGTCCCGTCGGTTCTCACCCAAATCGCCGACCTTGGTTTGGGTGTGGAAATTCTGTTCGAGAGTACCGAAGACATCTGGCCGCAATTGCGCTGGGAAAATCTGCTGGAGCTCGCGGATCTCGCGGCGGAAACCGGAGTCCCCGTTTCCGTTCACGGACCGTTTGACGGTTTGAATTTAGGTTCGCGCGATTCGCACATCCGGTCGTACACGCTGGAAGCGTTAGCCGCATCGCTGGAGGCCGCGCGCGCGTTTCATTCGCCGCACGTGGTGTTTCACACGGGTTTTCTGCTGCAGTATCCGCCCAAGAACGCGGCGCGCTGGCTCGATCAATTTTCGCGCGGTTTGGATGATCTTCTCATTTATGCGCGCGAAACCGACGTCCGTCTACTGATGGAAAACACCTACGAACCGGATCCGTCGCTGTTCGAGGAGATCTTCGAGCGTTTTGCCACACCCTCATTAGGCATGTGTCTGGATACCGGACATGCCGCCTGCTTTGGCCGGGTTGAACCGGAGACGTGGGCGCGGCGTTTTCTGGATCGCATCTGCCACGTGCATTGCTCGGACAACGATGGCCGTGACGATCTCCATCTTGGACTCGGACAGGGCATCGTGAATTTCCGCAGTATTTTAGAACCTCTCGGGCGATTCGGAAACGACGTCTCGGTGACTCTCGAAGTTTCCGCCGAAGACGCCGTTGCCAGTCGCGATTATCTGAATGAACTCATACAAGCGATAACAGCACAGGATGTGTCATGACCGAACAGACTCCGCCTCGCAAAAAGCCGCTGTCGCCCAAGCTCCAAAAAGTTCGCAATAATCTGGATCGCGTTCTTTCCGACTACGATCTTTCGCAGCAGGAATACAACTCTCTGATCGACGACCTGAAAAAACGCCGCCGCCGCATTGACGGCGCGGGCGACAGCGTTTTCGACGACATCACGGAGGAGTGAATGAACCGGTTCCGGTGCGCAGCGTCATGATCGAAATCGGAGCGTTCCGTCTGGATCTGATCTTCGACGGCTATTTCGAGGATGACGCGGATACTTTCGTGCGGCTTTGCGCCGAACGGCAGAGTTCGGATCGCGTGAAACCCCGTGCCAAATCGCGCATCCGCGTCGGCTTCAATTCGCTGCTTGTGCGCGGAGAAGGACGGACGGTCGTCGTAGATCCCGGCGCGGGCGACAGACCGCGGCCGGAGATCGCCTCCCGCTATCATTTGGAATGGCCGCGCCGTTTTCTTCCGACTCTGCGCGAATTGGGTGTGAAACCGGAGGCCGCGAACGCGGTGATTCTTACGCATCTGCATTGGGATCATGCGGGAGCTTCCGTTCGCTTCGAGAAGGATCATCTGGTTCCGGCCTTTACAACGGCGCACTATTTTGTTCAGAAAGCGGAACTGCTTGCGGCGCGTGCCGCCGTTTTGGCGGGAGATGATAGCTATAATGCGGATGATTTCGAACCGCTTGTGCAGGCCAATTGTCTGAAGACGGTGGAAGACGATTCCGAAATCCTTCCCGGTTTCACGGTTCGACGCACCGGCGGGCACAGTCAAGGTCATCAGATTGTTCTCATCGAGAGCCGGGGGCAGCGCGCGATATATCTGTCCGATCTGGTGCCCACATCCACGCAGCTTCCTGTGGATTGCGTGTTGTCCTACGATTTCAATATAGATGAAATTCGCGCGGCTAAGGCGGCGGTTCTCGAAGAGGCTTTTCGCCGCCGCGATTTGCTGTTGTTTGTTCATGCTCCCCGGCTTCGCGCGGGATACTTAACGGCTCGCGCGGGAGATTCCTATACGCTGCAGAGCGCAGAAGTCTGATTCCGTTCTGTTCGCGTTCCGGCCATTATCGGAAGGGTGGTCCCATGAATCCCAATACTCCGGTCATCACTTCGGCGGCGCGCACGCCTATCGGTTCGTTCAATTGCGCGCTGGCCGATGTCTCCGCGGTCTATTTGGGCGCGCACGTCATTAAGGAAAACTTGTCCCGTTCGCACCTCGAACCGGGCGACGTGGAAGATGTTATCCTGGGGATGGTTCTGCAAGGGAATGCCGGGCAGGCTCCTGCGCGGCAGGCGGCTATCTATGCCGGTGTACCGACTTCCGTTTCCGCGTGGACCGTCAATAAAGTGTGTTCTTCCGGATTGAAAGCCGTGATGTGCGCCGCGCAATCCATTCTGTTGGGAGATGCGAAAACCGTGATTGCGGGCGGCATGGAAAATATGTCGCAGGCTCCGTATTATCTCGACGGCGCCCGCCGCGGCTACCGGCTCGGAGACGGCACGCTCATTGACGGGATTGTGCGCGACGGTTTGTGGGATCCGTACAAGAATCAGCACATGGGAAGCTGCGGTGAACTCTGCGCGCGCGAACATAAAATTGATCGCGCCGCTCAGGATGAATTCGCCGCCGAATCCTATCGCCGCGCCGTGGAATCGCAGAAGAACGGCAGGTTCGCGAAGGAAATCGTTCCCGTCGTCATCAAGACCCGCAAGGGTGAAACGACGGTGAGTCTCGATGAAGAACCCTCGCGCGTGGATTTCACTAAACTTTCCACGCTGCGCCCCGCCTTCGAAAAAGACGGCACCATCACTGCCGCCAACGCTTCCAAGATCAACGACGGAGCGGCTGCGGTGACCGTGATGTCCTATGAAAATGCCAAGCGACGCAACCTGAAGCCCTTGGCCCGTATTGCCGGATATTCCACACACAGTCAAGAGCCGGAATGGTTCACCACGGCTCCGGCCTTTGCGATTGAAAAGCTCTTGAAGCGGCTGGATTGGAAAAAGAGCGACGTGGATGCGTGGGAATTGAATGAAGCGTTTGCGGTCGTGGGAATTGTGAATGTCAATCTACTGGGAATTGATGTGAAGCGCGTGAATGTTTTCGGCGGCGCCGTAGCGCTCGGCCATCCGATTGGCGCGAGCGGCTGCCGTATTCTGGTCACTTTGCTGAACGTGCTTCATGAAACGGGCGGCAAAAAAGGCGTGGCCAGTCTCTGCAACGGCGGCGGCGAAGCCACGGCCCTGGCCGTGGAGGTTCTCTGACTCGTTTTTCTTGGGTGCTGCTGATCGCATGTGTGTTGGTGGGATCTGTGGCGAGCGCCGAAGCGCCTCTGCGGATCTGTATCTACGGGGACAATCGCGGCTCGAATCCCGTTCATCGTGCTGTTCTCAAAGCGGCGTTTAAACGTGATCCCCGGTTGTTTGTGATTGCTGGGGATATACTGAAGCACGATTACGGATACAAAGGCACGCCCGAAGCCGTCTTTAATGATTACCGCGCCGTTTTTGCCACGACGCGCAATCCGCTTGAATTGTGGCCAGCCACTCCGGGTCCGGTGATTATCACTACGCCCGGCGGCCACGATGAGCAGTTTTTCGTGGATCCGCAGTCCGCCGCGGCCGCCGATACGGCGCACGGACATCGCAATATTTTCGAGGGGACGAACGAACTCGGCGTGAAGCTTTACGATGCGTTCGTGCTGGAAGAAATGCGCATGCGCGGACAGCCTTTTACTGAAATCGGCAAGCCTTTGCCCATGTCTCCCTACGGGGATTATCTGTTGCTGATCGGTTCCGGATCGCATCGCGATGTCGCGCTACTCATGCTCTATCGCACGGATCGCTGGTGCTTCCGCTCCGATCAAATAGACTGGGTAGATTCCACGCTCGCGGCTTTGCGTGTCCTTTCGCCGTCGCTGCCGCTGATTGCCGTGGCGCATGACTGGACATGGTTTCAGCCGGATGTGCTGGATGACGGCAGCATAGACGGCGCGAACAATGCCGTTCGCGATGCGTCACCGCAGTTGGACCAACGGCAAAAAAGACGGCTGCATCGCCTGATGCTGAAGTATCGCGTGGATCTGGCCGTGGCCGCCGATCGTCATGCATACTGGGCGGGGTCCGAGGGATCCTTGCTTCGCCTCAATTGCGGTGCGGCGATCTGTACGGATCCCGATGGAGATCCCGTCGCGCTGGATAATTTGTGGCTGGAATACGAGCAGACGTCCGATTCGCTGCGCGTGTTCGTTCATTCGATTGATCCGCCCGTGGGCTGCGGACTGCGACAGGAAGCCGCAGCGCTCGGCACCGCTTTCGCAAAATACCGCGCCGCCGACTCCACGTGGCGGCCCATTCAGCCGTGAGGGAATCATGTCCATAAGCACTGTGGCCGTGATCGGCGGCGGGACGATGGGCAACGGCAT
>RPQS01000151.1 GCA_003818605.1 Candidatus Zhuqueibacterota bacterium | reverse complement strand
GATGATTTGTTCCGTTCCCACTTGCCATTCTTCACCGCCATCCGGAACGGTCACTGAAATGTACGGTTGCGCGATCGTGAAATTGCTGTTCGAAGTGTCGGCAATCCCTGAGTTCAAAACGGAGCTGATGCGAATACGCGATTGCGCGGAAGCTGTACCGGATACCGTCCATGCCTGCGAACCGTCGTTGGACGTGCTGGCATATAGCGTTTCCCACGTTCCCGACGGATAGCCGCGCATCAGTTCAATCTTTACGTTGCCTGTAAATCCGGTGCCTGTCCATGTGATGGTGCGTGATTCACTTGTATACCATGTTTCCCCGCCGTTCGGATAGGTGACGATCAGACTGGCCATGTTCACATACAAATCCGCCGTCATCGTGGCCAACGAATTGCTGATGTTGCGCACGCCGACCAATGTATTGACCGATGCGTAACTGCGACTGTCCGGAGTGCTTAAGCTGTCGAACGTTCTGTTGGTGGTTGAACCCGGATAGGGATCGCCTGTATCGCCTTCGTTGACGTTCCGTTCCATATCCCAATCGCCGTCCGCCTGCTCCAAAGCCGCCAGATAGTGCCCGCTGCCGGTGTGCCCAGGGTACCACTGATTATCGTTGCCGCTTTGGTTATCATCTATGTGCCAAATCAGCAATCCCTGCGAAGGCAGTCCGGTATCATATCCGGTCCGCCGCCGGTTTTCCACCAAGAAGTATTCGTTGCCGGTAGCGCCGTTCGTCCACAGCCGGTAAATCGTCGGCGTAGTTTCGATAGCGGGAATCGATGCTCCAAAAGTGTTGACTGTAACATTGGTGGCGGTAACCGCTCCCATTTGAATCCGACACCAGGCATCCGGATGCGAGGGGGAATTGCCCCGCGTTCCATTCCATGAACCGCCCGCCATCAGACTCCAGTCGCCCGCTCCTTCCGAATCGTAGCCATAATCGTAGAGATCGGGCAGACCGAATACGGCATGTCCCATCTCGTGCGAATAGACTCCACAGGTCATGTCTCCGGAAGAAATCCAGTATTCCGGCTCGGTGGAATAGTGATAAGCGTAAACACCGTCCACGTACATCGGATAACTGGTGACCCACGCGTGCGAATGGATATCGTTTACATTTCCCGAAAGTTCATACCCCGGTCCGGCATGAACGATAAACAGGGCGTCTACATAGCCGTCCTCATCATTATCGTAATTGGAAAAATCGACAAATGGATTGGCCAGAGTGATCGCGTCTTCCGCCATTCTCTGCGCGTTTTGCGGATAGTCGCCGAATCCTTTTTGTCCGTCTACGTAATACGCATAGGTCTGAGGAGCGCGCTTCCAGCCTAATGCACTGGGCATGTTCAGAGTCACCAAAGTCAGATTTCCGTAGGTGACCTGATTCATGTAGTTATTCACGGAGCCGGTATTCGCACCGTAGAACAGTGTGTCGAAGTATACTGCTCCCGTTGAAGAGTTTTTATCGCTGAAATCCAGCAGGATCGCGATCATATTGAAATTTTCATCAAGCCGGTGCGATAGGCGGTTCAATAAACCCGGTTCCACCGAAGGCACATTGACGCCGCGCGCACGCAATGCTGCGTCTTCCGCTTGAAATCTCGCGAATTCCGCCGGATTCTCCTTCATTCGTTTCATCAAATCGGGATGAAGCGGCATTGCCCAGGCCGTCGTAGCGACCAGAAAAAGAATCGTCAACAGTGCGAGCACAAAACAACTGCATCGTTTCACAAGTGGCTCCTTGCTCATGTCGCGGTCCGAAAATTGAAAACGGGCTTGAGCCCGCTCCATATCGCGCCGCAAGTCGAACATATACAAAAACAAATGTGCCAATTCACAGGTTCCCGCTGCTTATTCAGGGATGCAAGTTCAATATACATTCATAGTCTGTCGAAAGCAACGCATGGCGGGCATATTCTCAAATTTATAAATGCAGATGTTTCCATATTCTACGAAAGTGGGGTTGGAAACCTTCCCACATGGCGGTGCAACTGCTCCACGTATTTGTTGAAATCAGCCTATTGGCAATTGATTTCAACATCCCCTGCAATCCTCAGCATATGCCTTATCCAATTTAAGCGGATTCTAACGGCATTTGTTCGACCCGTCCAATCACCTATTAGCCCATTGTTCGTAGATTTAGCCTTGATAAACCGACGGGAACCTGATATAGCAAGGGCAAGGGCACGAGTATTGCAATTCCTCATAGGAAACCGAACCGAAAAGTGTAGTCAGAGAGGTTAACCGTTGGAACAACAGAGAATGGATCCTGACCGGATCCGCACCCTGCGACAGCGATTGCAAATGACCCAGGAAGACTTTGCCCATTTAATTGGGGTTACGTTCTCGACCGTGAACCGGTGGGAGAACGGCAAGTCCACTCCGAACCGGATCGCGCATCGTCTGTTATCAGGACTGGAAAAGAAGCAAAAAGCCCCCGTTGCCGTCGAATAAGGACGTTATCATGTCCATCACGGCCTTTAAGGCGCGCAGCGCCGTCGGCAAAGGAAACCGCGACCTCCTATTCGTATCGTTTAAATTAGGCGAAGACGATTATGGAGTGGAAGTGGCAGACGTGCACGGTATCTATCACGGTTTGCCGATTATTCCCAATCCCGACGCTCCCTCTTTTATTGAAGGAGACGTTCAGTTGGCCGGACGCCGCATTCCGGTCGTCAACTTGCGCCGTTTTGCGGGGATGGCGGATCCGGCAAAGGAGTCCGGTACGCGGTGGATTCTCATGGTCAACAACAGCTCTGGCCCGGTGGGTCTGGAAGTTGACCGTGTGATTGAGGTGCTGCGGTTGACGCCGCAGAATCTGCAAGATCCGGATGAACACCGCAAATCCCCGGTTCACGATTATGTTGTGGCGGTTGCAAGCCATAACGGCCAGTCTATGTTTCTACCCGATATCAGCCGCTTGGTGAACGATGCAATTCCATAGAGCTTCTGTGGCCATTCCCCCCACACCGGTATCCGCGCAAAAACCGACCGAAGAGGTGTTGGTTTCTGCCGATCCCCGCCGCTTGCAGGAAATCAAAGATAAAATTATCGCTGCGGGAGATTTGCCGACGCTGCCGATGATTGCTTTACAGGTCAGCCGTCTGGCCGCCAATCCGTTTACCGGAATGTCGGAAATCGTTCGCATTATCCGCAACGATCCACCGCTGACGGCTAAGATTCTGCGGGTGGCCAATAGCGCTTTTTACGGCATGCCGCGCCGGATCGAATCGCTGAATATGGCTTTGGTGGTTCTGGGAATGCGCGAACTGAACAATTTAGTCACGTGCATTACCGTATTGAAATCCTTTCCGATGGTGGATGGATCACCCGTTTTTGACCGCAAAATGTTCTGGGAACACTCGGCGGGCTGCGGGGAAATCTCCCGGGTGATTGCCACTCGTCTTCATCTCCGTCTGCATGGTATTGAATTCACGGCCGGGCTTCTTCACGATGTCGGCAAGATCGTTCTGGAACAGCACCTTCACAAGGAATTCATCACGGCGGTCAACCTGTCCCGGCAGGAAAAATTAACTTCCGTGGAAGCCGAACGCCGCGTGTTGGGCGCGGATCATGCGGAAATCGGAGCCTGGCTGGCGGAGAAATGGTCGCTGCCGCCGTCCATGGTGGAAGCGATTCGCTATCATCATCAGCCCGCACTGGCCAATGAGCACAGCGTCCTGACCGCCGTCGTTCGTTTGGGCGATCTTTTTACCGCGATTCTGTTGGAAACCGGCCGCCGCACAGAACTAAACGAAGAATTGGCGCGCGATCCGGCCTGGGATGTCTTAGCCCGTCAAAATCCGGAGATCATTAATCTGGACGTGGTACGTTTTACGGAAGAACTCGAAGAAAATATGGAGCGTGCCCGCGAATTCATCCGTTTGGCCGGCGATTGAACGCTCAGCACGTCCCTCTTCTGCCGTCTCCGCTGCGGGTTTTGATCGTGGATGATTCCGCATTCGAGCGGCGCGTTATTCATTTGCTGCTCGAACAAACCGGCTGCTTTACCGTGGCCGGCCACGCCGCCGATGGTTTGGAAGGTTTGATTAAAGCGCGTGAACTCTCCCCCGATCTGATCACGTTGGATTTGGATATGCCCCGCATGGACGGTGCGGAAATGCTGCGGCAGCTTCGCGCAGAGTCCGCCGTTCCCGTCGTGGTGGTTTCCGCTTTTCCCGATTTAGTGCGCGAAAATGTCCGTGTACAAGGAGATTCGGCGAATATCGAATTCGTAACGAAGACCATTTCCGATGATGCTCTTGATCTCAGTATTTTTGGCGAAGAGCTAACGGAGAAGTTATTTCGCGTGTGGCAATCAAACAGTCCCGATCAAATCGGTCAGTAAAAAGAAGAATATGTAATTGATTGAACTGCAAATACACGATTATTTGTAAAACGGCGCAAAGTGAAAATCTTTGCGCCGTTTCTTTGTCTCGAATTCGCATCAGATTTATTGTAGACAAAGAGGTGCTGTTCACCAGTTCCGCAAAAATGCCTCTTTCCAAACAGAGGAAATGCGAAAAACATTTCACACGGGTCTATTCCATTTTTTCAATGGAGGCTTGTAAAAAATGTAATTACGGATAATCAATTATAGAGTGCGGGGTCAGAGTGTGTATTTTAAACCACTGTTCAGAAAGAGGTAGATAGCAGAGAAT
Source organism: Candidatus Zhuqueibacterota bacterium (assembly GCA_003818605.1). GTDB lineage: Bacteria > Electryoneota > RPQS01 > RPQS01 > RPQS01 > RPQS01. The sequence continues at coordinate 3,246 of RPQS01000151.1, read as the reverse complement.
CCGAAAGAGTGAAATAATGCTCAAGTTAGGAGGCAATCATTGACAAACCAACACTTCAACCCTATATTTACTCGCTGCTATATCTTGCTATAGGGTGAGGTATGCCCTAAGCAGGCGGAGTCCCTTTCTACGAACTAATCTGAGCTGTTAATCATATCTGATTGGCTGTGTTCCGGTTCACACCAAAGAGGAGAGAACGCAAGATGATGAAGCGAACGCTTTGGTATGCATGTCTGGTGTTGTTGTGTTGTAGTGCTGGCGTATTGGTCCTGGCGACGTCCGCCGGAAAGACCACGCTTTTACCCGACTCCGCGACATCCGGCAAGGCGACTCCAGCGCACGCAAAGCTGCTGACGTCCAACGAAGGAAGTCAGGAAGCGGTTGCGAAACAAGAAACTGCTCCGGTAAGAAGCGAAGTAGCACAAGCTCCTTTGCTGACGGAAATCAATCCGGCTTACACGGAACAAGCGCCGATCGACAAGGATGGCGCGGTGGAAATGACGGCCGACGTGGCTCGGGACGGTAAAGCCGCCCCCGAAAAGGCAGTCGGCAAATCCTCCGCTGAAGCGGAGAAAATCGGCGCGGAACCGGCTGAAAATCAGCCGGCGACCGACGCCATGGATCGAATGACTGCTGAACTCCGCAAATCGCGCGAAATCACGGCGCGTAAAGCCGGCCATGATGCCCGGTACGTTGCGGACCTCAGCGACGCCGACCTGATTGATCTGATTTCCGGATCGAAGCCGGAAGACAGGGCCGGCGAAGCTGTGACTCCGAAGGCCGATGAGAAACCTTTGGACAAACCGCTTCCGGAAAAAGCGACGGAAGTCAAATCCTCCGAAACCAGCGACATGCCGGTTGAATTCAGCCCGGTTGCACTGGATTCCAAAGAGGAAGACCGTCCCACGGCCGGTGCGGCTTCGACGCTGGATGAAGGATCAGTCGGATCCATTTCCGGTACTGAATCCTCGAATCCGGTAATCAAGACCGCTGATGTGGCCGCCAACGAAGCAGTTGCGGAACCCGCCGGGACCACCGTAGAACCGGTTATCCCGATGGTTTTCGAACCGATTGAAGCGGCTCAGGTTGATGTGACTCCGGTTGTTTCCTATGCTTCGGAAGAGGCGGAAGAAACTCCGGTTGATCCGGAAACCGCACTGCGTCAAGCCTTCGAGGCTGATCAGGCCGGTCAACCCCTGACACGCCGTCAGAAGATGTTGATCGAGCAATACGACGCCGCTCATCCGCGTACCGGCGGACGCAACACCGAGCATCTCGATGATAACGGTGGAACCACCTTTGTTTATACGGGTGACTCCTTGAAAATTCCGCCGTCCGGATCAGGCGGCGCGAGCTCGGATACCACTCTCTGTTCGATCACGGTGTCCGGACTACCTACCGCTTTAACGGATGTGGAAGTCGAAATTGACTCGCTCATGCACACGTATGACGGCGACCTCCACATCTATCTGCAAGGCCCGACAGGCTTGCGTGTGTTGCTGTCCAACGACAACGGTTCGAGTTCCGAAAATTATTTACACACTCGTTTTTCCGATGCGGCAACGACGCTGATTACCGCCGGTTCCGCTCCCTTCACCGGTACCTACAAACCGGAAGAGGCTCTTTCGGCGTACGACGGCACGGATCCCAACGGCATCTGGACGCTGCGTATTTCCGATGACTCCGGCGGCGACTCGGGTGCCGTGTTCTCTTGGCGCATTCAGGTCAAGACTCCGAACACGACGGCGGCCGATAACTTCGCTACGACGGCTATTTCCAGTCCTAATACCGAACCTTATAATGCAAGCGCGTCGGTTGCCGTTACCGCCACTTTCATTAATTACGGCACGACCACCCAGACCTGCCCGGTGAAGTACAGCTTCAACGGCGGCGCGACGGTGGAAGAAACCTCCGCCAGTCTGGTTCAGTACGCGACCGATGTCCACTCTTTCGCGACGAATATTACTCTGCCCGCCGATACAGGAAACTACATCCTGACGGTGTGGACGGATCATGCCGCGGATGCAGATCGTACGGACGACACGCTTCGCGTAACCGTTCGCGTCTTCTCCGGCGGCGCCTGCCAATCCGCGATCACGATTAATGCTGTTGCCGGTACGCCGGATAGCGCTTCGTACAACAACTGCGGCGCGGGCAGCAATAATCCCGGCCAGCCGTGCGGAACCGCCGGTTCCAACGCCGGTTCCGACATGGTGTTCAAGATGGATGTTGCGGACGGCCAGCAAGGTGAAATCTGGCAATCGTCCAACGCCTTCGACAGCCGTCACAGCTTGCGCTGGAACGGCGCTTGTCCGGGAACGAACGTCATTGACTGCCAAGATACTCCGGATGAGAAGAAGCTTCGTTTTGTCAACCACACGGGAAGTACGCAGACCATTTATTTCACGGTCAGCTACTATGGCTCGGCTTTAACTTGCGGGGCTTTCAAACTCGCGTGGCACCTGCAGAACACGTCGGATGCGACTCTGCCGTATGCGAACGGTTTCGAGACAACCCCGCCCAGCACGGGTTATGCTCATGTTCTGCCCGATTTCTGGTCTATCGAGAACTCGAACAACGATATGTATCCGTGGGTAAACGCAACGACCAGTCCGTTCAGCGGCGGTTATTGCGCTTATAAGAGTTCTTCCACTGTAGCGGGCAACGACGACTGGCTGTTCACGCCGGGTCTTCCGCTGACCGCGGGTGTCTCCTACGGTTTGCAGTTCTACCGCAAGTCGTACTCGACCACCTACCCCGAATCTCTCGAAGTGAAGATTGGCACTCAGAATCTGTCCTCGGCTATGACCCAGTCCGTGATGGCCTGGGATAGCTTCAAGACCAACGTCTGGACAAAGAAGAATGCCAACTTCTCGGTTTCAAGCACGGGCACATATTATATTGGTTTCCACAGCTATACACGCACGTCCAGCGGCGGCTGCTATTTGGACAGCGTTCGCGTGGAACAGAACCCGGATTATGATTTCGCGAACATTCAGATTCTCGGCCCGATTGGCGGACCGTACAACCAGAGTGCTTCGCTGCCGGTTGCCGGCCGCATTCAGAACGTCGGCCAGAATGCCGACCTCACGCCGGTCAGCTATACGTTTAACGGCGGCGCGGTCGTCACGGAAAATACCGCTTCGTTAAATCCGATGGCTTACGAAGATCACACGTTCGGAACGAACCTCACGACGCCGGCGTCGAACGGTACCTACGTTCTCACGATGTATTCGGATTATGCAT
>RPQS01000150.1 GCA_003818605.1 Candidatus Zhuqueibacterota bacterium | reverse complement strand
TTCACGGTTGTTATTGATGACAACCGGGCCGGGCAGCGGCTTGTCCGATACGGCCATATAGTTATAGAGGAAAGCGGGATCCATAATTTTGCGTACCGTTTCAACGCGATCCTGAATCACCAAAACGGAATCCGCGAAATAGACCCGTTCCATAGCGCGCGGATTTTTATAGAGGACGAGTTTCTCCGCCGGATCCTGCGTGACCATTTCAAATCCAAGATTGGCCGGGAGTTGGCCTTCCGCCACGAAGTATTTACAGTTCATGGCCGAGAGGAAGGGGATATTCAGCGGAATGCGGCGATCCGGCCCGTTGAAGAAAACGTTGTCGAGCAGATCCTGATAGCTCCGCATTTTCGCGCCGTGATAGCCGCCCAGTGAGGCCGTTTCCCAGGCCGCCCAGCGGTTATCCTGCATCAAGCGGCCCAAGGGAAAAACGCGATAAACGCTTTTATCCTGCTGCAGAGTTTCCACGATGCGGTTCGGCTGCAGCCGCTGCAGAGTTTCACCTTTGGCTTTCGGTTCGTAAAAATGCCCGGAAAATCGCCAGATGTCCACCAGAGTAATCAGCAGAATGATCGCTAAAAAGGCGTTCGCTTTGATCTTGCCGGATATTTTCAGCCAGCAGGCTGTAAAAGCGATTGCCAGCCACAACATCGCGAGCACCAGATCATCGCGAAGCATTTTAAAGCGGATACTGTGGAGCTGATTAAGCTGCTGGGGTTCGTATTGCTGCGCCTCGCCCGGTTTGCTGAAAGATCCGAAGAGGCCGCTGAAGGCTTCTCCGGCCACCAGAAAGATCAAGAGAAGAGCAGCACAGACAATCGCACCGACCAGAAAGGCTTTGCGCCATTTTTGATCGGAGGGTAGAGATAAAACAAAACGAAGGCCGTAGCCGGCGAAGACCATTCCGGCCAGTACGACGAGCAGTAGAATCAGCGATGGAGTCCGGAACTTATTGAAGAACGGCAGGACATTAAAGAAGAAACCGTAGAACATTTCAAAATGCTTGCCGAAAGAAAGTAGAATCGAGAAGATTGAAAGAGCCGTCAATCCCCAGAATAAACGATCTTTCTTGCCCCAGAACGCCAGAACGGCGAACAGCAGCGGCACGACGCCGAAATAGAAGCTTGACGAAGTGAACGGCATATCCCCCCAATAATAGGGAGACTGCAAACCGAACCACGACGGTACGATGAACGTCAGCAGTTCACGCGGAGCCAAAGACCAGTTGGTGGCATCGGCAAGCGAATAGCCGGTGGAGGCTCCCGCGGCGGCGATAGCGGGGCCCACACCGCGAATGGAGAAGGAAACATATTTGGCCAGAGGTATATACCAAAGCGCACCGACCCCCAGACCGAGAATTATCGCCCCTGCAATATAGCCGGCTGGAACAAGCACCTTCAGAGAGGCTTTCTCGCGGAGCTCCATGACGGCCCAGACGATATAGAGAATTCCGATCATTACGAAGCTGTAAAAGATCACCTGCGTGGCCGCCGACGGCAATTTGCCAGCCCATGGCCAACGCCAGAACGGAAAAATCGAAGAGCCGCCGTTTTTCAATAACATTCCAGGTGGCCAGCAAAATCAACGGCATGTAAACGAACGTCAGCATTTTTCCGCCGTGCGCCGCCGTCGCCAGCGAAACCAAATACGGATTGAGGGCCATGAGCAGCGCGCCGAGGAGGCCGATCAGCACTCCGAATCCCAAGCGGCGCATCAGTAAATACATCAGTAATCCGCCGTAGAGGAAGATGGAGAGATACCAGCGGGCGGAATCCGCGGCGGGATTCATTCCGTCAAAAAATAAAAAGCGAATGGAAATAAAGTCGGCCCAGTAGCGGGGCGACAGATAGCGGTTGGCGAGGGCATAGGGCATGCCCATGTGTTCGTAGTTGGAGTACGCGCCCGCCGCAAGCGACGGGAAGCCGCCGAGAATATACGGGCACCACATGGGATATTCGCGGGCGACGGATTCCTTGCGCGCGAATTCATTCATGGCGGCGGAGGATTCGGTATCGTCGCCGCGTGAAAAGTATTTACCGTTAAGAGCGATCTGATTGAACATCACGAGGACGGCGAAAAAGATCACCACGCACGCAATGACGTCCTGCATCCAGGGCTTCAATCCGGACTTCGAAACGGCGGGTGCCGTTGTCGAAGTCTTGCCCAGAGGCGGTTTGTGAATTTTCTTGGCGCTCACGCGAAATCTCGATATGAGTTTAACGGGGTGTTGTTTTTGGTTCAGGCGTGGAAACCAGTCGTTGCGGAGTGTACGTGCCTTCGGTGCCGCCTTCCACGCGGATACGGGAAATTTTCCGGCCATCGAAAAAGACCCGCAAGCGGTCGCCGGATGTCACGTTCATGCCGCGTTTCTCGTTTTTATCGCGGACAAAATAGGTGGCGATGGCGGAATTCTCGACCAGCACGCTGGAAATCGCGCCGCTGTCCACCCACATGGTCATGAGTTTTCCTTCCATGCGATTCTTCGGCTCCGCGAAACCGCTGTCCGCCGGACTGGTGGCCACGGCATTTCCCGCGACTTCCACACGGGAAAGCTTTTCATCCTTTTCGAAATAGAGACGAATGGTGTCGCCGACGACATGATTGTCGGCGCGGATCGCCTCCGGCTCTCCGGTCAATACAGCCATACGGTCGGCGGTCAGATATTCGAGAAATGTGCCTGTGGCAATCAGACTGTCGCGTTCGATGCGGACTTTTCCGGTAACGCGGACGGTCTTGCGATCGCCGAAATATTCGACGGTATCGCCCTTGACCCGCGTGATTAAAAGACCCGCCGAATCCCTCTCGGTCATCACCGGTTCGCCGGTGACGCGGCCGTACTCTTTGACATGATCCGTAAAACCCAGCCGTCCCATCAGCAGAACACGGCGGCCCAATTCGTGGATGCGGACGTCGTCGTAAAGATAACCCTGATTCAAGCGCTCGAAATAGCGGGCCGTTCGCGAAGTAACGGACAGCGTATCGGATTGATAGACGCGGATTTTCGTGGAAGCGAACGCTTCTTCCGTCCATTCGTTGTAGATGACTTCGTCGGCGAACATCGTGCGATGCGGATCTTTAAACACGACGTTGTAGCGGAAAATGACGATGCCGGAATCCGGATAATAGACAGCCTGATCGCAGGTGACGTCCAGGCTGTCTTTAATCATGTGGACGTTGCCGCGCAACTCGCGTCTCATCACGCCGCGTTCTTCCACGGAAGAAAAGGAACTGGCGTCAAAGAACAGCGGCGTGCGCTCCGACTCCTGCGCGAAGACGATGGTGAAAACGAGCAGCAGCCAGCTTAGAATCTGTAGCGCGCGTTTCACGGCGACACTCCGCTGTCGGGAAGCGGCGCGGCCAGCGTGGTGTCGCGCGCGCGTTTTTCAAGATCGCGGAACGTGCGGCCTTGCGGCTGTTCGATACTCCAGTTTTTCAGGTGCTCATCGGAGATGAAGCCGGTTCCGTAGATGGTATCGGTAGGTGTGCTGAATTTGCAGCGCGTGTCCGAGCGAATTTTCCGCGAGCGATTGTCCCAGCGGAGTTCGCTGGTTTCGAGCATCATGCCGCTGTCGGACAGGGCGATGACGCGGCCCATAGCCACCATGTCCTTGCGGACTTCGTCAGTGCGTCCGGAATCCGCCCATACTTTGCTCGTGTGCTTGCCGTCGGTGCCGTAGAAATCCATGACCAGACTGCTGTCGAGCAGAATGACCGATTGCTTTTCGTATTTACGAATCCGTCCGGCCTGCAGAACCCCGCTCAGCTTGTCGTCCTGATAGAAAGTGATGGTTGCCGTGTAGAGTTCCTGCTGCGGCAAGTCCTGCTTGTCCGATTCCTTGGCAGGCGAACTAATTTTCGTACACCCGATACAGAGCAGGCAAGCAAGCAACGCAACGACCGCCGGTTTCATCGTCCGATTCCCGATTTAAGCAAGTCGTGCATATGCACGATGCCGACCAGCTTTTTATCCGCGTCTAAGACCGGTAGAACGAAAATATTGTACGTTTCCATGATATTGATGGCGCGCGTGACGAGAGTGGCCGGTTCAACGGCTTTCGGTTGGCGAATCGCCACATGCGAAGCGGTGGCGGAGGAAAAATTTTCGCCGCGTTCGAAGGCGCGGCGAAGATCGCCGTCGGTAAAGATACCCTCGAGACAGCCTGCATTGTTCACGACGCAGGCCGCACCCAGACGCTTGCGCGTCATTTCCACAATGACTTCCTTCATAGAAGCGCCGGGAGGAACCGCAGGAATTTCCGCGCCCGTGTGCATGATCTCTTCCACGCGCAGGTTAAGCCGTCGTCCCAACGCGCCGCCGGGATGGAGAAAGGCGAAATCTTCGGGACGGAATTTTTTCTCGGTTAAAAGAGCCACGGCGAGAGCATCACCCATCGCGAGAGTGGCGGTCGTGGAGGCCGTGGGAGCGAGGTCCAGCGGGCAGCCCTCTTCAACGACGGAAACGTCGAGGCATGTGTCGCACTTTTCGCCGATCGGGCTGCTGCAATTCCCTAAAAGGCCTATGACCGGCACACTCAGCAGTTTGAAATAGGGAATGAGATTGAGAATTTCCGCAGTTGCGCCGCTCTTGGAAATGACGATTACTCCATCCTGACGCGTGACCATGCCGAGATCTCCATGAGCGGCTTCCGTCGGGTGCAGGAAGGCGGAGGGAGTGCCGGTGCTGGCCAAAGTGGCGGATATCTTGCGACCGATATGGCCGGACTTGCCCATCCCGGTAACGATCACTCTCCCGGTAACCGATATCAGAAGATCGAGAGCGCGGGAAAAGGCTTCATCCACACGGGATTCAAGCGCCTTGACCGCATCCGCTTCGATGTGGAGGAGGCGGTGGGCAACAGCCAGGCTTTCCGTTCGTGAATTGTGGGTCTGAGAACCGTTAGAAGTTGCCATTCATTATATCCTCCAGAGCGGCATCCCAGCGATTCGTGGCTTGGAGCCAAAGATCGAGGAAGTGCCGGACGGCGCCGGAACCTCCGGGAGCATCCAAAACAATGTCTACCCGCTTCAGTACTTCGGGATGCGCATCCCGCGGGGCGGCGGAGATTCCTGCCCTTGTGATAATCGGCAGATCAATGATGTCATCACCGATGTAAGCAATGGTTTCGCGCGCGAGGCTCAGGCGTTTCAGAATTTCTTCATAAACAGGCAGCTTGTGGAGTTGTCCGAGATGAACTTCATCCATTTGAAGATCAATACAGCGCGCTAAAGTTGCCGTGGAATTACGGCCGGAAATCACGCCCGTACGCAGGCCGAACTTCCGGACCCAGATCAAGCCTAAGCCGTCCCGTGTTGAAAAGGTCTTGGATTCAATTCCCCGGTCATTAATGCGGATAAGTCCATTGGTCAATACGCCGTCCACATCCATGAGTAGAAGTTGAATGCGAGCGAGTCGTTCGCGGACCGTTGCGGGAAGATCGTTTATTGGCTTCAAGGCAGGATTTCTGTTATCTGTTTCGGCGGGATCTAGAGAAGACCCGAGGGTATGGTTTTTGCTTGTAAAGATTAAAGATAAGGCTTTGACTGTGTAATGTCAAGGGGTAAAACAGGTGCTATATTTATTTACTCTGAAAGTTAAGGGTTTGTTGTAGAAAGTGTTAAAGTGCATGCCGGGGCCTTGGACTGAATATAAGAAAGTGCAAAAAAAGCAGAAATTCAAAAGAGCATGGTCCTATGGGCGTGTAGCAACTCCCGACCTTGGGCAATTCGATGAGCATGTGTGCAATAAATTGAAGCTTAGCCAACTGCCCAAACGTAGGTTTTGACTTGATTTTGTTGGGTCAGAAGCTTAACTTTACTGATTGAACCTAAACCCGAGTATAACCCCTTGATTCGACTGATAGCATATACTACTTGTCTAATCATTGTTCTCCTCTGTCAGACTGCCGCGGCGCAATTCGAGCCGGGAGATGGGAGTGCGATTGAGGAACGAGGCTATAGCGCTGTCCGTTTAGATGAACTAATGGACACTTTGCGGTTGGATAATAATTCACCCGCGATTGCTTTTCGATTTCCCGATGCTTATGGCGACGATTGGCGGAATATGCGTTTCCGGGCATCGCGCCGTCTTCATATCGTGGGTGCAATGTTCGCGATTCCGACGCGGAATTTCTCAGTGTGGACGACGGGCGATCCCGCTATGCTTGTCAGAGTGTGGCCGTCGGATGCCGACACGCTGCCCATGGCGGATTCTCCCTGGCTGACCGACACTCTGAGCTTCGCCGATTTTTCCAGTTCTGTCTTTTCACTCGATTCGACGTGGAGAGGGGGCGCGGATCAGTTCGTCATTGCGAATTTCGCAAGCTCATTCATCGAGGTGGACAGCGGGACTTATTTCCACATCGGCTACAGCGCCATTCTGAACAGCGCGGATGATTCTTTAGCAATTCTGGCGGATAACGGCAGCCCGCAGACCACTAATGCCAGTGAGTATTATCAAGGACGGTTTGTGCGCATGCGCGACGGCTGGGGCGGCGTGGATTTTTTCATTCGCGCCATCGTGGATTACGGAACGACGGAACTGCAAGTGCCGGAACTGGGATTTGTCAGGAATGATTTTTCACTGGCGGCGGTGTATCCTAATCCGTTCAATGCGAGCGCGACGATCACCTTTAGTCTTCCGCGCGCGGAATCCATTCGGTTAAGCATATTCGATGTCTTGGGACGGGAACAATGTGAACTGCATAACGGCCGGTCCGCGGCGGGAACACACAGGCTGATATGGAATGCGGGACCGCAGCCGTCCGGTGTTTACTTTGTGCGATTGGAAACGACGAACAGTTTTCAAGTGAAATCAGTGGTATTGGAGAAATAGCAGGGAAGGGAAGATGAAGGCTGAAGATTTATCGTTGTCTTTTCGGGATATTATGCGGTACGTGGTTCCCGGAGCCGTGGCGCTGGCTATCATCATCTGGTTTCTGAATGGCTTCGTGGGAATCCATTTCGGGACATTCGATGCGGATTTAGGAACATCCATTCTCTTTTTATTAGCCAGTTACGTTGTCGGTCATGTTTTAGATTTGTTCGGCGGCATAGTGTTGGGAAAACGCATGAACTCGCTTGCGAAGAATACGGTAGTGGCCGTAAAAAACGCGAGTCCGGACACGTTTACTCAGGAATTCCGCGATAAACTATCGCAAAAAGTTCGCGAGAGATTTAACTTGCCGCTGGAGACTGATGAGGTTTTCGATCTTTGCGATAACGCCATCTTGGGTGAAACCGCGGCGCAAGGGCGGGAACGTTTGGGAGCGCTCAGCGGTCTATACCGGGGCATGCTGGAAGCCGCATGGCTTGGTATCGGATTCAGCGGGCTTGTGGTTCTTAAACATCTTGTACTGTACATTTTACCGCTGTTGAATATAATAGTACCCGTTACGGCTTTTTTGGATTACGAGGAACTGCATTTGGTCGTAGGAATTGTTCTGCTGGTTTTGTTCGTTATTTTGCTGAAGCCCATTCGCCGGCGGACGGAAAGCATGACCGAATCTTACGTGTATGAAACTTTTCATGCTTTTTACGTGATCGCCACAAAGAAAAAGGACGAGGCGGCGGATTGAAAGAAACGGAGATACGATACCGGAAATGGCGGCCATCTCCGCTAATGGAGTGGGCGAAGTCGGGCTATGTTGGCGGAAAATACAATTTGGCGCGGAGTGGCATACCGTCCATCACGGATTTGTCATTGCTGCCCGGCTTTCCATTCATGCCGGATCTGTTCGGCCACAACGAATGGGGACATAGCGGCCTAAAGGAAACGATAGCGGCTCTCTACGGTGCGCAGCCGGAGAATGTGCTGATCGCGCAGGGAGCCAGCCAGTGCAATTTTCTGATTGCGGGCGCGGCATTGGCTGAGGGCGGAACGGCGATTGTCGAAACTCCGGTTTATGAACCGATTCTGCGCGCGGTGGAAGTCTGGGCTGATCGCATTCTCCGGTTTCC